>URCP01000010.1 GCA_900546315.1 uncultured Eubacteriales bacterium
TTTTATTTTTATCAATTTCAATGTAGTCAGCTTTAATCCCTAAAATTATTGAACCACTATTGCTTCCTGCATGCTTATATGGAATAAGTCTTACCCTTGAGGATAATATTTCATCTGAAGAACTTATAATATTCTGCACTTTGAATACATCCATATTCTCATAGTTATATTCTACTAACTCATCACTTATAATCCCCTTTAGTGCCCTTGATTTAACTATTATAACTTCATTATTACCTAAAGGATCTTTTAGTAAGTTTCCACTATCTACTAACGCCTCACATGTAAAATGTTTACCAAGTAAATTTATATCTATTGTTTTTTTTATGTCCTTAATATATTTAAGATTTTTTATGTCCCGATATATGTATTTAAGCAATTCACAACTTATATAAGTACATACTATTAAGAATGATATTTTCATATGCTCTATACCTGTAAAGTAGATTATAAAGTAGGTACTTCCACATATAAAAACATTTACTAAGTAAAACACTAAAGATATTCTTATAAATTCTTTTTTATCTTTATACTCCGGAAAACACAAAAGGATATCAAGGCGACGGAGGATAGTGACCTGTCTCGCGGCTGTGGTGGTGTTCTGCACGGTTTACGCGCTGATACTTCCCGCGATAACGCTTGAAAAGCAGGATTGCACACTGCCGGAGCACACACATACGGAGGACTGTTACGCGCTAGTCGCGGCGGCGGATAACGAAACCGAGGACGTGACTGTACCGGAAACAGAAAACGAAGCTGAGACAGAGACAGAGACAGAGACAGAGACAGAGACCACGGTCGTGACCGTACCGGAAACCGACACCGAATCCGTCACGGAGCCGGAAACCGACACCGAAGCTGTTACCGAACCGGCGGAAGAAACCGAAGCCGTCACTGAAACAGAAGCTGAAACCAGCGCCGAAGCGGAAACAGAAACCGTTGCCGAAACCAGCGCCGAAACCGAAACAGAAACCGACACCGACGCTGAGAGCGAGACGCTGATAACGGTCGACACATACGCCGGACCGGAGATTGACACCCTTCCCGCCGTCGACCCCGAGACGATATACGTACCGGAGGAGACATCGGCGCCGGAGGAGATCACCGTACCGGAGGAGACAACGGCTTCCGACGATGAGACAACCGAGCCGGCAGGGACAGAGCGCGTGCTCATCTGCGGACTCGAGGAACACACGCATAACGAGAGCTGCGGCAAGCCTTATACCGACAAGCTGTTCGCGCTCCTGCCCGACCCGGCGGAGGTCATGGAGAAGCTTTCGGCGTACCGCGAGGCGGGGGACAGCGAGGGACTTGACGGCTATATATCGGGGCTGAGAGCGCTTATCGACAGTATCAGAGCCTGCGCGACAGATGAAGAACAGAACGCGGCGCTCGAGGCGACAGAGATGCTTCTCGACGCTGACGGAGGAACGATAAACGCCGACGACGCCGCGATAACCGTGGAGAGCATAACGGCTGAGCCCGTGACGATAACTCGCATGGAAGAGGTACCGGACGACGGGACAGAGAGACCGGTGTCAGGCGGCGACATTCTGACATACACGTTCAGGCTGGCAACCGGCACGACGGATGGAGAGGGCCGCACGGGAAAGCTCGGGGTGCGCTTTGAGCTGACCGGCGGGGAGTTCGACATCACGGACACACTGATCAGTGAGCCGGTAATCAGCGACGAGGACGGGAAATCGGTTCTCGAGGGCTTCGTGACGACCGGAGCGCCCGGGGAATGCAACGCGAGCGTTGACGTTGTCGCCGGGGAGCCGGGGATGGTAAGGCTTCAGCTGTGCGCCGGGGATGTGGTTTGCGACGGGGATATGGTGATCGTCGGGGACGGCGAAAACGCCCTTGACGAAGACACCGACAGCATAGCCGAAGCCGCGCACGGAGACAACTGGAAGATTCTGAGGGACAGCGGATGGTTCGAGGAATACAGCGACTATGCGTATGTTCAGGATGACACCGATTATTATGCGGCGGAGATGATGGTGAATCCGGTGTTTGAGGTCGCGACACTTGAAAAGAAACCGTCGGATGTACAGGTTGATGAGCGTGGAGGCGAAAATTCAAACGACAACGTCAGCGTCAGCAAAACTATCGCCGGGACTGAGCTTGAGAATGTGTTTGATATTACGCTGAGGGTTACGACTTCATCGGAGATTCAGGAACTGATAACCGAGCCGGATATGGCTGTGGTTATTGTTATGGATATTTCGAATACGATGAAAGAGAACTTCGGTGGGGCTACAAGATATGAAGCTGCTATGGATGCGGCTGAAAGCTTTCTTGATAAATTTGCGTCAAGTAATAAAACCGGTGTCAGCAAGGTTGGTTATGTGGCGTTCAATACTGACGCGCATCAGATATTCGGATTACAGAAATGCACCAACAAAAATGAGGCAGATAATCTGAAAGGGAAAATGCGCTCCGAAACTGGGAGAATTATCAATGCTGATGGTTATTCTGCGTCACATTCACGATTTACAAATATTGAAGCCGGGCTCAAGATGGCTTCCGATATGCTTGGTGATGTTAATAATGAGCATAAGTATATCATATTTCTGAGCGACGGATTTCCGACTACGTATATCAGCAGTGGTTACAACGGATATGACCCATATGACCCAACCGGAGCTCGCTTTTATGACAAAGTTCTCAATAAACCATGCACATACGGAACAAGTTACTCAGATGAAGCCGCTATCCGTGCAAGAAACGAAGCTAACAGAATAAAGAACTCTGGAATAAAAATATTCTCAATAGGAGTAGATGTTGGCGGACAGACGATTCAGCATTACATCACACAGAGTGAAAAAGCTAATGGGTTCTCAGTCGTTGATAGAACCGGCAAAACCTACGAAATTGGAAGCGCAACCAGCTCCGATGCTTATAAGAACTGGCTCGGTAACAGCATAGGTTCCGGCGAAGGCTACTACCACGACAGTACCAACACCGATGGCTTGAAAAAAGCTTACGACGAAATCTTCAAAACAATCAAAGAACAAGTCGAAAACGGTTCCAAAGCCGACTGGGTTGCGGAAGACCCTCTGCCGACTATAAACGGTTCAGCCGCGCACGTTGAGTTCATAGGCTTCTACGACAAGATACCGACATTGAAGAACGACAAGCTTGAAGGCGCGTATGAACCGGACGGCGAAAACACAGCCTCATTCGATACTGCCAGGAAAGCCATCAGCTGGGACCTGAAAAAATCGGGATACCAGACAGAGACAAACGGCGGTAAAACAAAATACACATATGCGCTCGTGTATCGCGTCAGGCTGATAAACGAGAACGGTAACTTCGGAGAAGAGACAGTATATCCGACAAACGACAGAACGACATTGAGATACAGGACAATAGAGAACAACAAAGTTTCAGAGCCGAAGGAGATAGAGTTCCCCATCCCGTCCGTCCACGGTTTCCTCGGAGAATTGACATTCAAGAAAACCTCCATGAACGGCACGCCAATCCCGGGAGCGGTCTTCACCTTGTCACACGACACCAAGAATTGCGACGAGTGTCGAGGCGACGGGAATTCCGTTGACTTTCCGAACATGACAGCGGAGCCTTCAGACGAGAACGGCGCCGTCTCATTCAAAAGCATTCCTTCCGGTCACAAATACATACTCGAGGAAACGACAGTCCCGCCGGGATACTCAAAGACCGGCGACACATACACCGTCGAGGTCGCGTATAACGTTGTGACACTGAAGGAAAACGGAGTTACGGTTGATGATTTAACTCATTTCACGATCATCAACACTCCGCACACAGTTCTCCCCTCCACCGGTTCAACCGGCAAAATCCCGTATACAATAAGCGGCGTTATGCTGATAACGGCATCAATCCTGCTTGTGTATAAAACGCGCCGCAGGGACGACTGATCTCACGGCACGAAAAAATCCAACATTAAGAAAGGGAATCTTACCATGAAGACTTCAAGAAGACTTGCCGTGTTATTCCTGGCAATCGTTATGATGTTCACGCTCGCGGTGAGTGTATCTGCAATCGACGGTGGCAGCATAACCATCGACAACGCCGTCAAGGATCAGACTTACACCATTTACGAGATACTTTATCTCGAGAGCTACAACAAGGACTCCGGCGCTTACTCTTATAAGGCAAAGGCTGACTGGAACGTTTTCATCAACGGCGCTGACATCAAAAATGTTTATGTCAATGTTGATGATCAAGGCTATGTGACATGGAAAGATAGCGCCGACCCGGCAGCTTTCGCAAAGCTTGCACAGAAGTATGCGACTGATCACAGGATTGTCAATCAAGGTTCAATGAAAGCGGAAAACGCGACTGTTACGTTCACAAATCTTGAACTCGGATACTACCTCGTAGACACCACGCTCGGTACTCTCTGTTCGCTTGATACCACCACGCCGTCTGTTACCATCAAGGAAAAGAACGCAGAGCCGTCCAAGGTCAAGACTGTTGACGAAGATTCCACCGGCAACTATGGTTCGACCAACGATGCTGATATCGGTCAGACCGTGAACTTCAAGAGCACCATCGCCGCTCAGGCTGGTGCTGAGAACTATGTGTTCCATGATAAAATGTCCGCAGGTCTGACATATACCGGCGTGACTGGTGTTACGCTGAATGGGGAAAACGTTGACAAGGCAAGCTATACTGTTAAAACGACCGAATTTAGCGATGACTGCACATTTGAAGTAATCTTCACTCAGGCATTTTGTAATACTCTCAAAGCAAACGATGAGATAGTCATCAGCTACACAGCAACTGTCAACGAAAAAGCAGTAATCGGAAGCACTGGCAACCCCAACGAGAGCAAGATCGAATATGGTGAATCCGGCAAAACCACTACGACTCCTCCAAGCAAGACCACAACCTACACATGGAGCTTCGACGTCATTAAGTACACCAAGAAAGATGGCGAAGAAGTCAAGCTTGCTGGCGCAAAGTTCGTATTAAGCAAGAGCGTTGATGGTTCAAATCCGATAGCGCTTGTCAGTGAAGGCAACAATGCTTATCGTGTCGCAAAAACTGGTGAAACCGACACAATAACCGAAATCACCACCGATAGCACAGGTTCTTTCACCATCAATGGACTTGACTCCGACACTTACTATCTCAAAGAGACCAAAGCACCTGACGGATACAACACACTCAAAGATTCAGTTGAGGTTGTTATTGGTTCTGACGGTAAGATCAACGTAACCGAAGAAAACGCAAACGGCGTTGAAGCGATTAAGGTCGAAAACAACACCGGCGCAGAGCTCCCCTCCACCGGCGGCATCGGCACGACGATTTTCTACATAATCGGCGCGGTGCTCGTCCTCGGCGCGTCTGTTCTGCTTGTCACCAAGAGACGCATGAATAACGATCAGTAATAACCCTTTAAGGAGAGCCCAATGAAGCGAAAAGGAAGTACAATTACAACTGTAATACTCGTTCTGCTGTTTGTCGTCGGGCTTTCCCTGCTTCTTTATCCTACGCTCAGTGATTACTGGAACTCGCTTCACCAGTCAAAGGCTATCTCGGACTATGCCGATAACGTCGCCGACCTCTCGAAGGAAAACTACGACGAGCTGTGGACGGCGGCGAAAAGCTACAACGCCTCACTCGTCCCGCGCTTCAACGCTTTCCTGCTCACCGACGAACAGAAGGAACAGTACGACTCCCTGCTGAACGTCTCCGGGCTCGGTATCATGGGGTACATCGAGATTCCCGAGATAAACTGTTCGCTCCCGATATACCACGGCACCGACGAATCAGTCCTTCAGATAGCGGTAGGTCACATTTCATGGTCAAGTCTCCCGACCGGCGGCGAGAGCACTCACTGCGTCCTGTCCGGTCACAGGGGTCTCCCGAGCGCGAAGCTCTTCACGAACCTCGACAAGCTTACCGAGGGCTCGACGTTCATGCTCCGCGTCCTTGATGAGGTGCTGACGTATGAGGTCGACCAGATTCTGACGGTACTTCCGGACGAGGTTGACGCGCTGCAAATTGTAGAGGGCGATGATCTCTGCACACTCGTTACCTGTACGCCGTACGGGATAAACTCACACCGACTGCTCGTGAGGGGTCACAGAATCGAGAACGTCGAAACGGCAAAAAACGTGAGAGTGACGGCTGACGCGATTCAGATAGAGCCGCTTATAGTCGCCCCGGCGGTCGCGATTCCGTTCCTGATACTGCTGATGATCCCACTATTCACAAAACACAGAAAGAAATAAGGTTGCACAAATGAAAACATACAAATGTATCCTCGCAGTCCTGCTCGCCGTGATGATAGTCCTGACGGTCATACCCGCGGTCGCGGCGGCAGATACGCTGAAACTGACAATAGTCTGCGAGGACGGCGGCAAAGCGCTCGCTGACATTGGCTTCGATATATACAAAGTCGCAGATATCGACAGAAACGGGACCTTCACCCTGACCGACGATTTCTCCGGCTACGGCGTCGACCCCGGAAGCTATAACAACATACCGAAAGCTCTCGCCCCGACACTCGAAGGCATCGTGCTGAAAAACGACATAAAGCCCGCCGCTAGCGTCAAAACCGACGGGAAAGGCGTCGCGTCCTTCACGACGACCGGATCGGGTCTGTATCTTGTCCGCGCGGACAGGGCGACGATCGATGGCTCGAGCTACGACTTCACGCCGTTTATGGTGATACTCGACAATACATATGTAGAGACATCCGACGTTACTGTAAACGCGAAATTCGAGGTCACGCCGCCGTTCGTCATCATACCGACGTCCGTAAAGGTTATCAAGCTCTGGAATGATAACGACGACAGGGAAAACCGCCCGGAGAGCGTAAAGGTCGATCTCCTGCGTGATGGCGAGGTTTATGATACCGCTTACCTGACGCCGGAGAACGGCTGGAAGCACACATGGGAAAAGCTCGACCGCCTGTATTCATGGACGGTGACCGAGGAGGTTCCGGAGGGCTACACAATGACGATCGAAAAGGACGGTACGACCTTTGTGATAACCAACACGAAGACAACCGAGCCGCCCCCCGACACCGAAACAACAGATACGACCTCCCCCGACACCGAACCAGAAACGACCATTCCGGACACTGAGCCCGATACGACAGCTCCGGATGAGACGACTGGTCCGTCCGAGACGACTGGTCCGTCCGAGACGACTGGTCCGTCCGAGACGACCGTTCCCGACACCGAGCCTGACACAACGGCACCTGACACTGAGCCTGTCGAAACCAAACCGACCGAGACGACGCCTTCCGAACCAACTCTCCCTCAGACCGGACAGCTGTGGTGGCCGGTACCTGCGCTTGTCGTGATCGGGCTTGCGCTGGTGATCATAGGTCTTGTGCGCTCGAAGGGTGCGTCGGATGAAGAAGAGAAGCGCTGAGCGCGGGCTCACCTTCATAGTGATCGGGCTGCTGTGTATCGCGGCGGCGCTTTCGCTTGCGGGGTACAACGTTTACACTGACGCGAGAGCTGGAAGATCGGTCAGGCAGGTTCTTGACGAGCTTGACGGGCTTTTTCCTGAAACGACGGATGCTACAGACAGCGCCGCGGAAATTACTGACGATCCGGTGAACACTGTCATGCCCGAGCCGGTCGCGGACATCCCGGACTACATTCTGTACCCCGACATGGAGATGCCGGTCAGAAAGGTTGACGGAAAGGACTACATCGGCGTCCTGCGGATAGATTCGCTGTCGCTTGAATTGCCTGTCGTCAGCGATTGGAGCTACGACGACCTGAAAACCGCGCCGTGCCGTTACAGCGGTTCCGCGTACAAGGGCAATCTCGTCATCTGCGGTCACGACTACCGCTCGCATTTCGGCGGGCTGAGGCGTATCGGCATCGGCGACACGGCGACCTTCACCGACATGGACAAAAACGTATTCGGATACCGGGCGGTGTCGGTGGAAATCCTCGATCCGACGGCAAAGGAAGAGATGACAAGCGGAGACTACGATCTGACTCTCTTCACCTGCACTCTCGACGGAAAGAACAGACTGACAGTCAGATTCGAGAAGGATGAATAGCTCACTGCCGCGAAAACGCGGCAGTGTTCTTGTCTCTTGATATGACGAGGGCTCGTCGTCAGGGATGTAGGGCAAAAATAATGCCGGATTTTTACCGCTCACGACGTGTTTGACCGTTTTCTTTTTTATTCGGACAGTGTATAATTGATACAGCACCGACCAAGCATGGAAAATGCTGAACCCGAATCAATAATGGAAGAACGAAAGGCGGTCAGAAAATGAAAATATCCAGTAAACACACTCTCGCGTCGATCCTGCTCATGACGATGCTTCTCACCGTATCCTGCTCCGGCGGGTCACAGACAGGAAACAACGACGGCACAGAAGGCACAAGCGACAGCACCGAAGTAACCACCGCGGAATTACACTCCGAGCTTCCGGAAAGAAATTTTGACGGCAAAGACTTCAGAATCATCTGCTGGTTCCGCGGAGAGGGTCACATTCACAACTTCTTCGAGTACGACGCAGAGGAGCAGAACGGTGAGCTTCTCAACGACACGATCTACTCCCGCAACCGCGCGGTAGAGGAACGTTTCGGCATCAACATCTCGGCAAGCGGAAGCGAGACTCCGGCAGCGGACGCCTACAAGCTCACTCTCGCGGGAGACACCGGATTCAATGTTGTCGCGGACAGACCGGTCGTGAACGCGAATTACTCCACACAGGGCGCGTTCACGCGCTTCGACAAGCTCCCTTATGTCGATCTCACAAAACCCTGGTGGAACATGAACGCCGGGGAATACTTCCGCATAGACGACAAGCTGTATTTCATGACCGGCGACTATGTGCTCTACGAAAAGCAGCGGCTCCCGGCGATGATGGTGAACCTTTCGATGGCTGAGGACTATGAAATCGAGGATCTGTACGCGGCGGTCGACGAAGGACGCTGGACCGTTGATCTCATGAACACCTACGCGGCGCTTGTGAAGGGCGATATTTACGGAGACGGGACGATGGATTACCATAACGACAGATTCGGACTGCTGATGGGTTCATACACATACATCCCGTTCCTTTTGTTCGGCATGGAGAACACTTACACTAAGAAGGAAAACGACGGAAGCTTCACACTGAACGTAACGTCAGAGAGAATGCTTGACTCAATCTCCCGCCTCGGAAAGACTCTGTTCACAGACACGACCACATATGGCGAGATAATCACGAACAACTGGACTGACGGAGCCTCCCCGCGGTACGTGTTCGAAGAAGGCCGTGCGCTGTTCTACAACGAAGTGCTGTCTATCGTCAGAACATTGGACACGAATATCAGGTACGGCGTACTCCCGCTCCCGAAGTATGATGAGGCTCAGAAGAGATATCTCTCGACGGTACAGAACTCCAATTCCGGCTCAATAGCCATTCCCGCTTCGCTGTCGGATGAGGACGCGGAATTCACCGGACTGATACTCGAGGCGCTCGCTGATCTGTCGCACTACACAACTCTCCCGGCATTCATCGACGGAGTAATGCAGACGAAGAAGGCTCCGGACGAGGAATCAGTCAGAGTGCTTCAGACACTCTTCTCAAGTGAAAATATCGTCTACGACACCTTTGCCATATTCGAGATCGGAGATCTGAACAACATCGTCTGGAACAACCTCTACAGCAATCGCGGGGAAAACTTCGTCTCGACCATCGACGGGAAAAAGGAATCTGTAATGAAGAGCTATCAGAAGGTAGTCGAAGCCTACGAAAAACTCGGATAAGAGAGAATAATAGAGAAAGGCAGCATTCGCCGCGGCGAATGCGTGATTGAAAAAATGAAACCAAAGATTCACAGCAGACTTACAAGACTCCCGCTCGGCGCGATAAAGCCGTCGGGCTGGCTCGGAGAGCAGCTCCGTAGAAACGCCGATGGAATGGGAGGTCATCTCGATGAACTCGAACCAAAAATGATCGGCACACCCTACACCACCCGCGAGACATTCGAGGAATGGGGCACAGAGAGAGCCGCCGGATGGGGTGCGGAAATATCCGGAAACTACTGGCGTGGACTCATAGAGCTCGCCTTCACGCTCGGCGACAGGGAACTCATGGAAAAAGCTGAAAAATGGGTGAAGGCAGTGCTCAGAAACAGGAGAGACGACGGATATCTCGGTACTTACCGAGAGGGGAACGATTTCTTTGACGACTACAACGCGTGGGGAAACAGCTGCGGCATGAACGCTCTGCTCGACTATTATGACGCGACCGGCGACAAGGAGGTACTCGACGCTGTCCATGGCTGTATGCTCTGGTTCTGCGATAATTGGAAAGGCGACAGAAAGACGAGATATGTCGGGATAACGATAACCGAATGCATGATGCGATGCTACGCTGAGACCGGCGACGAGAGACTGATCGATTTCTGCCGCGATTACTACGAATTTCTGGCTAGACCGGAAAATGATCTCTTCGACCAGTCGATCGGGAGTATGCTTTCACCCGAACTTCACTACAACAGCAATCATGGTTCGGCTCTGGGAAACCATCTCGACAATCCGGCAATGCTCTACTCCTGCACCGGAGATGAGAAGCTCCTCGCCGCGAGCGAAAACACATGGAAAAAGGCAAAATCCAAGGTCGTAGGACCACACGGCGGTATTACTTGTGAATCCGAGTACCTGGCTCCGTTGGGACCCATCGTCGAGAGCGAGTACTGTTCGTTCACTTTCACGGCGAAATCGCTCGAAAATCTCGGAATGATCACCGGAAACGGCGTATACTTCGACGATCTCGAAAAACTCGTTTTCAACGCCGCCGAGGGCGCGCGAAAGAAGGATGAGCGCGCGATCGCGTACCTGTCCTCCCCGAACCAGATACGCGCCGCCATCGATTCGTCGTACGCCGCTAACACACATCAGGTCTACGCTCCCTGCGTACCGGTTGCCTGCTGTCCGGTGACGTCGGTCCGGATACTCCCGGAGTTCACCAGAAACATCGCGTTTCTTGACGGCGAGCGTTTATATCTCGCGTCCTTTGCTCCCTGCTCGATAAACACGGGAGGGCTGCGCCTCGATATCGATACGGACTACCCGTTCGATGAGACCGTGATAATCCGTGCCAGCGGAGAGGGAGCGGTCAGGCTCGTATTCAGAATACCGGAATGGTGCGACTCACCATCGCTTCTGCAAAACGGAGAAGAAATCATCCCGCGAAGGGACGGGAGCGGCAACTCATCCACTGAAATAACCATAAGTGCCGGCGAAACACTGAAACTCATCCTGCCGATGAAGGTCAGCGTGACCCGTCTGAACGACAGTGACCGTTCGTCCTTGTATCCGGTCACGATAAGCCGCGGACCGCTCGTCTATTCGCTCGGACTGCCTGAGCGCTGGCAAGGATGGGCTGGTCTTCCCGCCACGCCGCTTCCGGAGGGGTGGCAGTGGTTCAATGTTGAACCGGAGATTCCCGCGTCCGGGCTTGACGTTTATGACGATATGGGAATGCGAAGCAGACTTATCAGCTGGAACCCCGCGCTCGACGAAGAGATCTCACCGGACGATATACGCGTCGTGAGGCAGAAGACCGAAGGATACCCATGGGAGCACCCGCCCGTAAAGCTCGAGTTGAATGGCTATAAGGCTCCGTATTCATACCCTCCATACCCGACGCGCACTCTTGAGCCATACACCGAGAACGGATACGCGTACATCTCCGCGCCGATGCCGCTGACTCTTGTCCCATACGGCTGCACAGCTCTCAGAATAACCTGCTTCCCGCGCGCGAGACACGCGGACACGCTCAGATTCAAAGAGAAATGACCTGTCTCCCCGACCGTTTCAGGCCGGGGAGATTTTATATATGAACAAAGTGTAAAATAAGGCACACTGCTTGCAATCTCCATCACGATGTGGTAGAATATAGTCAGACACGGAGAATTCCGTAAAACCACCAAAGAAAGGCATGAAACCATGAAAAAGACCTGTATCTCAAAGGGTTGGTCGCTGAACGCCCCCGGCACGAACGGATGGATAAGCGTCGACCTCCCGAACGATTACTCGATAACACAGCCGAGGACTCCCGACGCGCCCGGCGGAGCTTCAAACGGCTTCTTTGTCGGCGGCGAGGGCACTTATGTGAAGGAGCTTGACATTCCCGCTGAACCGAAGCACTACATACTCGACATTGACGGCGCTTATATGTACACGAGGGTGAGCCTCGGAAATTTCCTTCTGGCGAAGCACCCGCATGGCTACACGCCGTTCCTCGTCGACCTGACCCCGCGCGTCAAGTTCGGTGAGACTAACAAGCTGACCATCCGCACCGACGACTGCCAGCCGTCCACGAGATGGTATACCGGCGCGGGAATCTATCGCGACGTTTATCTCTATGAGGGCGGGGATATCCGTATCGAGCCGTGGGATCTGTGGGTTGAGACGCCGGAGACCGACCTTGTAAAGGCTCACTGCGTCGTGACCTCTGACAGAAAGGCTGACGTGACAGTCAGGTTCGAGATTTTCGACGCGGACGAGAATCTGGTCGTATCGGATGAGAAGAAGCTCACGGCGGACGGCAAGACAACCGTCACGGGAGATATCAGAATCGCCGACGCGAACCTCTGGAACATCGAGGACCCGTACCTCTACACAATCCGCGCGACAATACTTGAAGGCGACGAGACCCTCGACAACGAGGAACTGCGCTTCGGCATCCGCACGCTGTCGGTTGACGCTGAGAACGGATTGCTCATCAACGGCGAATCGGTCAAGCTCCGCGGCGGCTGTATACACCATGATCACGGCGTGCTCGGCGCGGCTGACTACCCGGCGGCTTGCAGACGGAAGATCGAAAAGCTCCGTGACGCGGGCTTCAACGCGCTGAGAATCGCCCACAATCCGCCCTCCGAGACTCTGATGGAGATCTGCGACGAGCTGGGAATTATCGTGATGGACGAGGCTTTCGACTGCTGGAGACTCGACAAAGGCGGCATGAACAACTATCACCGTTACTTCGACGAGTGGTGGGAAAGGGACACCGAGCTTATGGTGCGCCGCGACAGACGTCATACCTCGGTCATAGCGTTCTCGATCGGAAACGAAATTCCCGAGAGCAAAGGCGACACAGACGGCGACGAATGGTCGAAGCGAATCTCGGACAAGATAAGATCTCTCGACCCGACCCGCCTTGTCACCTCCGCGACATACCAGATGACCGGTGAGGACGTCTGGGCGGACAACACGAAGGGATATTACGCGCCGCTTGATATCTGCGGCTACAACTACATATATCCCCGTTACGAGCGCGACCACGAGCAGTTCCCGGAGCGCGTCATATGGGGTTCCGAGACGCACGCGCTGAAATTCTACGATTCGTGGCACAAGGTGCTCGACCTCCCGTACGTGATCGGCGACTTCACTTGGACAGCCTACGATAACCTCGGCGAGGCTGGAACCGGTAATTCCTGCTGGGCGAGAGACGGACATATTCCGTGCATCCAGCTGTTCGGTTATCCTTGGCGTTCCTGCTATCAGGGCGACCTTGATTTGTGCGGCTACCGTCGTCCGCAGTCGTATTTCCGCGAGGCTGTGTGGATTGGCGGGGTGACGGCGCTGTTCACGACTCACCCGGAGCATTACGGCGAGGATTTCTCCGGCACCGGCTGGCACTGGTATGACGTTCTCGACACATGGACGTTCGACGACAAGTACATCGGAAAGCCCGTGAAGTGCGAGGTCTACACCGACGCGGACGAGGTCGAGTGGTTCGTGAACGGAAAGAGTCTCGGCAGGTCGAAGCCGGAAAAGGCAATCGCGTACATGGATATCCCCTACGAGAAGGGCGAGCTGTCGGTAATCTCCTACAAGGACGGCGTGGAGCACGGCAGAGCGTCCCTGCACACGGTCGGCAAAGAGAGCGCTGTATCAGTAGCACCCGAGACCGACGAGATAACCGCGGACAACCGCGACCTCTGCTATTTTGACATAACGGTGGTCGATGAAAACGGCGACAGAGTCCCGCACGCGAAAACCCGCCTGACCTGCATAGTCGAGGGCGGCGAGCTGATGGGCATATTCAGCGGAGACCCGGCAAACGAGGACCAGTACGGCTCGGACGTCTGCCACGCGTTCTACGGAAGGGCTGTAGCGATTGTGAAGACAAAGACCCCCGGAAAAGTGAAAGTGACAGTCGGCGGGGAAGGATTGAGAGCCGGAAGCGCTGAAGTAACAGCTTTATAAGATCTGATTTTATATAAAACAGGCGGAACTTTCCATACCGGAGAGTTCCGATTTTTATTTCATGATATTCAAAAAGTGGAGAAATCCGCCCGCAAAGGTGGAGGTTTTTCCGCGCGGTACTGTGCTATAATAAAGAAGCAGAATCCTTTAAAGCCTCGAGCGGCGACATTCCGACAAGGCTTTCGAATGTCTTGTAGAAGCCAGAGCTCGAGTTGAACCCGCACTCAAGCGCCGCCTCAAGTACGTTCTTTTTCTTCCGTCCGAGCAGAAGGATAACATTCTGCACACGAACGAGGCGTATGTACTTCGCGACGCTCATCCCGGCGTATCTCGAGAACGCCGACGAGAGAAGCGCCCTCGGCTGTCCGAAATACCTTGCGATTGCCGTGATATTGAGTTCCGGGTCAGAGACATTGTCGGAAATGAACCTCATGATATCCGGAATCAGGACGCTGCCGACGATTTTGACGTCCGCGTCTGTACCTCGCGTCTCCGCGAAGCTTCTCGCAATATAAGCCGCAAGACTGAGGAACGCTCCGCAGACCGCGTGATCAGCGAATTTATCCTTTGACCGTGCCTCACGGGACAGCTCACGGAACGCACTGTCAATACAGTCGTAATATGGTGCCTCAGGTCTTATCACCGGGTAATCACGGTAAAGGTAGAAAAAGTCCGGAGACATGAGCACCGGCGAAAAACTGGTCGGAAGGATTATCGCTTGCTCAATGACGAGCGGCTCACCGTCGAAGACCGTGGTTATCGCCCGCGGGTCGACGTTGTTGAATACTATGTAATCTCCGGCGGAAAGGGTGAAGCTGTGTTCCGGAAGCATCCATTCGCAGCTGCCGCCGGCTATCCTTACGATTTTAAGATAGACGAAAAGATTTGAGAGCTTGTCGCTGTATCCGGGAAGCATCCGCTGTTCCCAGAACATGAAGAATGGCGAGAGCGAATCCTCCGGAGATGAATAGATATAATCAATTACAGTGCCGTCGCCTACAAACATGATGACACCTCCGTTTTTTACAGTATACCACAAAACGCCTCCGATGTCAACCCCTGCGAATGAACAATCATGAAAGGAAACAAAAGCTATGAAAAAGACAAATTATTTATCTCTCCTTCTGACCGCCCTGCTGACCTGCGCCTCATGCGGAAACGGCGCCGCAACTGACGGCACGACAGCCACTGACACGGACGCCGCGTCGGATTCCGTTCAGGACACGTACGTCGAAGATACAGCGGCGATAGACGCACTTCCGGACGGCGACTACGGCGGACGTGAGGTGAATATGCTCGTACGCCGCGAGTTTCTCTACGAGTTCGGAGCCGATGAAAGCGGAGATATCGTCGACGACGCCGTTTATGACCGCAACCGGAAAATCGAGGAAAAATTCGGAATAAAGCTGACAATAACCGATGTGGAGGGTTCTTTCAGCACCCGCGACACCTTTCTCGGAGTTCTGGCCGGCGACATAATGTCCGGAAGCGGCGACATTGACATTGTCGCCGGAGCAGCGAACTATATGCTCCCGACCGTTCCGGAAGGGAACTTCGTGAACCTAATGCAGACGCCGTACATTGAAACCGATAAACCTTGGTGGTCGCAGGGATATGTCGACAACATGAGCATAGACGGCGGTCTGTATCTCGCCACCGGCACGGCGTCGATAAATCTGCTCGACAATATGTGCGTCACATTCTTCAATAAGAAGCTGATCGAGGATCACGGTTTCGATTCACCCTACGACCTTGTGAAAAGCGGAAAGTGGACGATCGGTAAGCTGCTCGAGAACGCGAAAACCGTGAACACCGATCTTGACGGCGACGGAAAGCTCACTCTCGACGATCGGATCGGAATACTCACTTATAACAATATGCTTATAGCCCAGCAGGTCAGCTTCGGCCTGCGCTATTCGGAGCGAGGAGAGGACGGGTATCCGCGCATAACATATATGAGCGAGCGGATGACGGAGGCGTTTGAACTGATCCGCGACAGCCTGAATCAGAACGAGATGGTTTGGTACGCGCCCGGCACCGACACGCTCAGCATGACGGCGGATATGCAGGCCGCTTTCCAGAACGGGAATGTCCTCTATATGAATCAGGTCCTTTCCTCCGCCGGCATGATGCGCTCTATGGATCAGGATTTCGGAATAGTTCCGATGCCGAAGCTCGGCGAAGAACAGGACAGATACTATACCTGTGTCATGGAAAATCTAACAGTTCTCGGCATCCCGGTCTCCGCGAAGGACACGGAGCTCTCCGGACTTGTTCTTGAAGCGCTCGCACGGATAGGCTATGACACGGTCACTCCGGTTTATTTTGAGAAGGCGCTCGGAACCAAGTATGTGCGTGATGACGATTCTTCGGAAATGCTCAGTCTCATACTTGACAGCGTCTGGTTTGATTTCGCGTACCTTAACTCGGTCTCGCTCGGAAACATAAACCATCTCTTCAACGAGAGCATCAACGGTTCGCTTGTGTCGGCGTTTGAGTCGAAACGCGCGGAATATGAAGGTAAACTTGAAAAGCTTCTCGACGGTTACAGAGAGCTCGGTGACGGCGAATGAACCTGAATTTCGTTTATACGCGTGAATATGACGTCGTCGTCTGCGGGCTCGGGAGCGCCGGATTCACGGCGGCGGTGATGTGCGGTCGTCTCGGAATGAAAACCGCGGCGGTCGAGAAATACAATATGCCCGGCGGTGTTATAACCGTGCTCGGAAACAACAGCATTGATCAGTTCAACAACCCGTTCATTCCCGGCGACAATCTTGTGATAAAAGGAATAGGCTGGGAATTCGTGAACCGCCTCGCGAAAAGCGGCAATGCCGTGATCCCCGACATGAACGTCGAATATCACGGGCACTGGCAGTACGGAGTGAAAGTCAATCCATGCGCCGCGTCAGCCATGATGAATCGCATGATCTCCGAAAGCGGCGCTGACATTTATCTTGGTCAGAACATAGTCGACACAATATGCTCTGAACATGAAAACGGCAGATCAGTAGACGGTGTCGTCATATCGACAAAGGCGGGTCCGGCGCTGCTCAGAGCGAAGATGTTCATAGACTGCACGGGCGACGCCGACATATGCGCGTTTTCCGGCTTCCGCTGCCTTACCGGAGATGACGGGATTGTACAGCCTGGAAATATCTATGGCGGAGGTCATACCGAAGAGTTGCCCTGCCATTCGAGCGACAGCGACAAGCTTACGTTCGACGAGATACACGCGCGTGAGCTGCTTTCGGAGAAAAAACGCGATTGGTTCATGTGCGCCCCGGCGATTGCCCCGCGCGAGAGCCGTCGCGTCGTCTGCCGAAGCATGATGAGCAGGGACGACTATATGACCGGCAAAATGTACTCCGACGCGATATGCTACACTTTTTGGTTCATAGATATCCACCGCGACGGCGAAACGGCGTATATCGAGTACCTGAAGAGTCCGCTGACACCTTCAATACGGCTGTCATCGATGATACCGGAGGGTTCGGCAAACCTGTTCGTCGCCGGAAGGTGCATCGGCACCGACCGCGCCGCGAACTCCGCGATAAGGGTTAAATCGAGCTGCATGGCGATGGGACAGGCCGCCGCCGCCGCGGCATACGAGGCGCTCAGGAAAACGTCTTACGACATTGATGTTGAAAGCGTGAAGCGGATACTCAGGGAGAGCGGAGCGGTTGTTCCGGAAGCACAAATAAAATAATAATAAAATGGACCGCGAATAAAAACGGTCCATTTTATTATGCCTGTTCGCAGTTTTTCGCATGGCAACAGCTACAAGGGGGGATAGCCCGTGTATTGTCATTGCACGCCCTTTGCAGTGTTTATTTCAGCTCATCAATCAGCTTTTCCATAGTCTTGTCAAATTTTGCTTGTTTCGACGCCCAGAGTGACGCGAGGTCCTTTTCGTTCAGGATCGAGCCGCGCATCATCATCCACGGCGATTCCTGGTCGCCGAAGCAGTAGGCGTAGAACTGTGTGAAATCGTCGCTTATGCTGTTGAATATGATGTCGAGCATGGCGACCGAATCGTCGTCGCGCGCCGTTTTTCCCTTGAGTGCACGGTCGTAATACTCGGGTCTGACGTCAGACATTCCGAGGGCGTTCAGCGCGTTCAGTATCATGCCGGACTTTTCGGCGTCCGCCGTTATCGGAATCGAGAAGCCGGTGGTGTTTCCGTCGCAGATGTATGTCTGATAGCTTTCCTGCGCCTCGTCGTATTTCGGGTAGGGGAGAATTCCGAAGTCGTCCCGCATCTCGCGCATTATGTGCGCTTTTCCGATGCTCTCGGTCAGAAACAGCCCCTGACCGTTCATGAACGGCGTCACGTGCACGCCGAGTCCGCCCTCGTACCAGGCGTCATTTGAGTGAACGAAGGAATCAAGCTTCTTCTGGGCGTCAATATATCTCTCGGACAGCGGCAGGAGGCGCGGTATCCCGTCGGCGTCCTTTCCGGTGATCTCAATGTCGAGCGCGGGTATGAAAGCGTCGACAGCCATTGTCCAACCGACGAGCAGTCCGTAGCGGTCATTCTCACCCATTTCTCCGTCGCCGTCAAGGTCGGAGGAGACTGTCGCGGATATCTCAATCAGCTTGTCGAGCGTCCACTTTCCGTCGCGCACGGTCTGATACAGGTCCTCTGTCCCGAGGTCGTCGGCGAGCCTTTTGTTGAAATACACGGCGTAGAGTGAGTCGTAATAGAGCGGGTCCGCCTCGCCTATCGACATGAAGACCTTGTCGCCGATCATCGCCTGTTCCATTGACTTCTGCGCCCACCACGGATCCGTGAAGTCTATCGAGGATATTTCACAGAGGTTCGAGCACACGCCCTCGAGCGACACGGACGCGAGCACATAACCGTAACCGCCCGCGAGATCATAGCTGTTGTCCCCCGCCATTACCGAGGAGCGCAGGGTCTTCATCCATATAAACGGCTTTCCGGACTCACTCGAGCCTTCCCTGACGTCGTATACGAAATTGACGTTGTACATCTCCTGCACGGTTGAGTTGCGCCTGAAAACGGCGTCGTTTATGATGTCGCCGGTCTCCTCTGTGATGGCTATCTGCGAGACCTCCCACAGAAGGAAATTGAAATCAGTGCCGCCGAAGTCTCCGGTCGGGAGGGACGCCTTTATGTCGGGCTTTGTGAATTCTTCTATTGTTGTGGAATCCGGAAGCGTTGTGTCTGTGCTTTCGTCCGTTGTCGCCGTGCCGTCGCCGCCGCAGGACGCGAGAGCGCCTATGAAAAGCGACGCCGCGAGCAGGGACGAGATCTTTTTTCTGTTCATGTCTGTGACCTCTTTTTCGTAAAAATCTAGTATATCCATTATATCAGAAACGAGCCGTTACGTCAAGAAACACCGGTGCGGAATACTTGTAAAATCGTCCGGTAGAATATCGCGAAAGCTTGATTTTCAGTCCGGAATGTGGTATAATCGTATCGGAAGGAGGCGCGGTATGTATACATACGAGGACATTCAGGCGACAAAGGACAGTGAGTTCCCGGTATCCTATCAGTACGGAGTGGTCCGGACCGAGAGGGAGCTTCAATACCTGCACTGGCACGAGGAGCTTGAGATAATGCTCTGTGAGGACGGTGAGGGAAGCATGATGTGCGGCGGCGAGGAGACAGCGCTCGAGAAGGGCAGGGTAATCGTCGCGAACCCGTTTGAGCTCCACACCCTGAGCTCCTACGGCGGGCACACGAGACAGCTGCTGCTTGTCGGACAGAGGATGCTTGACGACATCGGGTGCGGCGAGACGGCGTTCAGGCACAACTTTGTTGACCATGAGATAACAGAGGCTTTTTCAAGGATAAGGCGTGAGAGCGAGTGTGGTGACAGCTTCAGCCGGAGGGAAATACTGGCGCTCGTGACACATATTCTGGTCCGGATGGCGAGGGAGCACAGCGCCGGCGCGCGGGATATGGGCGGTTCGCTCGAGGCGAAGCGCGGGACGGTCGGACGGGTGATCGCGTACATAAACCGGCATTTCGCGGAGGACATAAGTATAGCGACGATCTGCGCGTGGTCCGGCTACAGTAAGTCTCAGCTGTGCCACATATTCCGCGAGGTGACGGGTCAGACGATTTCTGGTCAGATAACGGTGTGCCGCCTGAACAACGCGAGGACACTGCTGTCGACGGGAAAGTACAGCGTCAGCGAGTGCGCGGCGCAGTGCGGCTTCAGCTCCGCAAGCTACTTCACGAAGGTGTACAGAAAAGCGTACGGAAAATGCCCGTCGGAAGAAGTGAATAGTGAAAAATGAAGAGTGAGAACGTAAAGCTGTAAACAAATCACCGCGGACATAAAAAGAGGGGCGCGAAGCCCCTCCCGTAAGTTTACCCGAGATAATTCACTCCGAGAATCGCCACCCCGAGCACGACAAGAATCACGCCGGTAACCCGATTGAGAGTCTTAGCCGAGGCCTTGTTCGCAAGCACGGCGGCAATCTGCGCGAAAACGAGCGTGCTGACAACGCATACGACAAGCGCCAGCATATCCGGCGCTCCGCCTATCGCGAAGTGGCTGACGGCTCCGGTCAGAGCTGTCGCGCTCATGATGAACACGCTTGTCCCGACGGCTGTCTTGAGCTCGTACCCGAGCACGGAGGTCAGGACGAGAAGCATCATCATTCCGCCGCCCGCGCCGATGAACCCGCAGATGAAGCCTACCATCGAGCCGCAGATGACAGAGCGAATGGCTTTCTGCTTCGCGGTCGCGCTCTCGAGTCTCTTTTTCGGCTCGACGACCGGCTTTACGATGAACTTGACGCCGAGCAGGAGAGTCATGAACACTGAGAAATTGCCCATTGTGGTTTTCGGAACGATGCTCGCGATCCAGCTTCCGACAGTCGTGAAGCACAGCACCGAGATCATCATGATAATCCCGTTCTTTATATCGAGGTTCTTGTTTCTGCCATAGGTCACAGCCGAAGCCGCGGACGCCAGAACGTCGCTCGCGAGCGCAATCCCGACCGCCATATACGGGTCCATGCCGAGAAACGTTATAAGCATCGGGCTGATAACCGCCGCCGCGCTCATCCCCGCGAACCCGGTGCCGAGTCCGGCTCCCAGCCCGGCGAGTATACATATCAGAAGCTTTACTATCATTGTTCGACCTTCTCTCAAATATTTCAATATTGGAACATTCAATATTATAACACAAAACGCCCATCTTGTCAAGTACCGGAGAGAAAAAAGTCCCGCGCGTTTCTGCGCAGTTTTCCAACATCGCGCAAATTGCCGGAAATACTTGAAATCGCCGTGGAAATGTGCTATAATGGTTTTATCATATATAATGGAGGTTTTTCGAAAAATGGCAATTGTAACTATAGTCGGTTCCGGAATGATGGGGTCGGCGCTCGCTTTCCCGGCGCGGGAGAACGGCAACGAGGTGCGGCTTGTCGGCACGCATCTTGACCGGGAGATAATCGACACGTGTAAAAGGACGAACAGACACCCGAAATTCGACCGTGACTTTCCGGACGGGGTGAAGTATTACCAGATAGAGGAGCTTGAAAGCGCTCTTGATGGCGCGGACATGGTTATCGGCGGTGTGTCAAGCTTTGGCGTGAAGTGGTTCGCGACTGACGTCCTGCCGAAAATCGACGTGAAGATACCGGTCATAACCGTCACAAAGGGGCTCGTCGACCTTGAGGACGGGCGGCTCATCTCTTATCCGGAGTACTGGGAAAACGCGATGGTGGCGATGGGACACGAGGGAACAGACCTCTGCGCGATAGGCGGACCCTGCACGAGCTACGAGCTTGTGGCGCACGACCAGACCGAGGTGGCGTTCTGCGGGAAGAACATGGAGACTCTGAAAAAGCTCAAGGCAATCATGGCGACCGACTACTATCACATAAGTCTCACTACGGATGTGGTGGGTATTGAAAGCGCGGTGGCGCTGAAGAACGGCTACGCGCTCGGAATCGCCCTGACAATCGGCGTGAACCAGAAAAATTTCGGGCCCCACAGTCCGCTCCATTATAACTCGCAGGCGGCGGTCTTCGGGCAGGCTGTCAGGGAGATGTACAAGCTGCTTGAGTATCAGGGCGCGTGCACGCTTGACAATCTCGCGGTCGGCTACGGGGACCTGTACGTGACAGTGTACGGCGGCAGAACGAGGCTTGTCGGAATCCTTCTCGGCAGGGGACTGAACATAGACGAGGCAAAGGCGGAGCTGAACGGCGTGACGCTTGAATCCCTCGTTGTGGCGGAAAGGGTCGCGAGAGCGGTGAAGAGAGCCGCTGAGCTCGGAAAGCTCGACACGAAGGACTTCCCGCTCCTGATGCACGTGGACGATATACTGACAAAGAAGACGCAGGTCAACATCCCATGGGAGGGCTTCACGTTCGGAAACTGAACCGATTCTACAAAAATATTCCAAAAACCTCTTGACAAACGGAGCGCAGTATGGTATAATAAGGCAACCGGTTAATGTATTATCAACCGGAAACGAATAATATGCTGTTAAGGTAGGTAATTACTTATGAAAAAGCGTACTGCGGTAATTTTTCTTGCGCTGTGTCTCGCGCTCGGCGGGACGGCTGCTGTCGGGGCTGTCGATGTCCCGACCTCCACTGTACAGGATTTCATTCTGATGGGCTCTGTTCTGTCGTTCGAGACTAACGGCGGCGAGGCTGTGGCTGACGTCGCGGCTCTCGCGGGTGAGAAGGTCGATCTGACCGCTGTTGTTCCTGTAAAGGAAGGCTGCACTTTTGCCGGATGGTATGCCGACGCGGCTCTGACCGAGGCTGTAACCGAGATAAATGTCTACGGGCACAAGACAGTCTACGCGGCATGGACCGAGGCTTCCGCGCCGATTTCCGACATTGAGAACGCTAAGTATGCCGAGGATATAAAGGACGTTGTCGGGAAGTCGCTCATGACCGTCGATGAGGACGGAAAGTTCGCGCCCGGGACAGAGCTTACCCGTGCCGACGCCGTGAAGGTTATCTGGAAGATCGCCGGTTCTCCGGTCGTTGATTTCGCTATGGACTTTACCGATGTAGCGGAGGATGCCGATTACGCCGAGGCTGTCAGATGGGCAGAGTCTGAGAAGATAGTTTCCGGTGTTGCTGAGGGCACATTCGCTCCGGACGAGACTGTCACCCGTGAGCAGGTCGCGGCTATGATTTACCGTTACGTACAGACCGAGGGCGGCGGATTCACCGGCGAGTGGTATTTCCCGCTGACCTATGATGACATCGCGGACATTGACGAGTGGGCTGACGAGGGTATGCACTGGGTCACGATGAATACGCTCTTTGAAGCGACCGACAACAATATCGCTCCGGACGCCGCTGTGACGAAGGGCGACGCCGCGCACGCTTTCGCGGTTCTCGCGCAGCTGAAGTTTGAGAACAACGCCGCAAAGGAGATTCCGGACGACACGGATGATGACGTCGAGGAGACGACCGGGACGACCGAGACGACCGAGGAGACGGCTGAGACCGCCGAGGAAACCACCGAAGCAACCGAGGAAACCACCGAGGATACGGCTGAAACCAAGGCTGAATAAAACCAACATAAACAAGAGGGCGGAACCACACGGCTCCGCCTTTTCTTATTCCCGTATCATCCCCTTGAACCGCTCCATATCCTCTTTTGAGGGCGCGTGGAAAATCTCCGGTTCACGACCTATCGCGCGGTATTTGTTTTCCCCGAGCGCGTGGTAGGGGAGCAGCTCGACCTTTTCGGGTTTGTACTCGTTCAGGAATGCCGCTATTTTCGGGAACTCCTCGTCGTTCGCGCTGCACTCCGTTGTCATGGGGACGCGGACGATTACGCGTTTTCCCATTGATATCAATAATTTGTAGTTATCGAGGATGCGATTATTGACGACGCCGGTGAACTTTTTGTGAACGTCCGGTGTCACGCATTTGATGTCGTAGAGGAATATATCGGTGAACGGGATGACCTTTCCGAGACTCCCGAACGGAACGTTTCCCGCTGTGTCGACCGCCGTGCCGATGCCGTCTTTTTTGCACTTATCGAGCAGCTCCGCGACGAAATCCGGACAGAGCATACACTCCCCGCCGGAGACCGTGATGCCGCCGCCCGACGTCTCGTAGAACGCCTTGTCCTTTCTGACCTCGCGGAAGACGGTTTCGGTGTCCATCGTCTTGCCGCAGACGGATATAGCGTCGGCGGGGCACCAGAGAGCGCACTTGCCGCAGAGCGTGCATTTCTCCGGGTCCGGGACAGGTCCGTTATCAAACGTAAGCGCGCCGCTCGGACATACCGTCACGCATTTGCCGCACAGGACGCATTTGTTCTTGTAGAACATACGCTGAGGCTTTGCGTTCTGGCTCTCGGGGTTGTGGCACCACGCGCAGCCGAGGTTGCAGCCCTTCATAAAGACGGTGGTACGGATTCCGGGTCCGTCGACATATGAGCCGCGCTGAATATCGAAAATTGTTGCACTGAGTGACATGATTTACCTCCAAAGGTGGAATACGACTATTATAACACTTTACGCGCCGGATGTAAATGCACAAAACGGAAATGATTGTACATTCCGGAGGTCATGTTCTCAGCAGAACGCCGACCCTGTCATTTCCCGCGCCGAAGCGGGTGATCTGAACCTTGTCTCCCTTTATCGAGAAGACGTCGAACGCGGTTTCGCTGGGCGTCCCGCAGACTCTCTCAGGGCAGTTAGGCGACCACTCCTGAACGAGCGAGCAGAGGGAGGTGACCGAAAGTATCCTGTCGTCGTAGAGCATATTGTCGAAGTGCACGTGCCCGGCGACGAGCATTTTCACGTTCCGGCATTTCTTCACGTCGTAGTATACGCGCGGACCGCCGCGGAGGTCGTCGTACGGCTTCATTGCGCACGGCATTCCCTCTGTGCCGAAGATTCCCTCGTTGTGGAGCGGCTGATGACTGAAGACGATGATGTCGCGGTCGGTGACAAGGGCGTCCCGCTCGAGCCAGAGCGTCTGCTCCTCCGAGAACTCGGAGCACCAGCCGTGGGTGTACTGTCCGTTTTTGAGGTAGTAGGGCTTGTCGCTTGTGTTCAGGAATATCATACGCCAGTTTTTCTCCGGCGTGTCGATGTCGGCGTAATAATAGTTCTCGGGCGTCGGGTTGAACTTCATGCAGAGGGCGTGCATCTCGTCGGGGAGAATGGCGGCTTTTGTCGTGTCCCAGCCATGGTCTATCGCGTTGCCGATGCCGTCGTCGTGATTGCCTATACAGCAGTGGACGGGAAGGGGAAGCCTGTAGAGCGCGTCCATGACCTCGCGGAGGGACTGTCTGAATTTCTCCGGGTCGGGGTCATAGTCGTTGCCGATGTCGCCGCCGTTCACGACGAAGGATATCCCTGGGCAGCGGTCGATTATGTATCGCATGGAGTCAATCGCGTCGGACGCGAGCTCATAGGGGACACCGTGCTTTACAGCTGTCATGTGGTTCATCCGGTTGTGCTCGTCGGTGATGAAGATGAAGTTCAGCGGCGCGGCGAAGGAATTTATCTTCGCAATTTTTTCGTCGTAGGAATCTGTGAGATAGTGAAGGTCTTTCATGATTTTTTCCTTTCGTGTGATTCAGACGGACAGTCTTATCTGTGCTGCTTCAAGCCCATCGGCGCTGACACTGACTGTCGTATTCTCGTTACACCTGACCGCCGTCATGCAGAGCCCGTGGAACGCTTTCCGGAACATCTCCGGTTCCTCGTACCGGTCGATGAAGACACCGCGCTTCAGCGCCTCGAGAGAATCACGGGCGGTGAGCTTTATGTTCAGTGTGTTCTGTGTGTCAAGAGTGACCCTGACCGCCTGCGGCAGACCGCCCTCGAGCGTCGCTATAGGCGCGCCGTTCAGCGAGATTTCCGCCTTGCCCTCGACTCTCTCAAATACTATCATAGCGTTCCCGCCCTTGTCGTCGAACTCACAGGCGAGCTCTGTCGTCGTGTTCACCGGCGCGCCGCCTCTGAGGATTATTCTCTCGTCGTCGCGGAAGTGGTCGGTCACGGGCTCCGGGAACTCGGTGTTGTGGTCATTCATGGTGAAGAGCGCGCTGTCCGGTTCGCCGGTCGTGTCGTACGGAATCCACTCACTGCCCAGTTTTCGTCTGAATCCACCGAGCTGACGTCTTATTCTTATCTTGTCATACTGATTCTTTTCAAACGACTTGGGGTCGCCGTTCCCGAGACCGAGGATTTCGCCGTTATCGACCTTCCAGAAGATTTTGTCCGAGGCATACGGAACGATATTGCCGTTTTTATCGAGAATTTCGGCTGTTACGAGAGCTGTTCCGGTTCTTCCGGGAGACTGATCAACACGGAGCGCGAGGCGCGCGGGGGCTCCTGTCGTGACTCTTTGAGCTCTCATGACTTCCTTTCCGCCGCGGAAACCGACCGCTTCGAGCTTCCCGGGCTTAAAGATGACTTCCCATTCGACGTGACCGAGAAATTCGTTCTTTTTTCTGCCGAGGCTCACGCCGTTCAGAAAGAGTTCAACTTCATCAAGGTTTGTATTTGCTGCGACACGGACAATCTCACAATCCTCGCGGTTCCAGTCCGGGAACAGGTGCAGCTCGTCCTCGTCTCTCCACCAGCTCTTGTAGTAATAGTACACGTCCTTCGCGTACCCGCAGAGATCGATCGCGCCGAAGCTTGTTACCGAGTTCGCGAGGAACGGAGACGGTTCGCCCGAGTAATCGAAGCCCGTCCACATGAACGCACCGGCGATATATCTGTGCTCATTCAGATACCTGAGCCATCCGCCCGCGCTCGAGCCCCACGGAGCCATCCATTTGTCATATCCGCCGACGGCGCGCTTTTCTGCGTCGAAATGAACTTCTCCGCGGTTGTAGTAAGAGCTTGCCTCCTCAGAGCCGACGATCGGCTGTTCCGGGTGGTCGGCGTGGTACTTTTCGATATAGTCGTGCGCCCCTATGTGCAGGTAGTTGAAGCCCCGGACGTCGACCGTCTCGTTTATGCCTTCGTACTGTCCGCCGTTGTTGCCGCCGTAGGTTATGGGTCTTGAGGCGTCGAGGCGTCTCACTTCGCGGATCATGCGCTTTGCGATTCGTCTGCCGTTGTCGTTGTTCTGGCGGGTGTGCTCCTCATTTCCTATCGACCAGAGGATTACTGAAGGGTGGTTTCTGTCGCGGCGGACGATGGATGTCATCTCGTCCACGGCCTCATCCGAGCTTCCGAACATTCTTGTCTCGTCCATGACCATCATGCCGAGCTTGTCGCACGCCTCGAGGAGTTCGGGCGCGGGCGCGTTGTGGGAGGTGCGGATCGCGTTGCAGCCCATTTCGCGCAGTCTTCTTATCTTGTACTCGTGCAGCTCATATGTCAGAGCGGAGCCGACGCATGCGAAGTCCTGGTGCAGGCAGGCGCCGCGTATTTCTAGCCTCCTCCCGTTCAGGAAGAATCCCTCGTCCGGGTCGAACCTGATTGAACGCACGCCATACGCAGCGCTTTCGGTATCAGTGAGGTTTCCGCAGGCGACGGTGGTTGTCATTTCGCAGAGTTCTGGCGTGTCGACGTCCCAGACGCGCGGGTTATTGACGCGGAGTTCCCCGTTCGCGTCTGCCTTCCCGAAGGACGGAACGACGATCTCGGTTGTGAAGGTCTGTTCCTCGGTCGAGAAGCTGACAGAAACAGTCCTGTCAATATCCGTCTCGTTGACGATCTCGCAGGAAACGTCGATCTGCGCGCTGATAGCTTTATCATTGTCGAATACCGGAATCGACTTTACAAACACGGAATCAGGGGCAATCGACACCCGTTCTCGGACATCGAGAAATGCGTTCCTGTAAATCCCCGCGCCCTCGTAGAACCATCCCTCATTCTGTGTGCAGTCGACGCGGACGGCGACGACGTTCTCCCTGCCGTCAAAGTACAGCACGTCGCTGATCTCAAAGCGCATCCCCGTGTAACCGCTCATGTGCCGCCCGATGAAGGTTCCGTTGACATAAATCTCCGAGTCGCGGAATATTCCCTCGAACTCAAGATAAACGAGCTTATCCGAGTAATCGGCGGGCAGTGTGAAGCGCTTTCTGTACCAGCCGATCGGAGTTCCACTGTCCTCCGGGACGATGACCGGATCCATTGACAGTGAGTCGGACGTGTTGAGCTTGTAGTGCCCGTGAGACACGTTATAGTCTGGGTCCTGAGAGAGGGAATAGCACCAGTCGTGCGGGAGAGTCACGTCCTTCCAGTCGGAGTCATTGAATTTTTCGGCGGCACAGCCCTTTGCCTCGCCGTTCTTGAAGACGTGCCGGTTGAACTGACGCCCGCCCGCGCCCTCCGCGCGGAAACGCCAGCCGGAGTTCAAAAGCTGTTTCATTGTGTGTCCTTTCGTGTCAGCGTTATTTCGTATCAAACGATCTCTTGTAGTTGCTTCCCCAGTCAGCCATCGCGTTGAGTATCGGGCGCATAGATTCCCCGAGCTCTGTCAGCGAGTATTCAACCCTCGGCGGGACTTCGGGATAGACGGTGCGTGTGATGAGCCCGTCCTCATCCATTGAGCGGAGGCTTTCGGTGAGAACCTTCTGACTGATTCCGTCGAGGTCCTTTTTGAGTTCATTGAATCGCCATGTGCGCATCATTAGGTTGCGCATTATGAGTATCTTCCATTTGCTCCCAATGAGCCGCACCGTGGTCGCGACCGGGCAGGCGGGTAGTTCTTCTTTTGTCAGCATGATGTTCCTCCTTTTTGTCATGAAGCTATTATACCACCGCTCCGGAGCTGTGTCAAGCCGCGTCACATATCGTTTACAATTTTTTTTGTGCCCGGAAACGCGCTGACGGTCAAAAAGTAACCTCATGGTGACTATGTCACAAAAAAGTGCGTACTTTACAAATCCGGCGGAATGGTGTATCATATATTCACAGGCACGGGAGACCGAGCCAAGTCAATATTTTAAGGGAGAAAAACAACATGAACAAGAACACCTGCGTAAAGAAGAACCTCGGCAAAGGCGAGGTCGCCGTATACACGAACGGGAATATCAGACTGCACGCCTACAGAACCAACGATCCGATGAACGATGAGGTCTTCATCGTGGAGAAGGACGGCAGGGCGGTCGTCATCGAGTCGCCGTGCTTTAAGGACAATATCGCGGAGCTGACGGAGTACCTCTCCGACCTCGAGGTTGTCGGTATGCTCGTGGCGTATCACGGAGCCGGGGCGACCTTTCTTCCGGACGTGCCGAAATACGCGACCGCGAACGCCGTGGAATACTCTGAGAACGGCGGCGGTAAGGCGCTGATCGACAACTTCACGAAGGCTTTCGGTGAGAGCTTCGACAACACGGTGCATAAGATAACTAATGTTATCCATGAGGGCAGACTGACGCTCGGCGGAATTGACTTCGAGATAAATGAGACGCACGAGGCGTTCGACATCGGAATCCCGGAGCTGAACGCGGTCTACACACATATGATGGGACATGACTGCCACTCGATAGTCGCCGGACTCGCGCACGCGGACGCCATCATTTCGACACTGAAGGGATTTATCTCCCGCGGCTTTTCGCTCATCCTTACTTCTCACTACACTCCTGAGGATCTGAAGGACGCCGAAACGAAGATCGCGTACCTTGAGGAACTGAAAAAGATCGCCGCCATCTGCTCCGACAGGGAGAGCTTCAGAAAGGCGGTCAGCGAAAAGTATCCGGAGTACGCGGGAGCGAACTACCTTGATATGACGGCGGGATTCTTCTTCGCCTGACCGGACAGAAATCGACCGGGCTATTGCTTTTTCCTCCGGAATGGTGTATAATATATCAGAAATAATACATTCTGGAGGACAACATGACAGAGATAATAGCCCGGCGCCAGTTCGCGCCGCTGTACATATGGCTCGACACGGCTTTTCTTATAGTCTTCATGATTCTGCTTATGTGGAGAAAGAAGTACATGACTGTCGCGGTCGGGCTCGTGATGGGCGTCGTATATATGCTCGTGGATTACGGGATATTCAATCTTCTGCTCGGGACGCGGAGCATTTCGGAGGGGCACAGCCTGTTTTTGGTGCTTCTGTGGATGTCGATGGGCTATGGGTTCACAAACTTCGCGTGGATATGGCTCTGGATGTCACGGGACAGGCATCTTTTCGAGTGGTCGCTGCTGATACTCTGCTGGTGGTTCTGCTGTCCGCTTATAACCGACACGTTCGCCGGGGCGGAACGGATAACGATTGAGCGCACGACCGGGGCTTATCACGGCTACATGGCGCTGATACTCTTTGTCGGCTATCTCGGTCTCATCATATGGAACCTGCGGCACGATAGGGAAGAGCGTGTTGACATCCCGTGGCTGCTGATAATCGGCATACTCGTACAGTTCGGCTGGGAAGCGGGGCTCCTGCTCGGCGGCATACGGAGCGCCGGGTTCGCGAATCCGATTGACAAGCTGAAAACGCTCGTGGTGGACTCCCTGCTCGAGACGAATCTCGGTATGCCGTACGCCTACGCTATATTTGTCGCGTACACATCGAAGTTCACCGAACAGCTGAAGCGCCGGGACAGGCGGATATCTTTCACCGACAGAATAGCCGAGAACAACAGAGAGAAGAAGTAAAAAGAAGCGGCACCCGGAAGGATGCCGTTTTTCTTATATTCAGAGTGTCTGAATTCAGAGTGTCTCGAACTCGTTAAGCGCCGCGACGAAGGAATCCATGCAGGATTTGTAAGCGTCCTTCTTCGTGAGGTCGACTCCGGCGAGCTTCAGCAGCTCGACCGGGCTGTCGCTTCCGCCGGACGAGAGGAACCTGAAGTAATCGTCGACAGCGGGCTGCCCCTCGGTCAGTATCCTGTTTGCGATGGAGACCGCGGAGATTATGCCGGTCGCGTACTTGTAGACATAGAACGAGCGGTAGAAGTGCGGGATGCGCGCCCACTCATAGGCAATCTCGGGGTCGGAGACGACTGAGCGGCCGTAGTATTTCTTGTTGAGCCCAAGATACATCTCGGAGAGCGAATCCTTCGTGAGTGGTATGCCGTTTTCAGCCATTCTGTGCGCCTCATACTCGAACTCGGCGAACTGTGTCTGACGGAACATCGTGCCCTTGAGCATATCCATGTAGTAGGAGAGCAGGTACTTCTTCTGCTTCGGGTCGGTCACGGTGGAGAGCAGGTGTCTGTAGAGCAGAACCTCGTTGACAGTGCTTGCGACCTCGGCGACGAAAATCTTGTAGTCCGCCTTTTCCTGCGGCTGACTGCGCTCGGAGTGGTAGGAGTGCATAGCGTGACCGAGCTCGTGGGCGATAGTGAAGACGTCGCTTGTGCACTGCTGATAGTTGAGCAGGACGTAGGGGTGCTTCAGACCGTAGACGCTGATGCTGTACGCGCCGGAACGCTTTCCGTCGGTTTCCTCCACGTCTATCCAGCCGTTGTCGTGCGCCTCGTCGAGGAGCTCCGCGTAACGTGTGCCGAGCGGGGCGAGACCCTGCTTGACTATTTTGAACGCTTCCTCATAGTCGACCTTTATCTCGGCATCCTCTACAACTGACGTGTAGATATCGTACATATGCTGCTTTGTTGTGCCGAGGAGTTTCTTTCTGACCGAATAATAACGGTGCAGGTGCTTCAGTCCCTTGTGGACGCTGTCGAGGAGGTTCTTGTAGACAATCTCCGGGACGTCCTCGGCGGACATGGCGCGGGCGAGACAGCTGTCGTACTTTCTTGCCTTCGCGAGGAAGACGTCCTTGTCGACGTTGCCTGTGTAGGCGGCTGTGATTGTGTTGATGAGTCCGGTGTAAGCGCCGTAGTACGCCTTGAACGCCTTGCGTCTGACGTCGCGGTTGTCAGAGCGGAGGAGGACGCCGTACATGCCGTGCGTGACCTTGGTGGGCTTGCCGTCAACCTTTATCGTCGGGAACGGGAAGTCGGCGTTGTCTATCATCGAGAAGACCTGATGCGCGGTGTCGAACATTCTCGAGCCCTGAGAGAGAACGGCTTCTGTTTCCTTCGAGAGGACGTGGGGCTTCCGCTTGATGATGAGCTTCAGCGTATAGTCGTAGTCCTTAAGCTTCGGGTCGGCGGCGAAAGCCTCGAGCGTCTCGGTCGGGAGAGCCGTGAGCTCGGGGTCAATGAACGAGATCGCGCCGGAGAGCTTCATCTCGAGGTCGTCGACACGGGAGAGGAGGGCGGTGTAGGTGGAGTCGCGGGTGTCCTCGTCGTGCTTCATGTAGGCGTAGACGCTGAGCCAGCTTAGCTTCAGAACGACGGCGTTCAGCTTTTCGTAGCACTCGAGAAGGGTGTCGGCATTGTCGAGCTTCCCCTCGTACATCGAGAAATCGAGCTTGTCCGTGAGCGAGTCGTAGCACTTGTTCCAGTCGTCAAGGGTTGCGAAGATATCCTCGGTACGCCACTTGCGGGACGCCGGGACTTCAGAGCGTGATAATGACATGATAACATCTCCTGTAAATTTTCATTATATATATCATATCATACTTTGAGGGGAAATGCAATAGCCTGAGAGAAAATTTTTATGGAATGAGAATTTGGACCGCGGTCTGCGCGGAACATATCATTATCTTGACATCGTCTCTCCGGCGATAAGCCCTGCTCCGACCGCCCCAGCGTCTGACGTGAACCTCGCGGTGACGATTCTGACTTTCTCGAAGTAATCCCGGTAATACGCGTATTTCTCAAGCCCCTCTCTCACGCTTCTTATCAGAAACTCACCGGAAAGGCTCAGCCCTCCGCCGATGCAGACGACCTCGGGCGCGTAGAGTATCAGGCAGTTCATGATTCCACAGCAGAGCTCGTCAATATAGCTCTTCCAGACGGTCGGGAATTCCGCCTCACCGTCTTTGGCTCGCTTCGCTATCTCACCGGCGGTGAATTTTCCGTTCGTCATCCCCGACAAAGCGGACGCTGAAGCGTATGCCTCGAAACAGCCGTGATTGCCGCAGGAACAGCGCTTTCCGCCCATGTGTGTGATCATGTGCCCGATTTCGCAGGACGAAGGGTTGACGCCGCGCATTGATTTCCCGCCGATGATGACGTCCCCGCCGATTCCGGTTCCGACGCAGAGATAGACGGCGTTCCGCGCGCCCTTCATGCTACCGAGGGTGAGTTCCGCGACAGAGGCGGCGTGCGCGTCCTGACATATCACAAACCGCCGGTCGGTGTGCCGCCTTATAAGCCCCGCGAGATCGACGTGGTCGAAACCGAGATTGTCAGCCGAAACAACGCCGTCCGGGCTTATTTCCCCGGCGCAGGCTATACCTACCGGGGAATCGGACACTTCCGTTGATTCAATGATCTTCGCGACTGTCATGGCGATGCTTTCAGGTCCTTCCGGCGTCGGGACGCTGTGCGACGAGATGATTCCGCCGTCCCGGAGTGAGACGGATTTTATGTTGGTCCCGCCGATGTCTATTCCGATTGTCATGCTTTATCCTTTCCGTAAACACGATCGCCGATGACCGAGAAGGCGCCGTCAAAATCCTCGCCGAACGCCGTCAGAAACGCGCGCTTTCCGACACCTATGCTGTTGTCGAACCCGAGCCACTCCGCCGGTGCTACAGCTGTCATGTACGGTAAATCTGCAGACGGAATCCCGATATCGTACAGCTTTTTCGCCGAGCGTGAGACATAGCACCCGCCGCCGTTCAGGGAACCGCCGTCGGTCAGCCTTGATTCTCCGTTTTTCACGGTGACGCTGACGCCCTTCTCGTCGTATATGCCGTCCGGAAGGTTGGTGGTCGATACGCCGTCAGATATGACCATGAGCCGCCCCGCGCCCTTGCAGTGGTACAGGAGCCTTATCGTCCCGGGATGCAGGTGCACGAGGTCGCATATCAACTCACAGTAGACACCATTGTCGGTCAGCGCGGCGGCGATAAGCCCCGGTTCGCGGTGATGCAGTGGACGGCAGGCGTTGAAGGTATGTGTGGTCGCCCCGACGCCGCTCTCAAACGCCGTGAGAGCCTGATCATAAGTACAGTCGGTGTGCCCGGCGAGAACCTTTATACCGCGTCGCACAAGCTCACGGATGATCTCATTCCCGATGACTTCGGGCGCGAGAGTCATTTCGGTCACGATGTCCTCATACCCGTCGATGAGCCGCAGAAGTGAATCAACTGATGGCGTCTCAATCATCTCAGGCATGAATGAACCGGGTCTGTCCGGCGAGATGAACGGTCCCTCGATATGCGCGCCGAGGAGTAAAGCTCCGCCAGCCTCACCGTTGTCCTGCCGTCTTTTCACTTCACGCAGGACAGAGAGCATACCGCGTATTTCATCGATCCTCCCGTATGGAGAGGCGGCAATCCCGCAGACGCCGCTCTCCGCGAGCTTCACGAGCCAATCGCATATTTCGTCCGCGTCCGAGTCAATGACCGAGATACCGTCCCCGCCGTGAATGTGGTTGTCGATAAGCCCTGGCGTCAGGTACTCTGTCAGTATGTCCCCGGTCAGTGATTCCGCGATATCGGTTATGATGCCGCCGTTGATCACGATAGTCCGGTCGGACAGCCACACGCCGTCCGACCAGAGCTTTTTCGCTGAGATTCTCATCACAGCAGGACTTCGTGTCCGGTGCGCGCCGATTCGTAAACCGCCATGAGTATGCGGAGAATGTCAAGTCCGTCCTCAGCCGGAGCTCTGCACTCGGTTCTTCCGAGAATGGTGTCGACGAAATTCCCGATCTCACCGGGGAAGCACGCGGACTCGTCGATGCGTATTCCCGCCGGGGTCATGTCCATCATGTAGCCGTTTATGTCCTTGTACATCTCGAAGTCGGGAGCGATCTTCACTCCGCCCTTGGTGCCGAAGAGCTCCATAGAGTAGAGGGTGTCCTTTATATTCAGCGAGTATGAGCTTTCGAGGAACAGCACAGCGCCGTTGTCATAGCGGATCATGGCGGTCGCGAGGTCTTCCACGTCGCAGATATCGTTGTTGTCCGCGCAGAGATAAGCGTCGGTCGGCTTGTGAACGCCCGGACGGTCGCCCAGCTTGTTGAAGGTCGCGCCGAACACCGACACCGGCTTCGGGTTGCCCATCAGGTATCTCGTGAGGTCGAGAATGTGCACGCCGAGGTCGATCATGGGTCCGCCGCCCGACATCGCGGTATTGCAGAACCATCCGCCCGGAGCGCCGTTGCGGCGCAGATAGGAAGCCTTCGCGTAGTAGATTTCGCCGAAGAAATCAGTTTCCTGCTGAGTACGGATGATATCCGCGGCGTTCTCGAAACGGCAGCAGAAGCCGACCATCAGCAGCCGGTTATTCCGCTTTGCCGCCTCGAGCATTGCTTTTCCTTCCTCGATGGTTCTCGCGAGCGGCTTCTCGCAGAGGACGTGCTTTCCCGCGTCGAGCGCTTTTATCGCGCAGGAGGCGTGATTGCAGTTCCAGACGCAGACGCTGACGGCGTCGAGCTCCGGGAGAGCCTTCAGCATTTCGTCCTCGTCGGTGTAGAGGCGGGTGATTCCGTACTTCGCGCCCTTTTCCTTCAGACGCTTTTCGTTTATGTCGCAGAAGGCGTAGAGTTCAACGTCGGGGTTTCCGAGGTATGCGTTTATGTGAGAGACGGAGATTCCGCCGACTCCGATGACAGCGATTTTGAGTTTGTTCATGTTCGTTTTCCTTTCAAAAATTATTATTCAGCGATGAGCGCTTTGAGGAACGGGACTTCCTTTTCGACGTCGGCGTCGTGAGTGGAGCTGCCTTCACGCTCTATCGTCAGGTAGCCCGTGTAGCCGATTTCGTCAAGCACGGCGAGGTATTTCTTCCAGTCGACGTCGCCCTCTCCGAGCAGAACCTCGCGGCAGTAGTCGGATTCCCTGAAATCGGGGTCGCGGCGGACGCCGTACATGATTTCGAGGTCGGCGTGCTTTATGAGGATTCCGTCCTTCGCATGGGTGTGGACAATGTATTTTCCGAGGGTTCTCGCGGCTTCCTCCGCCTTTTCGCCTGTGGACATCGCGGTGTTCGCCGGGTCGAAATTGACCGCCGCGGCGGGGGAGTTTATGTCGTCGAGGAAGGCTTTCAGCACCGGCGCGGTCTCCGGCCCGGTCTCGTTCGCGAGGTAAGCGCCAAGCGACGCCGCGTGTTCCGCTATGTGAGAGAATGTCTCAAACATGACGCCGTATCGCGGATTAGTCTTGTCGGCGGGAACCACTCCAACGTGAGTTGTGACAATGTTCGTACCGAGCTCAAGCGCGATGTCATAGACTCTCCAGAGGGTGTCGTACAGCTCTTCGCGCCGTTCCGTGTTGTGAAACTTGATGCCGATATCTCCGCAGATGGCGGACACTTTCAGTCCGAGAGAGTCTATCGCGGACTTTATATTCTTTCTGAACGATGAGTCAGCCTTATCAAGCCGGCACATATCCGACAGCTGAACGCCGTCGACGCCGAGGGACGCCGCGCGCTCGAGTCCTTTTATAAGCGCGGACTCCGATTCGTAGTTCTTCCATTCGTTGACGAAGATTCCGGTTTTGAAGTTGTACATAGAGTTTGCCTTTCTGAATCATATTTTGTTGAGCGGGATCACCGACATGACGGCGCCGCGCCCGATATTCTCAGCGTCTGCCGAGTAAATGACATATAAATTCCCGTCTGCCTCCGCCGCCGAAGGGTAGTGCCACATCTTTCCGTAACCGAACCTTTCGTCAAAGCCGGCGCGCAGTATGAGGCGCTTCGTGAATTTTCCACCGCCCGGTTCGGTCAGGAGCATGAAGAGCCGCTCTCTGCCCGGGAACTCATTCCCGATGACATAGTCGCGGTCGTCTGAGAGCGTGCCGGAATAGATTTTCGACGACGAGAACGGGATATCCGCGGCATACGGACCGCTCCAGCTCTCTCCTGAGTCGTGTGAAACGTAGACGAGCGGGACGTTTCTGTCGTCGTCGCGGCAGAACATAAGAATCTCGCTCCCGCGGACTATCGGGGAGATCTCCGGATGAATGAGCCTTGTTCCGTCCGGGAGCAGATTGTTTTCCTGTAACTTAACGAGACGCCATTCGGCGTCAATTCTGCCGGAGTCGGAGATCATGACGGCGGGTATGTCCGGGAATCCGTCGATGTGATCAGTTACGCGTCCCGGGAGCATCAGCCGCCCGTCAGACAGCGTCACGACGTTCGTGTTGAGTTTGAACGGAACCGGCAGAGACCACACGGGAGTGAATTTCCCTGTCTCCTCGTCGAGGACGAAGAGATCAAGCGCGTGTATGTGATCAGCCGACGTCATCTCGTTCATGAACATCCACAGCTTGTCGTCGTATATGCCGTAGACCGGCGGACACCAGAGTATCCCGGCGGTGTTGTCGTCCGCGATGACCTCGACGTCCGACCATGTCCTGCCGCCGTCGGAAGAGCGTCTTCCGCGGATGGGAGTTCTGCCCCGAAGCTCTGTGGTGTGACAATTGTACCATGACGTGTAGAGAACTCCCTTGAAGGATATTACCGCTGCCTCATGAAGAAATCTGTATTCGGATGTCGGATAATGAACCTCACGGGTCACAATGTCGGGGCTCACGGCCGCGTCCGGCATTCTGTCCGGCAGCAGCCGTATCTCCTCCATGAGGTCATGGAGCTTTCTGTCTTTTTCGTCAAAATAGTTCTGTGTCATCTTATGACTATTCCTTTCTTCGCATTCCGGACTTGGTTTGCGTGGCGTGAACACTGCCGGAGGACAGCGAAAACCATGGGATATCCGGATCTGATGGTTTGCCTTTCAGTCTTCACCGGTTCTTTTCTGAAGCAGTATGATTGCCGATATCACAAGGATTATTCCGACGGCGAGAGCCGCCGAAAAATGCTCTCCCGCGAAGGCGACACTTATGACCGCCGCCGTGACCGGCTCCGCGCAGGCGAGCACCGCAGCTTTCGACGCCGCGCAGCTTCTAAGTCCGAGCGAGTAGAGGAAGAACGGCGCTATAGTGCAGACACCGGCGATGAGGAACACATGGATGAGCGACCCGGGTGAGCCGATAAGCCGCGTGAAGACTCCGGGGACATCTATCATGAAAAGCGCGCCGATCCCCGCGAAGACCGAGCTCCAGAGAGTCAGTGTCACGCTGTCATAGTCCTTCAGTATGAATTTGCCGACAACGCTGTAGGACGTGTACGCGACGCCCGATCCGAGCCCGCAGAGTATACCTGTCAGACTGACGCGCCCGACACCTCCGAACACTCCGCAGACGAAGGCGCACCCGAGAAAAGCGAGCAGAACGGCGATGATCTTCCGCTTGTCAAGCCTTTCGCCGAAAAGCGGCACCGAGGCGATCAGCACCCATATCGGCGAGGTGTACATGAGGACGTCCGCGACCGCGATCGACGTGCGGCTCATGCTCATATAGAGAAGCGTCGACAGCGCGAGCATACCGAATATTCCGGAAGCCGCGAACTTCGGCAGGTCGCGCGGTCTGACGCGGAGCTTCCCGCGGTCGGCGACACCGACAATGAGAAGCAGTAATACCGCGGAGAAAATCCATCTGAGAGACGACACCTCAACCGAAGTGAATCCGAGGATGGTGAGACGTTTCACGAACAGCCCCATTATTCCCCAGAGCACGCCGGAGATGAGGATGAGAATTGTGCTTTGCATTGAGAATTATTTCAGCAGGTCGATGAGGTCGGCCATCTTGGTCTGATAGAGCTTTTCGTCTGCCGCCCACATCGAGGATATCTCCTTGTTTTCTTTCATGGTCATGCGCATGAGCATCGCGGGGGATTTCTGGTCGCCGAAGTGGAAGGAGTAAAAGTCGGTGAAGTCACAGGTGACGCTGTTGAAGATGATATCCAGCATTTTTGTCGAATCATCATCGCGTGCGATCTTTCCCTTGAGTACGCGGTCGTAGTATTCTGGGCGCACGTCAGAGTAACCGAGGGCGTTCAGAGCCGTGAGTATGGTACCAGCCTTCTCAGCGTCAGCCGTTACCGGTATCGCGAACGCCGTGGTGTTACCGGTGCAGAGATATGTGCCGTAGTTCTGCTGTTCTTCGTCATATTTCGGATACGGAAGTATATTGAAGTCGTCCTTCATATCGCGCATGGTGTGAGCGACCTGAATGCGTTCCGGCATGGAGAGCCCCTGACCATCCATGAACGGTTGCACCATTTCCCAGCTTATTCCATAGAGGACTGATCCGCCCTTCACGAACTTTTCTATCTTGTTCTGAACGTCCACGTACTTTTCAGTAAGACCGAGTAGCTCAGGTATGCCATCCTTATCCTTTTCGACTAATTTGATATTGCAGGCGGGAATCATGGCGTCCATTTCCATGTTGTTTCCCGTGATATATCCATATTGGTCGTTCTCATCCATTTTTCCGTCACCGTTCAGATCGGCGCTCGCGAGCTCAGAGAACTCAATGAGTTTGTCAAGCGTCCACTTTCCGTCATTGACTAGATCGTAGAGATTCGGAAGCCCGTATTGCTCGGCGAGGCGTTTGTTGCAGTACATGGCATAGACACAGTCCCAGTACTGCGGGTCGGCGTTTCCTATAGATACGAAGAGTTTATCTCCGATCTTGGCAGATTCGATCACTTTTGTCGCCCACCATGGTTGTGAGAAGTCGATGGCTTCGACGTCACAAATGTTCACAAAGTTTCCGTCCAGCGACCTGCTTGCGAATTGATATCCGTAGCCGCCCGCGAGGTCAATTGAATCATCTCCGGCGAGAATGCTCGAGTTGAGCGTTTTGAACCATAAAGGTGCCTTACCGGTTCCGCTCGACCCATCCTGAACCGTGAAGTTCAATTTCACGTTGTACATTTCCTCGACGTCCGAGTTTCGTTTGTAGACAGCGTCGTTGATGATATCCCCTGTCTCCTCGGTGACGGCTATCTGCGAAAGGTTCCAGAGGAAGATGTTAAATTCGTCGCCGCCAAAGTCAGCGGTCGGGAGGGTGCTCCTTATATCCTGTTCGGTCGTGACCTCTTCGGTCGCTGTCTCGGTGGTGTCGTCAGCGTTGCCACCGGTTGTGTCTTCCGCTGTTGTGTTATCACCGCAGGAAATGCTTGCCGCGGACATGGACAGAAGTACACACATAAGGCAGAGCGTGGAAAGGGCACGTTTCATAGTTGTTTTCATGATCTGTTTTGTATGATATAGTTACCCTACATCATACCCTTCTTTCAAAAAATATATATGTGTCATCTTCCGGCAAGACGCTTGTCAAGAAAGTCGAGCGCGATCGAGTTGTAGGTCTTCCCCTTAAGGTCAAGCTCTTCGCTGCGGATCGTGACCGGCTCGGTCGGATCGGCTTCGATGCTCTTCTTCATGCGCTCGCAGTACTCGTAGAACTTGTTCTCGTCGACCTTCTTCTTTTCGCCGTCGTAGTCGAAGAAGTTCCTGTAGCAGATCTTATCGACCGTTTCCTCGTCAAGGTAAAGCCCGCGGACGATGAAATCCTTTCCGTAGCAATGCTGTGAGAAAATCCCGCGGCTCTCGCTGAGCTTGCGTCTGACGAGTTCGACAAGCTCGTGGTTGTTTGTCTTGACCGTACTAGAGTCAGTGCCGAATAGGATGCGGTCCGAATACTTCGTGAAGAAATCGTGCCATCTGTCGAGGTTCTTGTCAAAATTATAGTACATCTCGACGCCGGGCGTCATGTCGAAGCGGACGTTCGGATAGGTCTCCATGACCCTCTCCGCCTCGTCCGGGAAATTCGAGAGGAAGAAGAAATGCGCGAACGAGACGCGGAGCCGCGGATGAGCGTCGAGCACACGGAATATCTCGTCGTAGAGCTGCCTTTTCGACGGAAAGCTCTTGTCCGCGTACTGGCGTCCCTCATCCCAGAAGTCCTCGGGATCGGCGACGTGTATGGTCGTCGGAGTCCCGCGCTCCTCGAGCAGACTGAACATCTTAGAGTACTTCGCCGAGTCGAGCCCTTCGGTCATGAACCGCCTGAGCGCCGGCGCGTACATCATCTTGAAGCCGTCGCAGCCGAGGTCGAGCAGCTTTTCGACCTGCACCTCGGGCGGGACATCCATGTAGCGGTCATTGATATGAAGGCCGCCGAACGCGCGGATATCCATATCCTTGCGCGTCATCTTCTGCCAGAGCGCCGCAAGATCCTCGGCGGCGCCGCGGTACGGGAGCGAGAGAATATTCGCCGCGGTAACACCCGCGGAAGTGATGTCGTCGATCATACGCGAGATATCCTCGTCGCGGTTGAATCTTATATGTGTGTGGGAATCGGCTATCTTTCTCATAACTGAACTCCTTTTGTATTGTTTATATGTTTTTTGCAGCTGCTGACTCAATTATATCACAGAATTGGTAAAAAAGTAAATGTCCCGTATTGCCCAAAGCTTGTACTTTCGTCCACTTTTTTTGCCGGAAATATTGATTGTGGGCGTTATATGTGGTATAATAGAGATGAAAGGTGGGATTGGCTGTGTACTACGAGGAAATGCCTGAAACAAAGGTTGAGAATTACCCGTTGTTCTATAAATATGGACTTGTGTCGTCATGGGCGGGAAACGAAGATCTTCATTGGCACGAGGAACTTGAGATAATGTGCTATGTATCCGGTGAGATCGACATGAGCTGCAATCGTGACAGATTCATTCCAGAGCCGCGCGATATCATAGTGGTAAACCCGTATGAGCTCCATAATCTCCACTCCGAGAGCGGTTGTGTGCGTCACCTTTTGCTTGTCGGAAAGAAGATGCTGCGAAATTTCGGCTGTGAGAACATCAGGTTCAGACATCATATGACCGATCCTGAGATCGCCCTGATATTTGACCGTATGCTCGAGGAGAATGAGCGCGGGGACGAATATTCCAAGAACGCAAAAATGGCGCTCGCGACCGAGGTTCTCGTCCGCCTCTGCCGTGAGTGGACAGTGGCAAAATACGACCAGTCCTCCGACGAGAGCGAATCTAAGCACAGCCTCACCGCCTCGATAATGGAGTACATAGACCGCCACTTCACCGAGCAGATAAGCGTCGGAAGCATCTGTGCCGAGTTCGGGTACAGCAAATCCTACATATGCCGCGTCTTCCACGAGATAACCGGACTGACGATAGCGCGACAGATCGCCGCGAGACGGATTTATTACGCCGGAACGCTGCTCGCGTCGAAACGGTATTCGGTCTCTGAGTGCGCTCTGATGAGCGGATTCTCGTCGGCGAGCTACTTTTCGAAGGCGTACCGGAAGATGTACGGGAGAGCGCCGAGTGATAACGGGGAGGAAGTAGAATGAGCACGAAGAGCACACGCTTCACGGTCGGCGTCGACATCGAGGACATAAAGCTCAGCATAACCCTCGACTATGTCGGCTCGCGCGGGATTATCGACGAGACGTACGTCCTGCATGAGCATGCGAACAATGAGCTCTTTTTCATGCGCCGGGGCGGGATGCTGCTCGAGTGCGCGGGGGAGCGGGTAAGCCTTCGCGAGGGAGAGTTCTACATAATAAGCGCGGGTCTGCCGCACCGCGTCGTCAGCTGTGAGCAGGATGTCGAGCGGTTCCACTTCGGCTTTGAGCTTATAACCGGTGAAAACGTGGAATACCGCTTCGATAAGCCGCACATTGTTCCGGACGAGAGTGAGAGGGCGGGGTTCGTGTCGCTTGTCGATGAAATCGAGGGCTTTTCCGGCGCGAGCATTGATCTCTTCGGACTTTACAGGCTTAAAGCGTCGCTCGGGATACTGATGAGCCGCCTGCTCGAACGGCAGGAATCGATACGCGCTGCGTATCCGGGCGACCGGCTCGGGAGCATGGAGCAGTACAGGCGGATAACGGCGTGCCGGATGATCGAGCAGTTTTTCGCGGACAACTACCAGTCCGGGGCGACAATATGCAGCCTCGCCGAGTCGATAGGCTACAGCAGGTCGCAGACGCAGAGGATACTGCGAGAGAACTATGATATGTCATTCTCGGAAAAGATGCGCGAGATGCGTATGCGGACGGCGGCGCGGATGCTGTCGCAAGAGGACATCGGAATATCCGACATAGCGGAGAGGTGTGGTTACTCGTCACGGCAGAGCTTCGAGACCGCTTTTTCCGGCTATTACGGGATGACGCCGGCGAAGTTCAGGGAGAGGATATCATCGGAACGCTCATGAAACGGTCATGTATGCGGCACATTATTGTAGACAATGTGCCGCTTTTCTGGTATAATGGAAGCACAATACCAAAAAGAGGAGAAAAACATGGAAAAGTTTACGATAAGCCGCGATGATTCGGTCTATGAGGCGTTTCCCGACGTCGCGTTGACAAAGAGCGGAAAGCTCGTCTGTGTATTCACCGAATGCAATCACCACGCCGACCGGAAGAACTCGCGGATAGTTCTGAAAACAAGCTGTGACAGAGGCCGTAGCTGGACCGAAAAGCGCCCGCTGACCGAGCGCTCGAATGGCGGAATGTACCACAACTGCGCGAGAATATCCCACCTGTCTGACGGAAGGCTCGCGATCGTCTGCGATATGATAAACGGAGAGAACACTGCCGATTTCGACAAAACCGTGATAAAGCTCTGGCTCAGCACGGACGAGGGAGAGAGTTGGAGCGAGCCGATGATCATTCCCGGAGCGCACGGAATCGTCCCGGACAGGCTTGTGGAGCTGAAAAGCGGCCGCTGGCTTGTCTCGGCTCATCGCCCGTCAGCGGAGCATGGGAAGCTCACGGAATATCTCAGGTATTCGGACGATCAGGGAAAGACGTGGTCTGACGAGGTGATAGTCGCGTCGGACGCGAGGTATAATCTGTGCGAGGCGTCGCTTTTAGAGGTCGCGCCGGATACTGTGGTCGCGTATCTGCGGGAGAACTCCGTTATGGGCTATGATTGCCTCAAGGCGATATCCCGCGACGGCGGAAGGACATGGAACGGCGTATACAACGTGCCGCTCCCCGGCTGTCACAGACCGACGGCGGGCTTCCTGCGCGACGGGCGGATGCTCATCACATACCGCTTCATGCAGGGCGGAAAAGGCTGGCTCGGGACGCTCTACCAGAATACGTTCGGCGCGATACTGCCGCCGGAGTCCGCTCTCGCCGAAAAGAGAAACGACCAGTGGGCGAGAATCTTCCCGATAGATTTTGACCGCAGCCATGTTTCAGATTCAGGCTATACCGGCTGGGTGCAGTTTGACGATGGGGAGATTTACGTGGTGAACTACATAGTTGACGATTCACCGAAGGCGTTTATAAAGGGCTATTCGTTCAGAGCGGAGGAATTTTTGATATGAAGAAGTTTGAGGGGATCTACACAGCGCTCCTGACGCCGTTTGATGAGAACGGAAGGATAAACGAGAACGCGCTGTCTGACCTTATCGAGTATAATCTGAAGCTCGGCGCGAATGGTTTCTATTGTTGCGGAAGCACATCCGAGGTGTTCATGCTGACCGACGATGAGCGGCGGGAGCTTATGCGTCTCTGCGCCGAAATAATCGGGAACCGCGCCGTAAAGATAGCGCACGTCGGGGCGATAAGCGCGGATACCGCGTCTGGTCTCGCGAAATACGCCGACGAGCTCGGTTATGACGCGGTCTCGGCGGTGGCTCCGTTCTATTACGGGTTCGATACCGATGAGATCATCTCGTACTACAGGCAGATCGCGGACGCGTCCCCGCTCGGAGTGCTGGTGTACAATATACCGGCGGCGACCGGCGTCTCACTCGGTCTGCGCGAGCTTGAAAGGTTTTACGGCGGCGGAAAGTTCATCGGCGTCAAGCATACGTCGTCGGATATGTTCGCGCTCGAGGGGATAAAGTCCCGCTGGCCGGAGAAGACCGTGTTCAACGGCTATGATGAGATGCTGCTCTCGGGTCTCGCGGCGGGCGCGGACGGCGGAATCGGGTCGACCTACAATTTCACGGCTGACCGGATGGTGAAGATAAGAAAGCTCTTCCTCGAGGGTAACGTCGGCGAGGCGAAGCGGCTCCAGCAAGGGGAGAACGAGATTGTACGCTCGCTTATAAAGGTCGGCGTGATGCCCGGCGAGAAGGCTGTGCTCGAGCTGCTCGGCATAAAGGCGGGATTCTGCCGCAGGCCGATGAAGAGGTGCACGAAGGAAGACTATGAACTGCTCGAGAGGGAGGTTCTACCGCTCGTGACGAAGATTGGAGGATAAGAAAATGAAAAGATATATCGCGCTTTTCCTGCTCGCGGCGATCCTGGCGGGAAGCGTATCCTGCGGCGGTGAGGGAACGACCGCGCTGACAAGCGGGACTGAGGACACCGAAACGACGACGGCCGCGGAGACCGAGGCGAATATTTACGAGAAGCTGAGAAATATCGATCTTGACGGGTATGAGTTCAATATTCTGACGTATGACACCAGCAACTGGGACGCTTTTATCGCTCCGGAAACCGAGACCGGAGACGTGCTGAACGACACCGCTTTCAAGAGAAATCTTGAAGTCGAGAATCTGCTTAATGTCGCTATAACCGTGCAGAAAGAAGACATAGAAAAGTATGAGACAACATTCCGGAATCTTGTGATGTCCGGAGACGCTGAAAGTATTGACCTCATTGTCTTATGGTCGCCCGGACAGAGGATAAAGTATATCACGGAAAATCTGGCGTATGACTGGCGGAAGCTGCCATATGTTGATCTTGACGCAGAATACTATAATAAAACAGCGAACGAGGCATATACGGTGGACGGAAAGCAGTACTTCGCGGTGTCGGACTTCACCTACGCTATACAGCAGCACTGGAGAATACTTTTCAGCAAGAGGCTCGCGGCGGATTTTAGTGTATCTTCGCCGTATGACGCCGTCTTCGATGGAACATGGACCTTTGACAGGCTTGTCTCGGATATAAAGAATGTCACGGTCGATCTCAATTCGAACGGGAAAGCCGATCTTGAAGACAGGTTCGGACTTATCGCCAACCCGCATACCACGGCGGCGTTCATGTTCGGTTTTGGCGAGAGCCCGGTCATGTTCGGAGACAATGGCGCTGAATTCAGCTTGAATACAGAGAGCTTTACGGACAAGATAACGAAGCTCGTCGGTCTGTGCGACAATCCGGACGTTTTTATCAACAAGAACGGCAACGATCAGTATCAGAATTTCTATGCCGGAAACTCGCTTTATATGCCGTACAGCTCGGATCCCGCGCTTCTGCGTGAAATTGATGTCGATTTCGGCTATCTGCCATACCCGAAGTGGGACGAGGCACAGGAGAACTACGTCGTCTGGGCGGCCGGCGGCATGATGGCTCTGCCGTCGACGCTGAATAACCCTGAACGCTCAGGAGCGGTTGTCGAGGCGCTCTCGATAGCTTCCGGGAAGTACCTGAAAGACGCTTTTGTTGAGAAGTACATCGAGGGAAAGGTGCTCCGCGACGATGAGTCGGTGAAGGTCTACCGCATGATGCGTGAGAACATGACGTATGAGGTCAGCTACAATCTCGACCCGTCCGGAAAGCTCACCGACCTCGCGTACTACAGATATTTCATCACGAATAAGTCGACGGATACAGCGTCCTATTGGGCGAAGAATTCCGAGAAGATCATAAACAGCTACTCCGATTTCCTAGCGTCTGTCGGACAGGACTGAGACAGCAAAATAAGAAAGGCATCCGTTTTTGGATGCCTTTCTGCTATGTCAGAACTCTATTTCGCGTCCTTCTTCCGCGGACTTTACTGCCGCCTCAATAACCCTGAAGCACCTGAGCACGCTTTCCGGTGTGACGATGAGCTTTTCTTTCCCGTCGAGCGCACCGGCGATGTTCTTGTACACCGCCGCCCAGTCCTGCGGGATGGGGGTGACAGGCAGGTCGACCGTCTCCCACTCGTCTACGCGGAACATCTTCTGCGGGCGGGTCTCCTTTCGGTCCGGCTCATAGTACGGGCTGAGCGTGTCGTCAGTATGCGAGCGCTTTATGCGCATGAGTCCGGCTCCGTTCCCTTCGATGTCCTTGACTGTTATCATGCCGTCGGAGCCGATCACGGTCCATTTCGGGAGGGGCATCGGGGCGAAGGACGTGGCTTCAACCTGCGCCGTCAGACCGCTTTCAAACCTGATGAGCACCTTGCTGTAGTCGTCGGTCTCCTCGGAGCGTATGCGCTCGATCTGCGCCCAGACCGACTTTACCGGCTCGTTTATGAGATACAGCGTCTGGTCGAGCACATGGACGCCCCAGTCGAGCATGAGTCCGCCGCCGTGATTTTTAAATCTCCTCCATCCGAACATCTGCCCGGTGGAGCCCTCGCCGCCTCCGACGCGGTTTTCTACCGTGAATATCCTTCCTATGTCGAACTTTTCGAGCGCTTCCTTTACGATGAGCAGGTCGCGGTCGACGCGGCGGTTCTGGTGGAAGGTCAGGAGTTTTCCGGACTTTTTCGCTGTATCGATCATTTTCTCAATCTCGCCCGAGGACAGTCCCGCGGGCTTTTCGCACAGGACGTTGTATCCGGCGTCAAGCGCGGCGCAGGTGTACGGGCAGTGGAACTGATTGCTCGTCGCGACGACGACGAGGTCGAAGAGCTTTGAATCGAGAAAATCCTTCAGGTTATCGAAAGCCCTGAGTCCTCTCGATTCGGCAATGGCGCGCTTTCCCGGGTCGATGTCGAACACCGCCGCCGGGGCGAACGGGACGTCGTCACGCATCGCGGTGTCATAGTGGTATCCTCCCGCCATGCAGCCGAAGCCTATGTATCCGATTTTGTGTGGTTTTGTGACAGAATTCATGAAGTGACCGCCTTTCGCTGCTTGATCATGTCGGAATTATACCACATATACGGCGAAGTGTCAATGTGATTTTCGCATAATAATATGGATTTTCCGACACAATCACCCGCGGACAATCGCCTCGGCGCCGATTGCAGAGCACTCTTCCGCGAGCCTGTTGTCAAGCGCCGTGACCTCGCATCTTCTGCCAAGCAGGCACGCGAGCGCCGATCTGAACGGGTCGGACCCGCCGATAACAACTCTCTCCGACTCTGCCGCCGCGATAACATCCTCGCGCAGCACGGCGCCTGTCAGGAACGCGTAGAGCTTTTCAGGGGATGTCCCGGCAAAGTTCGCCATCACACGTATCTTGAAAAGCGCGTCCCCGAGACCGTTCCGCCCGGCGAAGTCAAAACCCTCGCGCAGCCATTCCTCGTCCGCTTTCCCGGGAAATATGTTCCCGATCGAGTGGGAGAGTATCGTGTTCTCGGCGATTGCCCGGATGAGCTCGCCGGAGATTGATGTCCGGAAGCCGGTTATCCTGCCGGCGCTGTCCGTGCGTATGAGTTTCATGTGCGAGCCGGGAAGTATGACGGTCGTGTTTTCGCCGATGACGCTGGGGAAGGCTTCCGTGATGCCGACGAGCTCGGTCTCCTCGCCGCGCATTATGTCGCAGTCTGTCGCCGATCTGCATATCTCCGCGGCGCTCATGTTCTGTGTGAACGCGTCTGTCCCGAATGTCCGCACGCCGGGAATGAAGTACATGGGTATCCCGGTGATCTCAGGCATATCTGCACGGACGGCGGCTTGTCTCAGTTCTTCTTTTCCCGCCGGGGCGAGAATGTGCGGTATGTCTTTAAGACCGCTCTCGCTGCCGATCATCCCGGAGAGGGCGACGGCGGTTATGTCGTTCTCCGAAAGGCGGTTCCGCGCCAGAAGTTCTTTTATCCCGTCCCTGACGGTTTCGCGCAGCGGCGTGCCGTCGAGGCTGTCCCTCGCTCCGACGCGGGTCTTTATCCGGTCTCTGATTGTCTTGTCACTGACGAGGGAGATTCTTGTGTTCGTTGTTCCGCCGTCTATGGTTATGATCATTCTGTCGCCGCTCCGCTCAGTCACGCTCGTTTTCCCCCGTGCCGGCGGCGTCAGCCCATAACCTTGCGTTCATGGCTATCTCGTCAAAGCGCTTTTCCTCACAGAGCTTCCGGTTCGCGATTCCGCCACCGACGCCGAAGCCGACACATCCGGCGTCAAGATACTTCCCGGTGTCCTCACGGGAGACGCCTCCGACGGCGAGGAGCTTCACGCCGTTCAGCGGCGCGAGTATGCTCTTTACGTATTCCGGACCGAGAGAAGAGACGGGGAACAGCTTGACATAGTCCGCGCCCGCCTGCTCAGCCGCCACGACCTCGGACGGTGTGAAGGCGCCTGGAATCGAGATCATCCCGAACTGTTTCGTCTGTCCGATGATCAGCGGGTCGGTGTTCGGTGAGATTATGAATTCCGCTCCGGCTCCGGACGCGAGCATGAGTTCCCGCACGGTCGTGACGGTACCGGCTCCAACACGCATCTTACCTGACATATGGGTGACCGCGCGCTTTATGTCGGCGGCGGTCTTTTCGGCGGGGTAGAGACCGGAGTTGTCGAAGGTGATCTCCGCGAGCCTTATTCCGTTGTCGGAGAGTATATCGAGAACGTGACAGAGGTCGTCGGAGGGTATCCCGCGCAGGATGGCGATGAGACGGGTCTTTTCTATGAGTTTTCCGAATGATTCCATTTTGGTGTTCCTTTCTTTATATCAGTAGAGCTCGTTTCCGCGCCAGCCGAGACCGCGGGAGATTTCCTTGGCGGCGGCGATAACCTCGCGCGTCGCTCTTTCTTTCATCCCGTCCGTGAACGCTGCGTCGAGCATCGAGACGCTGACGGCGGCGACCGGTTCGTTGTCTCTCCCCCTGACCGGAGCGGCTGCACAGCGGACGTATGAGTTGTCCTCGCCCATGTCGTAGGCGCAGCCGCGTTTTCTGATTTCCTGAATTTCGTCGAGGAGCGCCTCGGTCGTGTTTATTGTTGTGTCTGTGCGCGGCGGCATACCTCTCGCGGCGATTTCACGCACTCTTTCCTCAGGCATTGCGGCGAGCAGGGCCTTTCCGAGACCTGTCAGGTACATGAAGTTTTTCGCGCCGATGTTGCAGGTCGAACGTATCGGCTGTGAGGACTCAACTTTATCGAGATATATGATGTACCCGCCCTCCTCGACCGCGAGGTAGCAGGTTTCGCCGAGACTGTCTCTGAGAGACGTGAGTATCG
>URCP01000011.1 GCA_900546315.1 uncultured Eubacteriales bacterium
GGACCTCTGCGAGCACGAAAAGCGCCGCTCTGAAGGAAGAACAGAAACCTGAACGCCGCCCGTTACCGGGTGCGGACATTTACATCTCAGGAGGTTTACGGCATGAACATGAAGACCGCGGCGTCGCGTTCCGGATTGTCCGCGCGTGCCATACGCTTTTATATAGATTCCGGGCTGCTGTCGCCGGAGGAGTTCATCTCGCGCGGAAGGCGGGATTATGAGTTCACTGAGGAGGACGTAGAGCGTCTGCGTCTCGTGTCGCGGCTTCGCGGATCGTCGATACCGGTCGAGTCGATAAAGACGATTCTCGAGGAGCCGGACAGGACGCCGGAGGTGTTCGAGCGGTTCCGGGACAATATCGTGCCGGACTCGGTGCATTACGCGGCGTTCATAAGGCGGCTCAAGAACACCGACGCGTCGACGATCGGGAGCGCGGAGGAGCTTGCCGACAAGCTCGAGGAGATAGGAACAGCCGAGATCGCGAACCGTGAGGCGCTGTTCAATTACGGAAGGCTCGCGTACTGTGACGACGGCGTCTCCCCTGACGAGCGTCTCGCCGCCTACAGAAGGTGGTGCGAGAGACAGGAGAAGCGCGACCGGATATCAAAGCTGACCGATTGGATATACGACGTGAATATAAAGTGGTGGGTGGTCGTGATCATCATTGCCGCTCCGTTTGTTCTTTTCCTGCTGTGGAACATCCTGTCGGGTATGCACTACACCGAGAAGGTGAGCTTCGCCGCCAGCGGGTATGAGGTCATCCCGGGAGACGAAAGATATTCGGAGCCGATGACGATACGGATAGACGGAAAGATCTGCCACATGATATTCGGAGAGGACTATTTTGTCGGTACGATACGCGTCGACGGGTATTATCAGGCGGTGCAGAGATATAAACAGGAGGCGCGGCTCGACGAGGAGGTCAGTGTGAAGCTGATGCTGGAGTCCGACCCGTCAGACAATCTTGTCATAGCTGATACGGGCAAGAAGGGGCTTGTGTACGTATCGGAGAGCGACACGCTGCATATGATCTCCGGCTTCACGATAGGCGCCGACAGGTGTTCGGCGTCGGCTGTCGGATATGATATCCTCCCGGAGAGTGTGAGGCGCGATAAGGCGAAGAAGCGTTATGTGACGGCGGTTCCCGCGTCCGGGCGCGACGAGGCGCTGATGCGCGCGGCGATCGTGTACGAGTATGTCGGATGGACGGATGAATTTAATGAACTATGCCGGACAAACGTCAGCTATACGAGAAAATAAACAGATTTGATGAAAAAAATCAGGACCAGATAATGATCCTGATTTTTTATGTCAGAATTTTACGCGTTCGGTCGAGACACACTTCCCTGAATCCGTGTCGAGCGCAAATATGACGCCGTTCACCTCGGTCGCCCCTTCGGCGAACTCGAATTTGACCGGGAGCTTTGTGCGGAGCTTTTCGATTATTATATCGGCGCGGATGCCGAGGACGCCGTCGGGCGGACCGCTCATGCCGAGGTCGGTGACGTATCCGGAGCCCTTTGGAAGTACTTGATTGTCAGCTGTGGCGACGTGCGTGTGCGTGCCCCAGACGGCGGATATTCTGCCGTCGAGGTATCTTCCGAGCGCGATCTTCTCGCTTGTCGCCTCTGCGTGGAAATCGAGCACGGCGAGGTCGTATCTTCCCTTTTCTCTCTCGAGTATCCTGTCCGCTGTCATGAACGGGCACGCGAGAGATTCCATGTATATCGTCCCGAGCAGGTTGATTATCAGTATGTTGAAGCCGTTCACCCCGAAGATTGTGTACCCGTTTCCGGGCGTGCCGTAGGGATAGTTCGCTGGTCTGACCACGATTTCGCTCTCATCGAGGTAATGGCGTATCTCCTTTTTGCGGAATATGTGGTTTCCTCCTGTGAGGACGTCGCACCCGCCGGACAGCAGCCGGTCGGCGCTCTGCGGGTCGAGTCCGTTTCCGGCGCAGGCGTTTTCGGCGTTGCAGACGACGATGTCGATCTTTTTTTCGCGTCGGAAACCCCAGAGCTTTCCGGAAATATATCTGACGGCTTCCGGCCCGACGACGTCGCCGAGCGCCAGCAGTCTGATTTCACTCATGTCTTTTGCATAGGGCGCACCAGCGGTACGCCGCTCCTTTCGTGTGATTATTAATGCACAGCCTGTGGATTAAGTCTGCGCGCCGCGGGCAATGTCTCTCGCAATGAGCGCCCAGCGCGTCGACTCAATCGCGCTTTTTGCGGTGAGTCCGTTCGGTGTTTTCCCGTCTTCGGCGTTTATGATATCAAGGAAGTCCTCGAAGATGTCGCCGCGCGGGGGATTCTCAAGTATCGTCTCCCCTCCGGCTTTGTCTGACAGAAGGACGGCTTTTCCGTCGGTTATCTCGATGATTCCGTCTGTCCCGACGATTCTGACGCGGTCGTCGCCGTGGGTTTTCGCGGACATTGGTCTGTACATATCCGCAGTGACGGTCGCGATGACGTCGTTCGTCATTCTGAAGAGCGCCGCGGAGGTTATGTCCATCGTTCCGTTCCCGCCGTTCATTCTGCTCGAGTGCGCGGCGTCGGCGGATACGTAATTCTCACCCGACAGCCATTTCATCCAGTCGATCGCGTGTATAGCGACCCACGGTATTATCCCGCAGTAGTTTTCCTCTGACGAATAGAACACCGGTCTTTTGCCGAGCTTGTATGACTTTCTCGAGTCCATCATGCGCACCTCTCCGATGAGGCCGTCGTTAATTGCCTTCTTCGCGGCGAGGAACGTGGGCTCATAGCGCGTCTCGAACATCCCGGCGAGCTTTCCCTTCGAGGACGCGAGCGCGATTTCGAGCTCTCTGAGCTTCTGAATGTCGGACGCGAGCGGCTTTTCGGAGAAAACGTTTATATCGCGCCCGAGAGCGTATACCGAGCATTCGGCGATGTCGTTGAACCACGGATTCACGATTACGATATCGGGCTTTGCCTCATCGATCATTGCTTTCCAGTTCGCGAATAACAGCGGAGAAAATCCGCCGCGCCTTAACTGTTCAAGGGTTTCCTTTGTCCCTTCCTCTCCGATTCCGGCGTTTCCGGGCGCGAGCGCGGCGAAGTCGAAGCCGTGCCGCTTTATCGCGTCGTACGCGTAAAAGGCGTGACCGGCGCCGCCTATCTGTGCTATTTTCATTTTTTATGACCATGCCTTTCGTACAAACTGTGTGGTCTGAGAATGAAATTTCAGACTTCATTCTCACTGTTGCTCTGGTTTTGTGTTGACCGCGAAGATCGTTTCCGCGAGCTTCGTTCCGGATTCTGTCCGGAAGATTTTGTGTATCGCGGTCGCGATAGTGTCGGCGTCGGAATTGTCCTCGAAGAGATTTACGATGAAGTCCGCCTCGATGAGTATCTGGAGCTCTGTTGAATCGATATCCGTGTATGTATGGTGATGCGCGATCATTGCGCAGACACGCTGGGTCAGTTCATCGTCGAAGCCGAGCTTCGCGAGCATATCGCGCGCGACGGGCGGTCCGAGCTTCTCCTGTAGCTTGCCGTTCGACGAACCGTACATCTTCTCGGCAGGCTTTATACCGATGTCATGAGTGTAAGCGGCGGTCTCGAGTATAAATGTTTCTCTGCCGCCAAGCCCTTCGAGCCGCGCTATCAGCGCCGAGTACGCGTGGACCTTCATGAAATGCTGAACACGGAGCGGGTCGCCGCTGTAGAATTCCGTCATTTCGAGCGCGAGCCTGTCGAGCATAGTTTTCTCTTTATCCGACATGATGAATTTCCTCCTGTTTACTTTTTTCCTTTGATTTTTTCCCAGTAGGCTTTTGCCGCCTGTTCTGTCTTGTTTGTTCCATAATCGTAGTAGTGCGCGTCCGCGAGGTCGTCCGGCAGATATCTCTGTTCGACCCAGTCGTTCTCGTAGTCGTGCGGGTACTTGTATCCGATGAAGTTCGGGCTCTGGAGATGCTTCGGCACGAGCTGTCCGCGTCCCGCCGCGATATCCGCCGACGCCTTCGCGAGCGCCGTGTAGGCGGTGTTTGACTTCGGCGCGGTGGCGAGCATGACGGCGGCGTTCACGAGAGGGATGCGCGCTTCCGGCAGACCGAGCTCCCTCGCGCTGTCGACGCAGGCTTTGGTTATGACCGCCGCCATCGGATACGCGAGCCCGATGTCCTCGCTCGCGATGACCTGCAATCTGCGGCAGGCGGAGAGGATATCACCGCCCTCGAGCAGCTTCGCGAGATAGAAGACGGCGGCGTCCGGGTCCGAGCCGCGGATTGATTTCTGGAGACAGGAGAGAAGGTCGTAGTGGACGTCTCCCGCTTTGTCGAAGCTCCCGAGCACTTTCGGGGTCAGCCCGTCGACGATATCCGTCGTGATTGTCCCGCCGGTCCCGGCGAGATAGTACGCGTTTTCGAGCAGTCCGAGGCTCCGCCTGACGTCCCCCGCGCCGCGCGACGCGAGGAGCTCCAGCGCCCTGACGTCGAGCTTTACGGCTTCGGGTCCGGGCTCTTCACCCGGAGCGCAGCCGTCGTGGTTCAGCTTGTCGAGAGCGCGGGTTATCGCGCGCTTTGCCTCATCGGGTGAGACCGGCTTGAACTCGAAGACCGCAGAGCGCGATATTATCGCGTTGTACACATAAAAATACGGGTTCTCCGTCGTTGACGCGATAAGGGTGATGCGTCCGTCCTCAATGTATTCGAGGAGCGACTGCTGCTGCTTTTTGTTGAAATATTGTATCTCGTCGAGATACAGGAGTATCCCGGAGCTGCCGAGGAGTGTTCCCGTCTCGTCTATGATCGCTTTCACGTCTGCTATACCGGCGGTGGTGGCGTTAAGACGTCTGAGGGTCATTCCGGAACGTTCGGCGATTATGTTGGCGGCAGTGGTCTTTCCGGTTCCGGGCGGACCGAAGAATATCATGTTCGTCAGGTGGCCGGAATCGACCATTCTGCGGAGTATTCCGCCCGGTCCGACGAGGTTTTCCTGCCCGACCATGTCGTCAAACCCATGCGGTCTGACCCGGTCGGCGAGAGGTTGATTCATGTGTTTTTTCGCACCTTTCGAAATGTGTGATTCTGAGTTTTATTTTGTCGGAAAAGCTCTTTATTTGTTATTGAAAACCGAAATATATGCAATGTTATGTGGGGCTGAACAACAGAGAAATTGACGCTCTGTGCTGTTGATTTGTAATCATACGTTTCTGAGTACACTGACGGTCGGTTATGCCCGATATACGCGTGTGATTTCTGAAAAAACGCGGTGCTGATTTTTTACTCACGATTTGCGTGATCAACAGCACAAATCCCCGCGATGGTTATAAACTCACAATGATGTCATTCCGGAAATTGAAAAATAAAAACGAAATATAATACCATACCAATTTCCGCTGAATAAAATCATCTGGCGTCGGGCGTGACGGCATCCGGCAGGGCTTTCGCTCCGTTCTCTTTCGCGGCTTTTTGCGCCGCCTCGAGAAGCGCCATATCCTCACACAGATTCGCGAGCCTGAACCGCAGCTCTCCGTGCTGTCTCGTCGCGCTTTCGGCGTCGGCGATGAAGTCCCCCGGACCTCTTTCACCGAGGTCGTACTCGGCGATCCTGAATCCGTCGAAGGTTTTCTTCATGACGGCGAGACGTTTTCCGGCGCGGCTCTCGGGCTTTGAGCCGGAGACGAGGACACAGCAGGAGGCGGCGCTTCCGCGTCCGACGCGTCCTCTTAACTGGTGCAGCTGAGACAGTCCGAAGCGTTCGGCGTTCTCTATGATCATAAGTGTGGCGTTCGGAACGTTCACGCCGACCTCAATGACCGTTGTCGCGACGAGAACATCGAGCCCGCCTGCGGCGAACTCACGCATGACGGCGTCTTTTTCGGCGGGCTTCATCTTGCCGTGCACGCATCCGACGCGAAGGTCAGGGAGCGATTCCGCGAGAGTTTCGGACCACGTCGCCGCCGCCTTGAGTTCATCTTTTCCGCTTACTTCCTCATCTCCGAAGTCGATCAGACGTATGTCCTCCTGCGTGACTTCCCCGCTCTCCGGTTTCTCGACGGCGGGGCAGACGACATATGTCTGGTGACCTTCGTCGTGCTGACGGCGTATGAAGCCGTTGAGCCGTTCGCGGTAGCTCTCGTCGACGACGAAAGTCTTTACTTTCTGTCTTCCAGGCGGCATCTCGTCGAGAACCGACATATCAATGCTGCCGTAAAGGAACATCGCGAGGGTGCGCGGTATCGGCGTCGCGCTCATTGTTAGCTCATGCGCGTGCCCTCCCTTCGGGGACGCCTTTTCAAGCAGGGTCTCGCGCTGTCCGACGCCGAACCTGTGCTGCTCGTCGCAGATGACGAGCCCGGGTTTTCCGAAGCTTATTCCCTCGGAAATCAGCGCGTGCGTGCCTATGACGAGCTTCAGCGTGCCGTCCGCGAGCGCCGCCGTGATCTCCCGTTTTTCCGCCGCTTTGGTGGATCCGGTGAGCAGCCGACAGCCGTATCCGAGTCTGCCGAACATCGGCATGAGATCGTTAAAGTGCTGCGTCGCGAGGATTTCCGTCGGCGCCATGAGAGCGCACTGATAACCGTTCTTCACGGCGATATAGGCGGCAGCCGCCGCGACGGCGGTTTTTCCGCTGCCGACGTCTCCGGAGACGAGACGCATCATCGGGCGCTCCGATGACATATCCTTCGCGATGTCGGTGAAGGCGCGCTTCTGCGCTCCGGTCGGCTCGAACGGCAGGATTTCAAGCAGCGGCGAGAGGTCGGTGTCAGGCATCGCGGGAGCGCCGGAATCCGGACGGACATTGCCCGCGGCGCCGAGCGCGAAGTTGTAGAGCTCCTCAAAAATGAGCCGTTTTTTCGCGGCGTTCAGCGTCTCGAAGTCCGGCGGGTCGTGTATGTTCCTGAGCGCCCAGACGATGCCGCAGAGATCGTTTTCCTCCCTGACCTTCTCCGGCAGCGGCTCCGGTATCCCGCCGACGCTTTTCAGAGCCGAGGAGATGAGCTTTGAGATAAAGTTCTGCGTCAGTCCGGCGGAGAGCGGGTATACCGGCACGAGGTTCGGAAGCGCGGCGCCGTCGGTCACTTTTTCGACGACCGGCGACGAGAGCGTGAGCCGTCCGTACTCGAGTGCGAGCTTTCCGAAAAATCTGTATTCCTGACCCTTCTGAAGCTGCGCGCGCATATACGGCTGGTTGAAGAAGGTGACGTCGCAGGTTCCCGACTCGTCGAAGGCGCGGAGCTTCACGAGCGTCATGCCGCGCTTCAGAGTCGACAGGTTCGGGTCGCAGGAGACGGTCAGCATGAATGAGCCGACCTCGTCCGGAGCGGCGTCCGCGAGCCTTTTTATGTTTCCACGGTACTGGTATCCGCGCGGATAATGGCGCAGGAGCTGTCCGACGTTCGTGATTCCGAGCTTCGCGAGAGCCGCGGCGCGCGCCGGACCGACGCCGGACATTTCAGAGACGGATGTGCCGACGGTCAGTTGCATTTTTATGACCATACCTTTCGTACTAACTTACAGTTTTGAGGCAGTTTTGAAAGACGGCTTGTCCGTCTTTCAAAATTCACGACCTCATGTCGTGAAAGCCTCAAAACTGTTTGGTCTGAAAATTCATTTTCAGACTTTCACCTCATTTCATTTTGTGTTGTACGATGTATTATCAGAGCAGGTTTATGCCGAATTCGTCTCTCAGGATCACTCTGAGCCTCGATACCGGCAGACCGACGACGCTGTAGTAATCTCCGTCGATCTTCTCGACGAGCGCTCCTCCTCTGCCCTGTATGCCGTAGGAGCCGGCTTTGTCCAGCGGCTCGCCGGTGTCGGCGTAGCGTTCGCATTCCTCTTTTGTCAGGTCGAGGAATTTCACTTTTGTTTCGACCGTTTCGGCGATTTTTTTCGATGTATTATCCGCCGCGCGCCCGATTACGGCGATGCCTGTGCATACGGAGTGCCATTTGCCGGAGAGCTCTGTGAGCGTGCGCACGGCGTCGCCGCGGTCACGCGGCTTTCCGAGAGCTTTTACACCGTCAGGAGTGACGATGGTGTCGGAGCCGATGACGACGGCGTCCGGGTCGTTCAGCCGCTCATATACGGCTTCAGCCTTTCTGAGCGCGAGCTCGCGGACGAGATCACGCGGCGCGAGACCGGTGATGTTTTCGTCGCAGTCGGATGTTATGACCTCGAACTGTGCGCCGAGCATTTCAAGAAGCTCGCGTCTGCGCGGCGATTTTGACGCTAAAACCATACGTCTTTTCATCTCGCGATTGCCCTCCCGATAAGCAGAGAGAGTATTATGAATATGACGGTCGCGAGCGTGAGGTCGACGCTTATTCCGAAAGTCAGCCTGAGTATCCCGAGATCGAGCACCATAGGCGACTCAAGTCCGAAATCGACTCCGAACGCGAGCCATGAGAGAAAGCTGATCCCGCGGCAGATGCTGCTGACAAAGCTCCCGAGCACGATCCCGATAAGGACGAGAAAAGCGTTATAGATTCTGCTGTGTGACATCATGTCCTCCGATCACTTGTTTCCGGTGGAGCCGAACCCGCCGTTTCCGCGCTCTGTCTCGTCGAGGCTGTCCGAGGGGATGAGGCTCGCGTGGAAGACCGGGACGAACATGAGCTGCGCGACCCGCTCGCCGGGCTCGATCGTGTACGCTTCACCGCTGAGATTTATCATTGCCGCCATTATCTCACCGCGGTAGTCACTGTCGACGACACCGATTCCGTTTGAGAGGGCGAGACCTTTCTTCGACGCGAGACCGCTTCTCGCGCAGACTATCGCCGCGATGTTCATCGTTTCGGGCGCGATGGCGATGCCGGTCGGCACGAGCTTTCTCTCGCCCGGCGCTATTGTCATCGGCTCGTCCGCGGCGTATCTGAGATCGAGAGCCGCGGAGCCGTCGGTCGCGTAAGCGGGGATCTGCGCGCCGGGGCGCAGGGTCTTTATTTTTACGTTTATTTCGTTCATTTTGGAATCCTCCGGATTTTTTTATCTGTTGTTGAGTCGTTTTCCCACGCGTCGATGACGGTGGCGGCGTCCTTTCTTTTTTCGTCCGTGAATATGAAGTGCGCGGAACGCGAGCAGCCCTGAAGCTCGCTCTTTCTGTCGCACATCCAGAGCGGCACCGAGTTGTAGAGTATATTTCTGTGCCTGAAGCATCGTTTCAGCGGAAACGCGGTGTCTCTCCTGTCGATGAGCGGCAGGAATCCGCGTCTGGCGCATTCATCACACGAATAGAATTCCTTTATGCAGCATTTCTGGAGCGTCATCAGCGGTATCCGCCCGTAGACCGCAAAAGGCAGGCTGAGCGTCCTGAGCTGCGGTATAGTGAGCTCCGGCGACGCGATGAGGTCGGCGAAACCGAGATCAAGCAGCGCGTCCGCCGTGTATCTGTTATAGATATTGAGCCTGTGATCTCCGTGTGGAACCATTCCTGCGTCCGTGGCAAGTTTCAGGTGCCCGAGGTTTGACACGAGCGCGTGACGTATCCCGTTATCCGCCGCTTCCCTGAGCATCCCGCGTATCTCGTCTGTCTCCGAGTCGAACACGACCGGCGGTACGGCGACGCCGTTCACGACGTCCCTCAGCCACGCTTTGTCGCCCATAGCGTAAGAAAGAAAATCATGAAAGCTCTCGAGAGGGATGAAGACATACTCCGCGACCTCGCGTATATTTTCAGGTATTTCCCTGAAATTTTCGAAGCGCGCGCTGCCTGCCGTATCCGGGATATCGCGGTGCGCGGGCGGTCCGGAATTGTTTTTCGGAGGGTGCGGCGGGAAGAGCTTTTCGGTGAGCTGTCCTACGGCGTCGCGGCGCAGTGCGTTCAGCGCGGATATCGGCAGAATCGGGTCTCCGGATATTGATATATCAATATTTTTCGCCATGAATGGCGTCCCGCCGAGCTTTGTCAGATTCTTCGCGGCGGTCTCCTCGGTCAGCGGGCGGTTCAGCGCTTTTTCTGGAGCCTGTCCGGTGACAGAGACCTCGTTATCTCCGCAGCGCATTGTCAGCATTGATGGCTCACCGACGGCGAATGACGCTCTGATATCGGTCTCACGTCGCCTGTTTTCCATGAGATTTGTATAATCCGGCGCCTGTGTCTTCCCGGCTGCGGTGAGCGCCTTGTCAGCGTCCGTGCGCACTCCGAGCATATCGTGGTTTATCTTCTTCACGAAATACCCGTCGGTGAAGCCGCTCCGCGAGAAGAGCGCGCGGAGAGCGTTCATCTCCTCCGCCGTAGCGTTTCTTCCCTCGTCGAGCAGCCGTCTCCAGATCGAGACGACGCCGTAGACATATTCCGGCGGTTTCATTCGTCCCTCGATTTTCAGCGACGCCGCGCCGAGTGACAGAAGCTCCGGGATGTGCCCGGCAAGGCACATATCCTTGAGGCTTAACGGGTATTCACAGCGCTTTTTTTCCTTCTCCTTGCAGTCCCCGTGATACGGAAGGCGGCATGGCTGGGCGCACTCGCCGCGATTTCCGCTCCGCCCGCCGATGAGCGAGCTCGCGAGACATCCGCCCGACTGTGAGACGCATATCGCGCCGTGAATGAAAAGCTCGGTCTCTATAGGCGATTCGCGGCAGATGGTTGACAAATCGTCAAACGAGAGCTCTCTCGCGGCGACCATGCGCGTGAAGCCGAGTTTTGAGAGCTCCCTTGCGGCGAGCGTGTTGTGTCCGGCTGCCTGAGTCGACGCGTGGAGCTCCATTTCCGGAAAATAATGATGTATGAGCCGCGCCGCGCCGAGGTCGGCGACGATGAGCGTGTCCGCGCCGAGCGTGTAAAGCTCCTCAGCGCAGGCGAGCATATCGCGTATTTCGCGGTCATGTACGAGGATATTGAGCGTTATGTTTGTCTTCACGCCGTAATACCGGCATTTGCGGAAGGCCTCCCGCAGTGTGTCGCCCTCGAAGTTCTTTGCCATCATTCTCGCGTTGAACGCGGACGCGCCGAAATATACGGCGTCGGCTCCGGCGGCTATCGCGGCGTCGAGAGCTTCCGGGGTACCGGCGGGTGCGAGCAGCTCGGGGAGCGGCTTTCTTGTTGTTTTCATGTTTTATGTTTCCCTTTCGCGGAGCGGCGCGTGTACCGTACCGCGCGGTCATCCGTGATCAAGTTTTTAATTTTTCTGAAACCTATTGAAATTTTCGTTTTGACAGGTTATAATATATATTATAATACAAATCCCGCGATTTGGGAATAGCAAAAGCAAATATTAACAAAAAAGTTCGCTTCGACACGTTCCGACGTTCGCGGCGGACGTGTATGAAAGGTAATTACATAAATGAGCATACTGAAAAACAACGCGAGAATAGTCGTGAAGGTAGGTTCGAACACTCTGACCTATTCGACCGGAAACCTCAACCTCCGCCGCATGGAGAGCCTTGTCAGGGCGCTCTCGGACTTCAAGAATTCCGGACATGAGGTGATCCTTGTCAGCTCGGGCGCCGTCGCCGCGGGCATAGCGAGGCTCGGACTCGAGCGCAGACCGGAGAGCGTCGAGGAAAAGATGGCGCTCTCAGCGATCGGACAGGCGGAGCTGATGCAGATTTACGAGCGTCTTTTCTCGACCTATGGTCATAACGTGGCGCAGATACTCATGACGAAGGACGTCATAGACAACCCTGTCCGCCGCGCCGCAGCCGAGAGCACATTCGAGAAGCTGCTGTCTTACGGCGTGGTGCCGATCGTCAACGAGAACGACGCGGTCTCGAGCACCGAGATAAAGTTCGGTGGAAACGACACTTTGTCGGCGTACGTCGCGACGGTCTGCCGCGCGGACATTCTCATCAATATGTCGGATATCGACGGTCTCTTCGACAGCGACCCGAGAAAGAACCCGGAGGCGCGGCTCATCGGCAGAGTCGATAAGATAGACGAGAAGATCCTCTCCTACGCGGGCGGAGCCGGAACCGACCGCGGAACCGGCGGAATGATAACGAAGATAAAGGCGGCGGAGATAGCCGGCGGCGCGGGCATCCCGATGCTGATCGTCAACGGAAAGAACCCCGACGTCCTTTACGAGATAAGCGACGGGCATCATATAGGCACGTATTTCGCCGCGAGCGGTGAAAAGCGTCCGAAGCCCGCGAAGACTGAATCAGAAAAGGAAAGCTGACATGGCGGACGCCAGAAAGACTGTCCCGCACCCGGAGGGCGGAAAGAATATCCGGAAGACGGTGAACGAGTACCTGCTGTGTGTGGTGGGCGCTCTGTTCGTCGCCGTCGGCGCGTATTTCTTCAAATTTCCGAACAATTTCTCGATCGGCGGCGTGAACGGTATATCTGTCATCCTCGGCAATTATTTCGGGCTCTCGAGCGCCGGAATTATCGCGGCGATCATTAATTATGCTCTGCTCATTCTCGGTTTCATCGTTCTCGGGCGCGGGTGCGGACTCAAGACCGTTGTCGGTACGACTACCCTTTCTGTCGCGCAGATAGTGCTCGAGAAGGTGTACCCGATGTCGCACCCACTGACGAATCAGCCGCTGCTTGAGCTTGCTTTCGCGGTGCTGCTCCCGGCGATCGGTTCGGCGATACTTTTCAACTGCGAAGGGAGCACGGGCGGGACTGATATCGTCGCGATGATACTGCGGCGGCACACGAGCGTGAATATAGGCACGGGGCTTCTTATAAGCGACACTGGGATAACGCTGCTCTCCTTCCTTTTCGGAGCGGAGACGGGACTTATTTCACTGCTTGGTCTGATACTCAAGACTTTCTGCATCGATTCGGTGATAGACAGCATCAACAGGTGCAAGTGCTTCACGATGATAACCGAGTCTCCGCAGGATATCTCGGACTTCATAACGCGCGAGCTGAACCGGAGCTGTACGATACTCGAGGGCACCGGCGGCTTCACACATTCGAAAAAGTACTTCATGACCGCCGCTATGAACCGCTATCAGGCGGCGAGGCTCCAGAGATATCTGAAGGAAAACCATCCGGAGACATTCATGATGATAACGAACTCAAGCGAGATAATCGGTAAGGGCTTCAGAGGTTTCTGAGTCCCGCCGGATAATCAGAAAGGATTACAAATGTCAAGATGGAAGATAGAATCCTGCCGCCGCGATGACAGGCTGGCAGACCGCATATCGGCTCTGCACGGAGACGCGCCGTACTCGATAGTATGGTATGCCGATAAGGATGAAACGCATAAGGACGATATAGAAATGGCAGGCAGGCTCGTGTCCGAGATAGTCTCATACGGCTGTGAGAGCGGGGTTCTGTCACTCTGCCATCATCCGGTTTTCCCCACGCTGCGCACCCGTCCGAACAACACTCACGCGTCTTTTCAGACGGATATACCGGAAAGACTGATCCCCCGTCCCGACGGCGCTGCCGAAAGGCTTGTCAGGGTCAGGATCGACGGCGTTCTTACGATAGACACGGTGTCGGACTGGGCAGAGATCGAGCATATCTGCTTCCCGGCGGACGCCGTACGCGCGTCATTTGAGCTTGTGACGATAAGAAACACCAGTGACGCGGTGAGGACACTGAGCTCTTCGGCGCGCACAGGCGAGGCGGCGCATACGCTCGGTCCGATGGGCGTTGATATCATATGGACGGAGAGCGATTTCACTGAAACGACGCTCGCGCCGGGAGAGAGCTATACATATTATATCGCCTTCCGGGGCGGGATCGCGAATGAGCCTGTCGCCGCGGTCGACCCGGCGGCAGAGCTCGCGCGCAGGCGCTGCCGCGCGGCGGAGCTTATGGCACCGATGCTTCTTGATACCGGCTCGGATGTTATCGACACGATGTTCGCTTTCGCGAAGTTGCGCGCCGGCGAGTCGGTGTTCGATACGCGGTACGGGCCTGTACACAGTCCGGGCGGGACAGCGTTTTACGCGGCGACATGGTGCAATGATCAGGTTGAGTATGCCGGGCCGTATTTCGCATATACGGGCGATGAGAGACTGCTTGAGGCGTCTATGAACGCGTACAGGATGTATATCCCGTTCATGAGCGATCACTATGACCCGATCCCGTCGTCGGTCATAGCCGAGGGGCTTGATTTCTGGAACGGCGCCGGAGATCGCGGGGACGCGGCGATGTATCTTTTCGGCGCGTCGCGGTTTGTCATGACTTCCGGACGCCGGGACTGGGCGCTTGAGCTTCTTCCGGCGATCGAGTGGTGCGCCGAGTATTGCCGCAGAAGGATAAACGGGGATGGAGTCATAGCGTCGGACAGCGACGAACTCGAGGGCAGGTTCCCGAGCGGTGACGCGAATCTCTGCACGTCGGCGCTGGCGTACGACGGATACAATTCAGCCGCGATGATCGAGAGTGTTTTCGGGAATCCGGAAAAGGCGGCGGAGTATGAATTGCTCGCGGCCGGCCTTGAAAAGGCGATCGAGAGGCACTTCGGCGCGGAGGTCGGAGGATATCACACATATCGCTATTTCGAGGGATGCGAAAAGCTTCGCTCATGGATATGTATGCCGCTCTGCGTCGGGATGGACGCGCGAGCGCGCGGAACCGTCGCGGCACTGTGCGACGACAGGATGATGCGCCCGGACGGGGTGCTGACCGAGGAGGGCAGCCTGACTATCTGGGACAGATCGACTCTCTACACGCTGCGCGGAATATTCGCCGCCGGTGAGACAGATAAAGCCTGCGGGCTTTTTGAGCGCTACTCGGAGAACCGGCTGCTCGGAGAGCGGGTGCCGTACGCGGTCGAGGCGTATCCGGAGGGCGGCAGACGGCATTTGTCCGGTGAATCGGCGCTTTACTGCAAGGTGATCATCGAGGGGATTCTCGCGATGCGGCCGGCGGGGTTCGACTGCTTCACCATAAAACCGGTTCTTCCGGCGGCCATGGATCATCTGTATCTCAGAGGAATACACGCTTATGGCGGGGTTTTCGACATTCTTGTCGGACACGACGGCTTCGAGGTGAGAAATTATAATGGGGATATGCTTGCGTCCGGGCGGAACGGCGAGGAGACACTTGTGATGCTTAAGGATACGCTGAACAATCCGGGCTTTCACGGAAAAAAGGCTTGAATTTATGGGCTTTTCTCTGCGAAAACAACCTTGAATCAGTGTTTTCTTAGATGGTTGAAAAAACCGGAGAATGATGAAAATGGTTCCGCGGGCGTCGGCTGACGCTGTCATACCGCGGCGATATGAGAAAGGATAAACAGGATGTCAATATTAACTGGTCTTGATTTCGGCGGATACGGCACTGAGATCTGCACGGCGGACGCCGGAATAGTACTGAGACAGCCGTCGCTCGCCGCGGTCGACGCTGAGGGCAATGTTGTCGCTGTCGGGACCGAGGCGTATCTGACAGCGGGACGCACACCCGGTTCCGTGACAGTACGCAGACCGATACGTGACAGCGTCGTCGGAGACTTCAACCTGACGGCGGAGCTGCTCGACAGACTGCTCGAGACGGCGGTGCCGAAGAAGCGCAAGCGTGTTCTGGCGGCTGTCAGATGCGGTGTCGGCGCGGAGAACCGCGCGCTGATAAAGAACGCCCTGCTCGACTGCCGCGTGTCAAAGGTCGATTTTATAGACGCGCCGTTCGCGGCGTTCGAGGGCTTTTACAAAAGCGATGACGAGAAATTGTCGGAATCCAACGGGATACTTCTCTGCGACATCGGCGGCGGCTCGGTCGAGTGCGCTTTCGTGCGCGGAGGTGAGATACTCCGGAGTGAGACTTATTTCGGAGGCGGAAGCGACTCGGATAATACTATCTGCGTTTATCTGAGACGCCATTACGGCCTTGCGGTGACAAAGCAGGAGGCTGAGGCGGCAAAACTGAAGCTTGACCTGACTGTCCCGGAGCAGCCGCCTTTTGTGATGTGCGGTCTTGACACTTCGACGGGTCTTCCGAAGCGTCTTGAGATACCGGCGTCGGATATCCTGAAATGTTCCGCTCCGTCCGTGAAGGGCGCGGCGGACTGCATAAGGACGGTCCTGACGAACCTCCCGAGATTCGCCGGGAAGCCTACAGAGGCTGACAGGGTACTTCTTATGGGCGGCGGCGCGAACCTCCCGGGGATCGACGGATATATTGCCGCCGAGCTTGATACGGAGATTCCGGTTGAGGTCGCTGAGGAGCCGTCTGATTGTGTCGTACGCGGGCTTAACAGGATAATCTCACGCGAGAAATGACAGGTACCTGCGGCGGTAATCCGGCAAAGGAATGGAACGCGAAAAGAAGACGACTTTCCGCGGCATAACTGACCGACTGTATAACAGTGAAATTCTCCGCATGGCCTGAGTCATGCGGAGAAAATGTTTATGGAAACGCTGAACAATTCGGGTTTTCGCGGAAAAAAGCCTTGGATTTATGGGCTTTTTTCCGCGAAAACAACCTTAAATCAGCGTTTCTTATATCCTGCCACCGTGTCTGCTGACGGCGGGTGACTGAAGTGTCCGCGCTGTGGCATCACGCGTTTCTCCGGCTAATCAAAATCAAACCGAAGGCTCTGTCACCGCGGTAATTCACCTTCATCGGCGGGCGATGCTTCAATCCCGGTGTTCAGATTGTTCCAGTACGAGCCGATATCCGCGCTTGTAAAATACTCGAAACTGTCTGTTTTGGATTTCAGATTGCCGTTGCAGACCCCATAGCAGGCGTAAATCAGCTCGTAGTCTGTCCCGTCTGAAAGATTGAATCTGAAGCTGGTCACGACAGCCCCCGTGGTTTCCTCAGCCTTTTTGTCCTTGAGCGATAAACCGTCAAACATATCGTACAGGACTTTTATATCAGACTCGGCGGTAATGATCTTCTTTTCCGCCGATACGGGCGCTCCCGCAAAATGATACATTTCAATGCTCTTTACTTCCCCGACTTCAAACGGAAAGTCGAAATTGACCGTTTTCCCGTTGCATCCTGACAGAAACAGGATTAAGGTCAGCAGGAAAAGCAGAGCTGCTGTTTTCTTCATATCATCAGGCTCCTTTGCAAAGCATTAATGAAACGCTGACTCAGGGGCGTTTTTGCGCTGAAAGCCCAACAGATTGAAGCTATTCAGCACAAAAGCAGAGATTGCGCGGGTTCATGCCGCCTTATTTCAGAAGGCGCCAGTTGTAGAATCCTTTGTCCCACTCGAACTCGACGTGACGTCCGTCCGGGAGAGGGACGCGCATATCGAGCTTTGCGAGGCTCTTCGGCAGATGAGGGTGGACGCTGATATCCTTGAATCCCGGCTCACGCGGCGATATTCCCACAAGATCCTCAATCAGTACGGATACCGGAGCGCTTGCCCACGGATGGCAGAGGCTCGTGTTCCATTTCTTGTCCTTGCCCCACGCTTCGATGCAGGCGGTATTGCCTTCTCTTACCATGTTGTACCAGGAGTTCTCGCCGACAGATGTTATCATGTTCCAGATGTCAGAGTAGAGTCCGATCCTCGCGAGAGCCTTCATCGTGAAATACGACATATAGACTCCGCTCGAGAAACCGCGCCGGCGGATGAGGTCGGCGATGTGCGGATGAGCCTCTGTCCGGGCGAAACCGAAATAGAGCGGCAGAACATTCGAGTGGAGAGACGCGTGACCTGAAGTCTCGCTGTCCGCGTAGAGCATCTGCTCCGGCCGCCAGAACGCGCGCTCATACGCCTCAATCAGAGCGTCAGAGCGTCTCGCGCCGCCGTCGACGCTGTTATCAAGGTCTATCCCGGCAAGACTGATGAGCTTTTCGGTGCAGATGACCGCGCCGATATAGAAGGCGTTTATCACGTTGTGGACGCCCTTCCCTATCGGGTTCGTCAGTTCAAAGTCGTAGTCGTCCCTGAGATTCGACGGCCAGTCGACGAGGTTCCATTTGTCGACTCCTTCGAGAAGTCCGTCGTCCCGCTGGAATTTTTCAAATGACGTGAGCAGCTTGTCGCATACGCCGATGAGCTTGACGAGCCCCGCTTTGTCTCCGGTGAAATCATAGTATCTCAGCGCGAGTATCGGGAACTGGAGCGAGTAATCCGCGATTTCCTGCATATATGACCCCGGAGTCACCGCCATGAGACCGTCGTCGATGAATGCGGACTCGCACTGGTTCCGCACCGCCTTCACAAAAAGGTCGGTCGAGCCGGTGAGCCACATCTGCGACGCGCTTGTTATCGTCAGATCTCCCGCGTACTGCCCTTTTTCGCGCCCCGGGCAGTCGACATAGACCTCCTGCGAGCCGAGCTTCACGCCGTGCTTACAGATTCCGAACACGTCGCCCAGAACCTTGTCCGACGTGTCGAGCACACAGGCGTTTTCATCGAACGGGTGGTTGCGCGCGGTCGCCGTCACGGTCACGAGCTCGTCGTCCTCCGGGAAGATAAGCTCTATGTATCTGAACGCCTTGTAGTCGTATTGGGTTATATGATTTTCACCCTCGGCGAGGATGACTTCCTCGTCGTATACGCAGTTCGCGCGGGTTTTGTACCGTATTTCGGTGTCCGGGTCAAGGACGCCCTCGGCGCCGTTCGCCAGCTCTTCGGCGGCGCGGATGACAACTTTGTCGCCGTCATGCCCGCGGATTACGATATCCGGTGAGCCGACGAGCTCTTTTCCGAAATCATAGATGACCGAGCGCCTTGTGGCCGGACGCTTTTCCTGCGCGCTTTCGGCGATATCGTCAGAGCCGGAGGGATCAGTCAATGTGTCGCTTCCGTCGGCGGTCTCAGCCGCGGATTCTTCCGCCGTCGTGATCTCCGTCGATTCCTGTGAAGGCACATCATCTGCGTTTTCGTCGCCCGTTATCACGCGCGACACTGAGCCGACCGGCTCGATGGTATAGACATCGAGCGCCGGGAACGGCTTTTCGGCGAAGGTGTAATCGTGCTCCCTGACGCGCACGCGTCCCCATTCGGTCGGCTTCAGGCGCAGATCCCGGTCTTCGAGATACTGAGTTTCATAACCGGTCGTGCGGCGTCCTGTATAGCTGCGGTCAAATCGGCATCTCCAGTTCTCGTCAGTCGAGAACACGGTCGTCCCGTCGGCGATGACATCACAGATGAACCCGCAGCGCAGATCCCCGCTGTCATACGCGCGGTTTATGAGTCCCTGATAATAGACGTCGGCGTCTATTATGTTCTCTCCGTCGGTGAGCATATCCGTGATGTCGGTCTCACAGTAGTTATAGTCAAAATAATATCCCTGAGCCGGACCCTGGGAAGCGAATCTTCCGTTCACATAAAGTTTGCAGTAATCATCCGCGGTCCAGCGGACAACGACACGTCCGGCGGTCTGTCCTGCGAACGTCCCCCGGAACGTGATATGCAGATTTTTCAGTTCCTCCGGGTGCGGTCTGCCGCTGCCGTGCGCTCCTTCGCGGTGAAAGACGTCGATCGGCTCGAGAAAGGCGAACTCGGGAATGGTTATGAATTTTCCGATAAACATGATGACGTGCTTTTTTGTCAGATCAGATCGTCCTCGTCGAAGTACGCGTGAGCCGCGCGTCTTTTCAGGCGTTCGGCGGCGCGGCGGAGGATCGAGATCAGCCCGGCGGCGGCGAGCACCACGCCCGTTCCGATGAGAGCGAGCTTCAGAACGGAGATCTTGTAGTCGCCCTTCCGGCTCATCGTGAACCACGGCTTGTTCTCCTTGCCGTGAGAGTAGACCGATGTCGTCACGTCGACGCTGCTGCGGACCATCAGTCCGCGCTCGGAGTTCAGCATGTCTCCGATCCGTTTTATATTCTTTCTGACCTGTCTCAGGTTCTTGTCCATGTCCGTATACCGACCTTTCATCATATTGTGTTTTTTATTTCATTCTGTTTTTGCCCGTGAGGTTTCCCGCGTCGTCGCGGCGCTTGATGCCGAGTATCCTCGATACGCTGAGGTCGCGCGTGCCCATGAAGTAGGACAGCCATCCGGTGAAGAGCGACGGAATGACTATGATGAGGAACCACCACCACACGTCGCGTATTCCGGGATTCTCAAAGAGCTTGTGCTCGAGGATGCTTATGACTCCGAGATACATTCCCTCGGCGAGTCTCGCGACGGCGTTGCAGATGAGCGCCATGCCGTTCGACCATTCCGTGTCGATCATGACCCCGATGCCGATGAGGAGCGCGAGGAGAATGTTCAGCGTGTTCGCCCCGAGGGCTATTAAAAATCCCTTCATCGGGAACGGCTTCATGCGCCCGCCGTCAATGCGTATCTTGTCCCTCGCGCCGATGTCCCAGCCGACCGTGTAGAGCAGCATGAGATAGAACAATATCGAGAATATGCTCGATGCAAGCAGCAGCCCTTCGTTTTTCAGGGTAGCGAAGGAGAGCATCGTGCCGAACACGGTCATCGCTATCTGGTCGAGAAACATCTTGAACATATTATATGAGTTTTCTTTTATGAATTTCATAACACCGTGACCTTCCGGAAAATGGTTCCTGTTGTGTGATATACGCGCCGACGCGCGTGATAATTATACTTATGGATAAACTGAATAAATAGGATTTTCGCGAAAACAATCTTAAATCAGTGCTTCCATATATATATTTTACAAATTCACGGTCCGTTTTTCAACCCTTGACAGGAAAAATTTACAGAATAGTCGCTGAACTTTAACCTCATCGGCTCCGGCGGTCTCTGACGGTCTTGACAAATTGCCGCGAATGGTTTATAATTATACAAAATACGCTCCGCCGCGCACGGTGAAAGGACGATAACGGTATGCAGACGCTGATAGATTACAGTGAGCTCCCGAAGGATCTTCAGGATTTTATTAAATACAAACAGACAGTGCAGGGTCGCTCGAAGAAGACGACCGACGAGTACGCGCTCGACATACGGACTTTTTCCCGCTGGCTGATGCTGAGCCGCTCCGGCGCGGACATGGAGAAGATCGATGAGGACACGATGACCGGGCTCGACATATCCGGGCTCGAAACCGGCTTCTACGGTTCGGTCACGCCGGACGAGATATACGGTTTTCTTTACTACGCCCTGAGCGACCGTGAGAACCAGTGGGCGGCGCGGGCGAGAAAGCTCTCGGCGCTCAAGAGCTTCTACAAATATCTCACGGTCGGAACACACAGAGTTGAGAACGACCCGACGAAGAACATCGAGGGACCGCAGAAAAAGAAAACCCTGCCGAAGTTTCTGTCCCTCGACGAGAGCGAGGCACTTCTCGGCGCGGTTCTCGGCGACGCGGAGTCGAAGACGCGTGAGAGGGACTACTGCATACTGACGCTGTTCCTGAACTGCGGGATGCGTCTCTCGGAGCTCTGCGGGATCAATCTCTCGGACATCGACAGCGGAATAACGTCGATGAGGGTCGTCGGAAAGGGCAATAAGGAGCGTATGATATACCTGAACGACGCCTGCCGCGAGGCGATAAAAAAATACCTCCCGGTGCGCGCCGCGGACCCGGAGATACGCGACAAGGACGCGCTGTTCCTGTCCTCGAGGCACACAAGGATCAGCAACAAGACGGTGCAGTGGGTGGTCTACAAGTACCTTGACGAGGCAGGGCTCGGGAACAAGGGATATTCGGCGCACAAGCTGCGTCACACGGCGGCGACGCTGATGTACCGTACGGGGAACGTCGACGTGAGGGTTCTGAAGGATATCCTCGGTCATGAACAGCTGAACACGACCCAGATATACACCCACGTGAGCGATGAGGGAATGCGCCGCGCCGTCGACGCGAACCCGCTCGCCCACGCGCGCATAACGCCGACCGCGCCTGTGAATGAGGACGCGGATGACGATGATGACACGACTGACGACGAGTGAAACGGCATCGGACATGAACCGACGGTTGAGTAAAGGAATTGTAAAACTGTAAAGCGAAAGTAAAATCGCGAAATGCCAAAACTTTTTTTGAAAAGGTATTGACATACCGTAAAACATGTGCTATAATATATATCGGTGACGGAAATGTCAGCCGGACACCGGTGCTTTTTTAGAATTTTACTTTCTTTTCTTTTCCTTTCTTTTTCTTTCTTTTGGAAATCCCGGCGAGGGTTGACTTCGCCGGGATTTCCGCTTTCGTGTGATCACAGGGCTCAACTTGCGGTTCAGGCGTGGCGTGAGGGCTCTGAGTAACGCCTGTATCATGTTGTGGACTTCGTTTACGGCTTCAATGAACACGACATACGACGGATGGTTGGTATCATGGACGCTCAGGGATACACTGAATAAATCGGTTTTTCGCAGGAAAAAGCCCCCGGATTTATGGGTTTTATGCGAAAACGACCTTAATTCAGTGTTTCCTCAAGTATTTCGGAGCAGTACCTTTTATACTGGCTTGCTTTCGGACGTATTGACGATAGTATACATTTCTTACTCTCCTTGATTCCTCAAGCCGCCTATACAGCTTTGTGCCATATCGTTATAGTATATCATTCCGGATGGTGGATGTCAAGACTTTGTCTGATTCTTTTCGGAGAATTGTAGCTGTGGAGTCACGAGCTCAAAAAAATATTTGCGTTGACGAAAAAAATTTGCGATACCTATTGCATTTTGAGGAAACGTGTGGTATAATTATAGTGTAGGCTATATTATTATAAAGGAGAGTGGGTTGACAAAGCCCACTCTCGTTTGTTGTGATGATGTTTTATACAAAGGTGGTAAACAGGCGTGAAGGATGAAACGATAAAGAACAAGCGGCCGGCGGGAAAGGTCGTCTCCGTCGTCTCGGAGGCGCTGACGCCGGTCATAGAGGGGCTCGGCTACGAGGTCTGGGACATCGAGTATGTCAAGGAGGGCGCGGAGTATTTCCTGCGCTTCACGATCGACAGTCCGGACGGGATAACCATCGACGACTGCGAGAAGGTGCACCGCACGATAGATCCTCTGCTCGACGAGCTTGATCCGATCGAGGGCACGTATAACCTTCAGGTTTCGTCGCCGGGGCTTGAGAGGGACGTGAAGTACGACCGGCACTACGCGGCGCTGATCGGCGAGAAGCTCGAGGTGCGGCTCTTCGCGCCGCTCGAGGCTTATCCGGGCAGGAAGGCTTTCACGGGGACACTCGAGAGCTTCGCGGACGGTGTCATAACTCTCCGCGACGGCGAGAATGTTTACAGTATCCCGAGAGACGCCGTCTCGAAGGCGAAGACGGTATTCGATTTTTAGTCATTTATTTCATTTCAGGAAAGGAAAGATCCGTCAGGAGACGGATCGGCGTATCAGATCATGAATTCCGAATTATTTGAAGCGCTCGATATGCTTGAGAAGGAGAAAGGCATATCGAAGGATTATATGCTCGAGCGTGTCGAGGCGGCGCTGATCAGCGCCTACAAGCGCGACCGTAACGGTCTTGCGAACGTCCGCGTTGAAATCAACAAGGATAAGCAGGACATAAAGATGTTCGAGCAGAAGACGATAGTCGAGGAAGTCGGGGACCCCGAGCTCGAGATCGGGCTTGCCGACGCGCTCAAAATCAACCGCAAGTACACGCTCGGCGACACCTGTGAGATCGAGCTCAAGCCGAAGAACTTCCGCCGCCTGTCCGCTCAGACCGCGAAGCAGGTGATCATCCAGGGCATCCGCGAGGCGGAGCGCTCGATGATGATCAAGGAGTACGAGAGCAAGAAGGAAGAGATCATCACCGCGATCGTCGATAAGATCGACCCGGAGAACGAGGATGTCCTTGTCGATACCGGCACGAGCAAGGTCTACCTCAAGAAGGCGGAGCAGATCCCGGGCGAACACTTCAACGTCGGCGACCATATAAAGGTGTTTGTCACCGAGGTCATGAAGGAGTCGCTCCGCGGACCGCTGGTCTCGCTTTCGAGAACCGCGCCGGGGCTTGTCAAGCGTCTGTTTGAGCTTGAGATTCCGGAGATACAGCAGGGCGTCGTCGTTATCATGAGCATCACCCGTGAGGCGGGCTCGAGAACTAAGATGGCGGTCATGAGCCGCGACGCGAACGTCGACCCGATCGGTGCCTGCATCGGAAACAAGGGTATGCGTATCCAGAGCATCGTCTCCGAGCTCCGAGGTGAGAAGATTGACGTCATCAAGTACAGCGAGGACCCGGTCGAGTATATCAGCGCTGCTTTGTCGCCCGCGACCGTCAAGGAGGTCATCATCGACAGCGAGAAGTCCTGCCGCGTCGTCGTCGACGCCGATCAGCTCTCGCTCGCGATCGGCAAGGAGGGTCAGAACGCACGTCTCGCGGCGAGACTCACCGGCTACAAGATCGACATAAAAACGAGAGCGGCTCTCGAAGAGGAGGAAGCGAAGAAGCGCGCGTTCCTCGAGGCTGCCGAGAAGGAGCAGGAGAGAGAGGACGAGGAGGACGCCGAGATCGAGGCGCAGGCAGCGCATAAGGAGGCTCATCCCGAGGAGGCGGCGACGGTGCAGACCGGAGCGGAAGAGACGACCGACGGGACTGTCGGCGACGACGAAGTCTGAGCGATGAGGCTCTGTCATGAAAAGGATTTGAAAAGACAAGGACGGGAAAAGGCGGCTCTGCCGTCTCCCGGCGACTGATCCCGGTACGGCGGATATCGACTGACCGCGCCGGGCAGTGTCAGAGATTACCGGAGGAGATTTTATTTTGCAGGAAAACAACGCGGCAAGACCGAAGAAGAAACTTCCCGAGAGAAAGTGCCTCGGGTGCGGCGAGTCGAAGCCGAAGCAGACGCTGGCGCGGATAGTGCGCGCGCCGGACGGAGCGGTTTCGCTCGACCTCACCGGGCGCAAGTCCGGACGTGGAGCATATGTGTGCAGATGTGCCGAGTGCCTGAGAAAGGCGCGGCGCGCGAAGAGGATCGAGCGCAGTCTCGAGGTTGAGATACCCGACGAGGTATACGATACGCTTGAAAAGGAGCTTGCCGAAAATGAATGATTTTTCCGAAAATAAGACCGAAAGGACAGACGACAGGCGCGAAAGACCGGTCGTCACGCATAAGCTGAAGACGGGAAAGGAAGAGAAACTCCTGTCCCTGCTCGGCTTCGCGGCGAGGGCGAGAAAGCTCATCGCGGGGACCGACCTGACGAGAGACGGAGTCCGGCGCGGGAGCGTCATTATCGCGGTCGTCGCCGGGGACGCTTCCGAGAACACGAAGAAGCGTATCACCGACGCGGGAAGCTATTACGAGACCGACGTTGTCCTGACCGGAATAAGCTCGGCAGAGATCGGGCACCGCATCGGGAAACCGGGCGCGGCGGCGGTCGTCGGCGTGACAGACATGAACTTCGCGAACGGAATCGCGGCTCTGACAGACGATCAGTGAGATGATCGGATCCGAAAAGATATCGATATCAACCGTACCGAAAGGATGAACAATATATATGGCAGCTAATCAGAAGAATCAGACCCGGATCAGCAGTCTCGCGAAGGATCTCGGGATGAAGAATAAGGATATACTCGATCTTTTAGCGGAGAACGGCATCGAGGGCAAGTCGCACTCGGCGACGCTGAACGAGGATGAGTTCAATCTTGTGATGAACGAGCTCACCTCCCGCAATCAGATGAGCGGAATCGGGGATTACCTTGACAAGAAGATAACGATAGACCCGCCGAAGCCGGCAGCGAAGCCAAAGGCGGAAAAGCCGAAAGCAGAGCCCAAAGCTGAGCCGAAGCCGGAACCGAAAGCCGGGGTCAAAGCGGAGCCGAAGCCCGAAGAAAAGCCCGAGCCGAAGCCCGAGACGGCGGTAAAGCCCGAAAAGGACGCCGAGAAGCCGAAGTCCGGGGAGAAGACCGCCGAGACTACGAAAACAGAGACAAAGACAACACCCGAGAAACAGGAAGAAGTGAAGCCCGAAGTGAAGACAGAGATGAAGACAGAAGCAAAGACGGAACCGAAGCCGGAGACAAAGCCGGAGCAGAAGACCGAGCCGCAGGAAGCGCGCCGGGGCGATCAGCAGAAGCCGGGAAGAGCCGACAACCGCGACAGAAACGACAGAAATCAGCAGAATCAGGACAGACGTCAGGGACAGAACCGCGACGGACAGCGACAGGATGGCGCGCGTCAGGGCGGACAGGGGCAGAACCGCCCTGAGAATCGATCCGACCGTCCGCGTCAGGACGGACAGCGCCAGGGGCAGAACCGTGACGGCGCTCCGCGTCCGCAGAACGGACAGAACCGTCCGGCACAGAACGGCGGGCGTCCCGACAACCGTCAGGGACAGTCCGGAAACCGTTCCGACCGTCCTTCCGGCGACAGACAGTTCGGGAACCGCGACGGGCAGAGAAACGATAACCGTCAGGGCTTCGGCGGACAGGGCGGAAACCGCTCACAGAACATGGGCGGCGGATTCCGCGACAAGGACAAGGATTCCGGAGGCCGGGGCATGAATCAGAGGAACACTCCGAAGCCGCCTCCGGTCCACACCTACACCCGCGGAAAGAACGGTCCGAAGGATACTGAGAGCCGCATCGTCGATACCCGTACCTCCTCGGTCGATCTCGAGAAGTACGACGAGCGTCTCGAGAATATTGTCCCCGAGGCATCCAAGGACGCGCGCGGAGAAAAGCAGAAGCTCAAGAAGCAGAATACCCGCGATTACCAGTCCCAGCGTGAAAAAGAGCGCGTGGCTATGGAAAAGCTCCGTAAGCAGGGCGTTGAGAAGGCAAAGAAGCAGCCGCTTCAGATTACCGTTCCTGATGAGATCACGGTCGGCGAGCTCGCGTCGAGACTCAAGATGACCGCCGGAGAAGTCATAAAGAAGCTGATGACCCTCGGCGTCATGGCGACCGTCAACCAGACGATCGATTTTGACACCGCGTATCTCGTCGCCGACGAGCTCGGCGCGAAGGTTACGCGTGAGGTTGTCGTCACCATCGAGGAGAAGCTGTTCGACGACTCGGAGGACAAGGCGGAGGATCTCGTTCCGAGAAGCCCCGTCGTCTGCGTCATGGGTCACGTCGACCACGGCAAGACATCGCTTCTCGACAAGATAAGACACACGAACGTCACCGCCGGAGAGGCGGGAGGAATCACTCAGGCGATCGGCGCTTACCGTGTCCGCGTGCATGACCGTGATATCACTTTCCTTGACACACCCGGTCATGAGGCGTTCACCGCCATGCGCGCGCGCGGCGCGAAGTCGACAGATATCGCGATACTCGTCGTCGCAGCGGACGACGGTATCATGCCGCAGACGGTCGAGGCGATAAACCACGCGAAGGCGGCGGGCATCGACATCGTCGTCGCGATAAACAAGATGGATAAGCCGGGCGCTAATCCCGACAACGTAAAACAGGAACTGACCAAATATGATCTTGTGCCTGAGGAGTGGGGCGGCGACGTCATCTGCGTGCCTGTCTCCGCGCTCACGGGACAGGGAATCGAGGAGCTTCTCGAGAACCTGCTTCTTGTCGCGGACATGAAGGAGCTGAAGGCCAACCCGAACCGCCGCGCGAAGGGTCTCGTCATCGAGGCGAAGCTCGATAAGGGACGCGGCCCGGTCGCGACGCTGCTTGTCCAGAACGGTACGCTGAATATAGGCGATATCATAATCGCCGGTACGGCGGTCGGACGCGTCAGGGCTATGACCGACGACAAGGGAAGAAGCATAAAGTCCGCGGGTCCGTCCGTGCCGGTCGAGGTCATCGGTCTCGCAGAGGTTCCGGAGTCCGGAGACGAGTTCGCCGCGGTCGAGGACGAGCGCATGGCGAGAGAGCTCGCCGAGCAGCGCCGTGAAAAGACCAAGGAAGAGCAGTTCAAGGCGAACGCTAAGGCAAACCTCAATGACCTCTTCGCGCAGATCTCCGAGGGCGTCAAGGATCTCAACATCATCGTCAAGGCGGATGTCGGCGGTTCCGCGGAGGCTGTCAAGCAGTCGCTCCAGAAGCTCACGAACGAGGAAGTCCGCGTGAATATCATCCACACCGGCGTCGGCGGTATCACCGAGGGCGACGTCATGCTCGCCGCGGCGTCGAACGCGATCATCATCGGCTTCAATGTCCGTCCGGACAAGAGCGCTCTCGACTCGGCTGAGCGTCAGGGCGTCGAGATACGCACTTACCGTATCATTTACGAGTGCATCGAGGAAGTCGAGGCTGCTATGAAGGGTATGCTCGCGCCGAAGTTCAAGGAGACCCTGCTCGGTCACGCCGAGGTGCGCCAGACGATTCACGTTCCGAACGTCGGAACGATCGCCGGTTCCTATGTGCAGGACGGCAAGGTCACGAGAAACGCGCAGATCAGAGTCATCCGCGATGGCGTCGTCATCTTCGAAGACAAGATTTCGTCGCTCAAGCGTTTCAAGGACGACGCGAAGGAGGTCGCGCAGGGCTTCGAGTGCGGTATCGGACTCGAGCGCTTCAACGACATCAAGGAGGGCGACATCCTCGAGGCGTTCATCATGGAGGAAGTCAAGCCGGCGTGACGGCCGCCTGAGGGTGCCTATCCGGGCACGATACTGAGAGTTTCCGAAAAAAATAGCAGGCGCCGCCGTGTCGGCGGCGCTTTGGAGGAAGAATAATTGATAATACAGCTTGAAGACGCAAAATATAAGCTGACGAATATGCGCGCCGACATTGACGAGCTCTCGAGCGCGCTCAGGATCGATCAGCTGAAGAAGGAAATCGAGGAGGACGAGAAGGTCACCTCTGACCCGGATTTCTGGAACGACGCCGAGAGATCGAGCAAGGTTCTCCAGAAGATCAAACAGAAAAAGGACACGGTGTCCGAGTTCGAGGCGCTGAAGAACAAGCTCGAGGACGCGATAACCCTCGCCGAGATGGGCATCGAGGAGAACGACGAGAGCGTTGTTCCGGAGGTCGAGACCGAGCTCCACGAGATCGAGAAGGAAGAGGAGCGCCAGCGCATAGAGGTGCTTCTCTCCGGTGAGTATGACCGCAACAACGCGATTGTCTCCTTCCACCCGGGCGCGGGCGGAACCGAGGCTCAGGACTGGGCGCTGATGCTTTACCGTATGTACACGAGATGGGGCGAGAAGCACGGTTATAACGTGAAGCTCGTCGACTGGCTCGACGGCGAGGAAGCGGGCATAAAGAGCGCGACCATCATGGTAGAGGGGACGAACGCTTACGGCTATCTCAAGAGCGAGGCGGGAGTTCACAGACTTGTAAGGGTGTCGCCGTTCGACGCGTCGGGACGCCGGCACACGTCCTTCGCGTCGGTGGAGGTAATGCCTGAGTTCGAGGACGACGGCAAGATCGAGATCCGCGACGAGGACATCGAGATCACCGCACACCGCTCTTCCGGCGCGGGCGGACAGCACATCAACAAGACCGATTCCGCGATAAGGATAACGCATATCCCGACCGGAATCGTCGTCGGCTGCCAGACTGAGCGCTCGCAGCTCCAGAACAAGGAGACGGCGCTCAAGATGCTGAAGTCGAAGCTGATGGAGATCAAGGAGCGCGAGAACCTCGCGCGCATCGAGGATATCCAGGGCGTCAAGAACAACATCGAGTGGGGCAGCCAGATACGCTCTTATGTGTTCATGCCCTATACGCTCGTGAAAGACAACCGCACCGGATACGAGGACGGAAACATCTCCGCCGTCATGGATGGTGATATCGACGGCTTCATCAACGCCTACCTCAAGATGATGGCGGGCAAGAAGGATCAGCAGTAATCAGCGGGAGCCGCTGATTCCGGGCTGTTCCCGGCAATTAATGAAACGGAGGCTATGATCATGAAAAAGACGAAATTCTATGTCGGACTGACGCTCTGCATACAGGCGGCGTCGTTCATACTTCTTTTCCTTATGCTCTGCATCGAGAAGAAGAGCCTCAGAAAGGCGCTTCTCGCCGTCGCTCTCGCGAGCGGCGTGACCGGTCTCGGACTGCTTCTTGTCGATTCCTCCGAGGATCTGAAGGAGCGCAAGGAAGCTCTGATGAAAAAGTACGAGGAGTATGACCCGTTCTCCGCCGATGACGAGTCGGACGAGGTCGAGATCTGCGGCGAGTAACCGTACGGATTTGTGATCCGGACCTATTATCCGTTCCGAAAATGATACCCTCCGGGCAATCGTATAACGATCGCCCGGAGGACTTCCTTTTTCAGTGCGTAAGGGCGGTTTGCAGCTCCGACAGGCGTGTGAGAGCCGTTATGTCCACCGGGTTCTTTGAGAGGAGCTCCATGATCCCGGTCAGGTCGCGGATATGCTCCTTTGCGGACGCGGGGGACGAGATAAGCGCTCCGATGAGCCTCTCGATCATCACGTGGTCGGGATATCTGACTGTTCCCTCCGTCATCAGCGTGTATGCCGTCGAGAATGTTCTCAGCGCGGAGACGCCGCGGATGAAGTCGGCCTCGTCGACGCTCTTCTGAAACTCCGCGAAGCATTCTGCCGCCTCGCCGGCTCCGGCTTTCGCCATGAGCCTCATGTCGGATCTGTCATGCGCCGCGACCTGCCAGAGTACGGCGAAAAGGATTGTCGTGAATGACAGAATCACGATAAGAATTGTCATTATATGTTTTTTCATGCTGAATCTCCTCCGGTTTCACTCTGAGACCATTATAACAGATAAATGTGAACGATTCTGCAATATTGCTCTTTTTACAGAAAATTTCGCAATTCGGGCTCCGGCGGGGTAGACACGGCGAAGCTTTTGTGGTATAATAATTTATGCTCCGGGAAATATACTCCGGGAGAAATAATCTGACAGGATCGCGCGGGCTCTCCGGAATATCCGGGACGATATACCGCGTATTGATAGAAATGAACGATAAAAAAACGACAGCAAATTACGCCGACGGCTTTCTCCCGATATCCCGCGCCGACATGGAGGCGCGCGGCTGGGACAGACCGGACTTCGTGTATGTCTGCGGCGACGCGTATGTTGACCACCCGAGCTTCGGCGCGGCTATAATAACCCGAGTGCTCGAGGCAGAGGGCTTCAGGGTGGCTTTTCTCGCGCAGCCGGATTATAAGTCCTGCGACGCGTTCCGCGAGTTCGGACGCCCGAGACTCGGGTTCCTCGTCTCCGCCGGAAACATCGACTCGATGGTCGCGCACTATACGGCGTCGAAGAAGCGCCGCTCATATGATTACTATTCGCCCGGCGGAGTGATGGGCAGACGCCCCGACCGCGCGGTCATAGTCTACTGCAACCGCATACGCGAGGCTTACGGCGACGTTCCGATAATCCTCGGCGGGCTCGAGGCGTCGCTCAGGCGCTTCGCGCACTATGATTACTGGGACGACAAGGTGCGCAGGTCGATTCTTGTCGACTCCCGCGCCGATATCCTGACTTACGGCATGGGCGAGAACATTCTCCGGCGCATCGCGGCGCTTCTTGACAAGGGCGTTCCGGTAAAGAAGATACAGGATGTCCGCGGAACGGTTTATCTCACCTCCCGCGACGCGAAACCGCACTATGATGTTGCCGGGGCGTGGGACTACGATGAGCTGAAGACGGATAAGCGTCTCTACGCCGAGGCGTTCGGCGTGCAGTACCGCAATACCGACGCGATAACCGGAAAGGCGCTCGTCGAGTACTACGACAACAAAATGCTCGTTCAGAACCCTCCGATGCCGCCGCTCGAGAGGGAGGAGCTTGACGCCGTCTACGCGCTCCCGTATATGCGCCGCCCGCACCCGTGTTATGACAAGGACGGCGGAGTGCCCGCGATCGCCGAGGTCGAGATGTCTATAACGCATAACCGCGGATGCTTCGGCGCCTGCAATTTCTGTGCGCTCGCGTTCCATCAGGGGCGGACGGTGCGCTCGCGCTCGATAGAGTCGGTGGTGCGCGAGGCGAAGATCATCACCGGGTCGCCGAATTTCAAGGGATATATAAACGACATAGGCGGTCCGACCGCGAACTTCCGCTACCCGGCGTGCAAGAAGCAGCTCGAGAGCGGAGTGTGCACGAACAGAAAGTGTCTCGCGCCGACGCCATGTAAGAACCTTATCGCCGATCACTCCGAGTATATCGAGCTCCTGCGGCGGGTCGAGAGCCTTCCGGGTGTCAAGAAGGTGTTCATACGCTCGGGAATACGCTTTGACTATATGCTCGCCGACCCGGACGAGAGCTTTTTCAAGAAGCTCGTACACGACCATGTCAGCGGACAGCTGAAGGTCGCGCCGGAACACTGCACGAACCATGTTCTCGCCTGCATGGGCAAGCCGCCGATCGAGGTGTTCGAGAAGTTCAGGAAGAGGTATTTCGAGCTGACGAAGAGCTTCGGCAAGGAGCAGTACCTCGTGCCGTATCTCATGTCGAGCCACCCGGGGAGCCGTCTCGTCGACGCGGTGGAGCTCGCGGTGTACCTCAAGACCTGGGGATATTCGCCGGAGCAGGTGCAGGATTATTACCCGACGCCAGGCACGGCGTCCACCGTCATGTACTACACCGGTCTTGACCCGCTCACGATGAAGCCCGTCTACTGTGCGCACGACTACGAGGAGAAGCATATGCAGCGCGCGCTTCTCCAGTGGAGCAGACCCGAGAACGCGCCGATAGTCAGGAAGGCTCTGCGTCTCTGCGGGCGGGAGGATCTTATCGGCTACGGTCCCGGGTGTCTCGTGAGACCCGAGAACGGGCACGACCGCGCGGCGCCGTCGAGGGACGTTTCAGGGCGTTCGAGCCGGACGCACGAGAAGCCCGGACGGCAGAAGAGCGACAAATACGCCGGAACGGACGGAGAAAGAAAGCCGAAGCGCGGGAACTCCGCGAAGATGGATTTCACGAAGAAGAATTTCGGCGAGAAGGAATTCACCAAAGGCGGAAACGGCGGAAAGAAGTCCGGGGGTCAGCCGAAGAAAAAAGGCGGAGGTCGTCCGGGAGCGTCGAAAAACGACTCCGCGCGGCATGGAAAGCGCTGACAGACGTTTGTCGACCAACATTACATTAGTCTTACAAATTGGGAAATCCTCTTGCAAAAAATCTCCCGATGGTGTATCATATATCCATCGGGAAAAAACATAACGAAATTGCGAAAGGACTGATCAGAATGCCGATGTCGATACAGGACAAGGAAGCCGAGGCGCTCTCCGACAAGTCGAAGACCATAACCTTCACCGTCCGCGACGAGAAGGAAGAGGAAATGAAGCGCACGCTTGCCGCCATTTACGAAGCTCTCCGCGAGAAGGGCTACAACCCCATCAACCAGATCGTAGGTTATATCCTCTCTGAGGACCCGACCTATATCACGAATTACAAAAACGCGCGCAGTCTGATCCGTCGTATCGACCGCGACGAGCTGCTTAACGCTCTCGTCAGGAACTACCTCGGCGTCTGATGTCGCGACAGGATGCCAATGGATGTTTATGATCTTCATAAGTTAAGGGAAGCGGAGGGTAAAGGTCTCACGGACAGTGACGGCGTCAGCCCTCCACTTATGACCGCGGCGGTTCCGGAGGGGGGACTCGCGGTCGCGCTCGGGAGCTTTGACGGAGTGCACGTCGGGCACGCGGCGCTTATTACGCGTGCCGTGGAGTTCGCGCGCTCGCATGGGCTGCGTTCCGCGGTGTGGACCTTCCGCGAGGACGCGCCGACCCTTCCGGGAAAGAGCGGCGGCGTCATAACGACGCTCCATGAAAAGCTCTCGCTTATAGCCTCGCTCGGCGTGGATTTCGCGCTGCTCGAGGATTTTTCGCGTGTCAGGGACTATTCGCCGGAGCGGTTTGTTAATGAGCTGCTGAAAGAGAAGGCGAACGTGAAAGCCGCCGTCTGCGGGTTCAATTTCCGGTTCGGAAAGATGGGACTCGGGGACTCGGACACGCTCCGCGAGCTGATGGGCGACGACGGATGTATCATCGTCCCGCCTGTCTACAGGGACGGGCGTCTCGTTTCGTCGACCGCGATAAGGCTGTTTATCAGCGCGGGAGAGATGGATAAGGCTGCGGATATGCTCGGACGGCCGTTCTTCATCGATTTTCCGGTTGTCCACGGAAAGCAGCTCGGGCGAACGATCGGGATACCGACGATAAACCAGAATTTCCCGGACGGGCATATCATCCCGAAGAGCGGGATATATGCCTGCACGGTCGATATCGGCGGGGATATCTTCCTCGGTGTGTCGAACGTCGGCACGAGACCGACCATAAAGAACGACAGGCACGTGATAAACTGCGAGACGCACATAATCAACTACAACGGCTGGCTGTACGGCAAGGATATCAAGGTGTCGTTCCACAAGCGTCTGCGCGACGAGATGAAGTTTCCGGACATCGACAGCCTGAAGGCGCAGATCGGGCGCGACATTGTGTCGACGAAGGAATATTTCTCGGATAAATGATTCGGAGGGACCAGATGAAAAAGAAAATCTCGATGTTCCTCGCCGTGATGACTCTTCTCACTCTGGTAGTGTCGCCGCTCATGTATGTGCGCGCGGCGGACGACGAGGACGACGAGGTTCCCGCGCCGGACGTAACCCACGCGAAGGCGGCGGCGCTCTACAACGTTGAGAACGACTATTTCATGTACACGAAGAACGCGGACGAGCAGATGTATCCGGCGTCGACCGTGAAGCTCATGACCGCGATAATCGTCATGGAGGCGCTCGGCACCGACCTTGACCGCGAGATCACGGCGACGCGCGAAGCGCTCTCGAAGGTGCAGGGAAACCATATAAAGATACGGCGCGACGAGATTCTGACGGCGCGGCAGCTTCTCTCCGCGATGCTCATCGGCAACGCGAACGACGCTACGAATATCCTGGCGATAGAGGTTGCCGGGAGCATTGAAGCGTTTGTCTCCATGATGAACGACAAGGCGGAGGAGATCGGCGCGACCCATACCTACTATATGAACCCGACCGGCATACATCACCCGTCGATGAAGACGACCGCGGAGGACACGGCGAAGATCGCGGCGTACGCGTGCAGCTACGAGACGATCACCGAGATAACGTCGATGGAAGTGCTCGTCATAGAGCCGACGAACCTGCGCGGACGGCGCACCATATATAACAAGAACTATTACTTCGCGACGAATATGCAGTACAAGTATATCTGGTCGGTCCCGAGAGGACTCAACGCGGGCTATACCGAGGAGGCTGGGTACTGTATCGCGACGTCGGCGGCGAAGGACGGTCTGACATACATATCGGTAGTGCTCGGCGCGGAGGCGGACGAGAAGTATATATATTCGTTCACCGAGGCGGCGTCGATGCTGAAATGGGCTCTCGCTGAGTGGGGATATGTAAAGATACTGACGACGTCGGACATGATATGTGAGATGCCGGTGAGACTGTCGGGACGGGTCGATTACGTGACGCTGTTCCCGTCGCAGGATATTGAGCTGTTCATACCTTTGAGAACAGACCTCGCGACCGAGGTCACGATGACGCCGACACTGACGAAGGAGTACTTCACGGCGCCGGTCGACGAGGGAGAGGTCGGAGGAAACATAGTTGTCACCTACAAGGGACAGAGTCTCGGCACATATGATCTTGTCACGCGCAACAGTGTCAGCAGGAGTAATATTCTCTATGTCTTCGACGTGCTGAAGAGTCTCGCGCGGACGACGCAGTTCAAGGTCATCCTCGCCATTGCAGCGGCGATGGCGGTCGGATACGTCGGGGTTCTCGTGTACCTCGCGCTCCCGAAGAAACCGAAGAATATCCGCGGGCGTCAGGGTACCCCGAACCGGCACGGAAGGTCTGGCGGAAACAGACCCGGCGCGGCGCCCCGTAACGGCGGCGTGAACTATCAGAGACCGAATAGACCGGGAACGTCCGGAGGAAATCGTCCGTCAAACGGTCAGCGTCCGTCAGGCAGACCGGAACAGTCACAGCGCCGTACAAACGATCCGCGTGGTAACGGAAGATGACATAACTCAGAATAGCCGAAAGAAGACTGACTCACGCCGGTCTTCTTTTTTTCTTTTTGCAAATCAAAATTGTCCAAGGAAATCGGTCAATATTGTCTATTGACAATGATGACTTCCTCATGGTATAATATTTTATGGAATTTGCCTGTTCTGCGTAAGCGGGTCGATATTATTAAAATGGTCAGGGGAATATATCTTATGAATGAAATCAGAAAAAGGATAATCTCAATTGCTGTTATGCTCTCAATGCTCTCATTGACAGCAGTTGGCGCGATCTCATGCGGTAAGGCTGTGGATGACCGGCATGAAAGAACCGATGATACGACGAACGACACCGAGAGCACCGCTGCCTCCGAGCCGGAGGAGACCGGTCGCGCCGCCGCGAAGGATTCGCTGCCCGCCGACCTCGACCTCGGTGGTGAAACGATAAGAATAGTCTCGAGAAACGGCGACACCGACACAGCGATAGAATTCTACAGTGACGAGGCGACGGGCGACATAGTCTCCGACGCGGTATATAACCGGAACATGAAGGTCAGCGACCGCCTCGGTGTTAATCTCGAGTTCATTTACCAGAGTGATGTTACAAGGCATAGTGGCTTCGGAGACAAGATACGCCAGTCGGTCATGGCTGACTCGGACGATTACGATATCATAGCGAACGCGCTCCATAATACGGTTCCGCTGATATTCGACGGTCTGTTCCTCGACCTTAACGCGATGAAGTATCTGGATTTCGATCAGCCGTGGTGGAATCAGTCGTTCCTCGACATAACCGAGAATAACGGGCGGAACTATCTCGCGATCGGCGAGCTCTCGCAGACGATGATTTCCGGGTCCTTCGCGATGTTCTATAACAAGCATCTGTTCGATGAGCTGTATCCGGATGAGCCGACGCTCTACGCGACTGTCGACGCCGGGAAGTGGACTCTTGATCAGATGATAACTTACTGCTCCGGCGTGTACAATGACCTCAACGGAAACAGTACGCCTGATGAGGGCGACCGCTTCGGACATTATTTCACGGGCGCGAAGACGCTCGGCTCCGACTCCTTCCTCGGCGGCAGCGGGATACATCTTGTTGAGGAAAACAAGGACGGGAGCTTCACGTTCGGAGGCACGTCCGACCGCGCGGCGCTCTATATCGAGAAGATGCACAAGCTGCTCTTTGAGGATAACAACACGCTCCGGCTCGAGTACAATAACGAAGATATAATGAAGACGATGATCGCGGATCAGACGATCTTCACCACATGGATGCTCACCGGCACGAATTATCTCCGCGATATGAAATCAGATTACGGTATCATCCCGATGCCGAAGCTCGACGAGAATCAGTCTGAGTACAGCGTGTTCTGCCACGACGGGAGCTCGGTGTTCGCGCTTCCGTCGACCTGCCGTAAGGCGGACGCGGCTTCCGCGGTGCTTGAGGCCATGGCGGCGGAGACCTATCGTACTGTCACACCGGCGTACTTTGAGATCGCGCTCAAGACTAAGTACTCGCGTGACGACGATACCTCACGTATGCTCGACATAATCGTCGGAAGTGTCAAGTTCGACCTCGCGTACATATACGGACAGGAGCTCGGGACACCGATCGACAGGGTGCGCGGCATACTCTCGTCCGAGACCGAGTGCCAGAAGGGCTTCTCGACACTTGCGTCAATTGAGACGGCTACTCTCACGAAGATGGAGAAGGTCATGGAGAAGTTTGATAAGCTGAACTGAGGAAGAATACGAAATAAGCCGCCCGGAATATCCGATTGATATTCCGGGCGGCGATTGTATTTCGTTACCGCTTATGACAGCGCGCCTGTCTGTCCTTCTTCGCCCTGACGATTATCGCCGTCATCCAGATGCCGAGAACGATAATGAACGCGAGGGTCGACATACCGACGATAAGTCTTCCGGTCGTGTTGTCATCCGCTCCGATCGCCGTATCGGTCTCGTTTCCGGCGTTGTCCATGAGCGTGCCGCGCACTATCAGGCGGTGTGTGTTCTCTCCGACGGGTGTGCAGGTGTAGAGGGTCGCGTGGCTTTTTCCGTCCGGGACGGTCAGGAATTCCGTGTCGTCCGGGTCGGTTATGTCGATGAGGTCGACCGTGTAGACATAGCTCGCGCCGAACATCCTGATCGTGAACGTGTCACCGATGGTGAGCCGGTCGAGATTCGTGAAGAAGCTCGCTTTCAGAAGCCCCGAGTGCGCGGTTATGACGCAGTTCCCGGCGTCATTTGACGGGAGCGATGTTCCGACCCACCAGCCGGTTCCTGACTGGAGCGAGTCCTCGGAGGTGCCGGGGTAGACCGGCAGCTCCTCGTCTATTGCCGGTATCGAGACGTACCCGAGCATATCGCCGTCAAGCGAGTCGAGAAGCTCGCGGAGCGCCTTCCCGCTGTCGCTCTCGGGAACGAGAGCCGGGGATCCGGACATCACCGCGCGGTTATATCTGTCGGCGAGCGCGCGTTCCTCTGTGTATCTGCCGTCGTCCGCGAAGACGCCGTAGGCCGTGATCTCACGGGCGGCGCGCATTTTCGTTATCATGTTGCTGATGGTCGGATAGAGCAGCATGGCGACGCCGAGCGCTATGACAAACGCGCCGATGATGTCGATTGTTCTTCGCTTTTTCGCCATGCCATCCGCCCCCTGTTGAATTCAGATCGATTCTATTATAGCTCAGCCGCGCCGGGATTTCAATGGGTCGAGGCTATTGTTCATGATTTGTTTTCAGCCGGGAGCATCGCCCGGAGGGGCGTTCGTTAAATTTTTGATGAATTTATGCCGAACCCCTTGATTTCTTAATAAAAAAGCGATATAATAATTTATTATAGGCGTCGTGCGTCATGCGCCGCGCCGACATCACAGACTGCCAAGCTGCGAAGGAAACATTGTTCAGTGTATCCCAAAGAAAGGAACCGAAGCCGATGCAGAAAATACGCAAAGCGGTAATACCCGCCGCAGGGCTCGGCACCAGAATGCTGCCGATATCCCGCACTGTTCCGAAAGAAATGCTCCCGGTCGTCGACCGTCCGGCGATATCCGTCCTTGTAGAGGAGGCCGCCGCTTCCGGCGCCGAGGACATCCTCATTATCACCGGACGCGGAAAGGACGCCATCGAGAATTATTTCGATTACTCGGTTGAATACGAGCAGAAGCTCACCGCCGCCGGAAAATTCGACAAGATCGAGGAGATGCGCCGCATATGCTCGATTGCCAACGTCTATTTCCTGAGACAGAAGGAGACGAAGGGTCTCGGTCACGCCGTACTCACGGCGAAGAACTTCATCGCCGACGAGCCGTTCTTCATCCTCTACGGAGACGACGTGATAATCTCGGACAAGCCGGTCTGCGGGCAGTTGTCCGAGGCTTACGAGAAGCACGGAAAGCCTGTCTGCGGCGTGAAGCCGGTGCCGTGGGAGCTCGTATACAAATACTGCTCGCTGAAGGCGGACAGGAACGACGACGGGACGTACAACGTCACAGACATGATCGAGAAGCCGAAGCCGGAGGAGGTTTACACGAACCTGTCGATACTCGGTCGTGTGCTGCTCACGCCGGATATATTCGAGATACTCGAGAATACCGCTCCGGGCGCGGGCGGGGAGATCCAGCTGACCGATGCGATGCGAGTCCTCGCGAACCGCGGCGGGATGACCGCTGTCGACTTCGACGGAGAGCGCTTTGATTTCGGCTCGAAGCTCGGGTTCCTGAAGGCGAACGTCACCGAGGCGGTGAACCATCCGGAGGTCGGCGAGGAGTTTAAGAAGTTCCTCATCGATTTCGTGAAGAAACTCTGATAAAGACCCGGGAGATCGGAAAAAAGACATGAAAGGAGTCCTCGCAATGCCTGCAAAGGAACGTGTCACAAAGCACAATTATTACCTTGATATCGCCGAGACGGTCGCCGAGCGCAGCACCTGCCTCAGAAAGAAATACGGCGCTATAATCGTCAAGAACGACGTCATAATCTCGACCGGCTACAACGGCGCGCCGCGCGGAAGGATAAACTGCTCCGACCTCGGCGAGTGTCTCAGGGACAAGCTGAATATCCCGCGCGGAGAGCGGTATGAGATGTGCCGTTCGGTCCATTCGGAGGCGAACGCGATAATCGCCGCGTCGCGTGACCAGATGCTCGGTTCGACGCTCTATATGGCGTGTATCGACACGAAGACGGGGCTGCTCGTTCCGGACGCGAACTCCTGCATGATGTGCAAGAGACAGGTCATAAACGCCGGTATCGAAAAGGTCATAATCCGCACGACGCGGGAGACCTACAGGGTTATCGACGTCGAGAGCTGGATCACCGACGACGACAGCCTCGGCGGGAGGTTCGGATACTGATGAGACATAAAGCGGCACTCATCGCGGCGCTGATTATTCCAGCGGTGTTTCTGACGTCCTGTACGCTGAGTCTGACCGAGCAGGACGGGAAGCTCGTCGATAAGAAGAACGGCGTGACATATGTGTCCGCCCCCCTCTGCTACGAGCCCGAGAGGACCGGCGAAGAGGTCTACGCGACCTGCAAGAAGCTGAAGCTCGACCTATACGAGATTGACGGACTTGAGCCGACCGAGTGGCTCTCGGAGCAGTACGAGGGCATCGGCGGCGTATGGCACTCCGAGGATACCACGCTACCGGACGACATTACGGGTTTTGACGCCGACCGGATGTATATATGCCAGGAGAAGGTCATAACCGTCTCGCTCGGCACGGTCGACGACAAGGACGATATAGACGCCGTCGTGAAGGCGTTCACCGAGGGCGAGCCGGTCTCGCTCGTTCAGGAGGGCGAGAGCTACAAGCTGAAGTTCGCGTCTGACAAGTATCCGGGGCTGTATTACAACCTCATGTACATCGAGGGCGGGGACGGAAACAATTATATCTACGACCGCACGACGAAGACCTGCGTCGACGTCGGCGACGTGCTTCTCGACTATCTGCCGAGGTGAAAACGGGACGGACATTGTTATGGAGACATTCAGAATACGTCTCGCCGGGACGGACGACATACCGGCGCTCGCCGCGATTGACGCGGAGTGCTTTTCCGAGCCCTGGAGTGAGAGCGGGTTCGCGGATTTCCTTTCCGGGGATTCCGCGGTCTGCGCCGTCGCCGAGGAGGACGGGCAGGTCGTCGGGTACGCGGGTATGCTCGTGTCGTTCGGCGACGGAGACATCACGAATATCGCGGTCACGGCGGGCTACAGGCGGCGCGGGATTGCGTCCGGGCTGATACATGGGCTGAGGAACACTCCCGGGGTCACGAGGCTGCTCCTTGAGGTCAGAGAGTCGAACGCCGGCGCCAGAGCTTTGTATGAGCGGGAAGGTTTCGTGATCGACGGCAGGCGGCGGAATTTCTATTCACATCCGAGAGAGGACGCTGTGCTTATGAGCCTTGACTGCGGCGGACCCGATCACGGGGTCTGCGATCCGGGCAGTCTGTGATGGTTCTGCGGTTTTTGTCAGCCGCGCCGGATAATATTCAGAATCATGAAAGGATCAGTCGATAAATGCTGATTTTATCCTTTGAAAGCTCCTGCGACGAGACTGCCGCCGCCGTCTGCGAGTTCATTGACGGCAAGCGGATCATACGCTCCGACATAATAGCGTCGCAGGTCGACACGCACCGTCTTTACGGCGGCGTCGTTCCGGAGATCGCCGGGCGCGCGCACTGCGACGCGATAACCGGGATCACGTATGAGGCGCTTGAGAGGGCGGGAGTCACTCTTCCGGACATCGACGCGATCGCCGTGACGAACACGCCGGGGCTGATAGGCGCTCTGCTTGTCGGGGTGAGTTTCGCGAAGTCGCTCGCTTTCGCGAATGATCTGCCGCTTGTTCCGGTGAATCATATCCGCGGGCATATCGCGGCTAACTATTTCGCGTATCCGGATCTCGAGCCGCCGTTCGTGGCGCTTGTTGCGTCCGGCGGGCATACAAGCCTCATGCGCGCTTATGATTACACTACATTTGAGACGATAGGCTGCACGCGTGACGATGCCATTGGCGAGGCGTTCGACAAGGTCGGGCGCGTGATGGGGCTGCCGTATCCCGGCGGCGCCGAGATGGACAGGCTCGCGTCGATAGGCGACCCGGACGCGATAAAGTTCCCGTCCGCGGCGGTCGTCGGCGACAACCTTGATTTCTCCTTCAGCGGGCTCAAGACAGCCGTCATAAATCATATCCATAACTGCGAACAGAAAGGCACTGATTACAGCCGCGAGGACATCGCCGCGTCCTTCACGAAGACGGTCGTCGCGTCGGTGCTGAAAAAGCTTGGCATGGCGTTTGATCAGACCGGCTGCCGACAGTTCGTGCTCGCGGGCGGCGTCGCGGCGAATTCGCATCTGAGGGGCGCGCTTGAGAAGTTCTGCGCCGAGCGCGGAGTGCGTTTCTGCGTCCCGCCGAGAAGTCTCTGCGGCGACAACGCGGCGATGATCGGCGCTCAGGGATATTACGAGTATCTCGCCGGAAAGCTCGCGGACACGTCGCTCAACGCGTTCGCGAGCGGGCGGAACGATTGCTGAACATCCACAGGGGTTTTGAACAGTCTGTGGAAAACACGGCCGTTTTTCGGGTCGGAGAATGAAAAATTCAGAAAATTCCGCAATTCATGACATAAGCCGCCATATCGCCATGTGGAAAAGTCTGTTGGGAATGTGAAATACTCCGTGAAAGGAGCGCATATAATGACAGATCAGGAATCGCTTCCCGGCGTCATGTCATCTCTTCTGCGGTATTACGGAGCGGAAACATCACATAAAACACTTTCGCTGCTTGACGGCAGGCTCGCCGCTTGTCCGCGGAATGTCGTTCTGCTTCTGTTTGACGGGATGGGAGACGCGGTCATGCGCGGACATCTCCCGGAGGATTCGTTTCTGAGACGGCATATGGCGGCGGTCATCGGAACTGTCTTCCCACCTACTACCGCGGCGGCGATAACGACGGTTGACAGCGGTCTGTCACCGGCGGAGCACGGCTGGCTCGGATGGTCGCTCAGGTTCGGCGCTCTCGGAGGGAAGATCGTCGAGGTCTTCACGAACAGGTCTGACGGCGCGCCCGCGGCGGATTACAGCGTTGCCGGCAGGTTTCTCGGATACAGAAGTCTGTGTGAACGGATACATGAGGCGTCGCCGGACGTCACGGCACTAAGAATTTCACCGTTTTCGGGAGATACGCTGCCGGACGGCAGATCGGCGCGCTCCGGCGGCATACCGGAGCTGTGCCGCATGATCCGTGAGATATGCGCCGCGCCGGGACGTCACTACATATACGGCTACGATCCGCAGCCGGACTATGATATGCACGACCTCGGCACCGGTCATGAGCGCGTACGGGAGCATCTGCGGATGATTGACAGTGAGGTGAAACGTCTCGTGGAGGGGCTTGACGACACACTGATCATCGTCACCGCCGATCATGGGCTCACCGACACGACATTCAGGTATATGAGCGAAGAGCTGAAGAGTATGCTCGTCTGTCCGCCGTCGGTCGAGGGGCGCGCCATGAGCCTTTTTGTGAGACATGGAAAAGCGGAGGAGTTCTGTGAACTCTTTGACGCCGAAAACGGGGATATATACACGCTCATTCCGCACGATGAGGTGATGAGCTCCCATATCTTCGGCGGCGGCGTTCCGCATCCGCTGACAGAGAGCTTCATCGGCGATTTCCTCGCTGTCGCGAAAACAAACGTAAGTCTCGGCTACGAGTACGATCCGTCGCCGTTCAGAGCCGCGCACGCGGGGCTGACGTCGGAGGAGACCCGGATACCGTTGATTTTGATAAATTAAAATTCAGATAAATGGAGTCTTGAAAATGGCAAATTACGAAGAAAACATCAAAGCCGCTCTCGCCGGATTCGAAAAGGTCCTGCGCTCTCAGCTCGAGCGTGTCGAGAGGATAAACGCGTCAAAGGACGTCGTTGACTACGATAAGCTCCCGGTCATCACGATCGGTATCTGCGGCGGCGACGGCATCGGACCGGTCATCACCAAGGCGTCGCAGGACGTCCTCGAATACCTCCTCGCCGATGAGGTGAAGTCCGGCAAGGTGAAGTTCAAGGTCATCGACGGTCTCACGATCGAGAACCGCGTCGCCTGCATGAAGGCTATTCCGGACGACGTCATGGAAGAGCTGAAGAGCTGCGACGTTATCCTCAAGGGTCCGACCACCACTCCGCGCGCCGGCGATCCGTGGCCGAACATCGAGTCCGCGAACGTCGCGATGCGCAAGGCTCTCGACCTCTTCGCGAATGTCCGCCCGGTCAAGGTTCCGGACAAGGGCATCGACTGGACCTTCTTCCGCGAGAACACCGAGGGCAGCTACGCCGTCGGAAGCCAGGGCGTCAATGTCACCGACGACCTCGCCGTCGACTTCTGTGTCACTACCACCGAGGGCACAAACCGTATCGCGCGTCTCGCGTATGAGTACGCGAGAAAGAACCACAAGGACCGCGTCTCGATCGTCACCAAGGCGAACATAATAAAGACCACCGACGGAAAGTTCCTCCGTCTCTGCGAGGAGATCGCGAAGGAGTATCCGGAGATCACGACCGACGAGTGGTTCATCGACATCATGACCGCGAAGCTCGTCGACGAGAAGCGCCGCACCGATTTCAAGGTGTTCGTTCTTCCGAACCTCTACGGCGATATCATCACCGATGAGGCGGCTGAGTTCCAGGGCGGCGTCGGCACCGCGGGAAGCGCGAATATCGGTAAGAAGTACGCGATGTTCGAGGCGATCCACGGCTCCGCTCCGAGAATGGTCAAGGAGGGGCGCGCGAAGTTTGCGGATCCCTGCTCGATGCTTCGCGCGACAGTCATGCTTCTCTCCCACATCGGTCGTCAGACCGAGGCGGACAAGCTCGAGAGAGCGCTCGACATCTGTATGTTCGAGGAGAAGAAGTACGTCATCACCGGACGCGACACCGGCGCCACCTGCGACGAGTTCGCGAAGTATGTGATGGATACGATAAAGTCACTCTGAAAACGGACGTGTGTCATGCCGCGGCGATAGGGGCAGCTTGACACTGCCGCCTGAGAAACACTGATTCAGGACCGCGCCCACGGAAAAAGCCCATAAATCCAGGACTTTTTCCGCGGGAACCCGGCTTGTTCAGCGTATGCTCAGAACGCAAAACCGGAATCATTACCCATAGATACCGAAAGGAATGGTCATAAAGGTGAAAACCGAAAGCAAGCCGGAAGGCACAGCCCGTCACACCCCGCGCGAGGATGTATCTCCCGCGGTCATAAAGCGGCTGCCGAGATACTTCCGATATCTGCGCGAGCTGCTGAAAAACGATATACTCCGGATCTCCTCCGGCGAGCTGTCGAGGCTCATGCACGTCACCGCGTCGCAGATAAGGCAGGATCTCAACTGCTTCGGGGGCTTCGGACAGCAGGGGTATGGGTACAATGTCAAATACCTCTACGGAAAGATCAGCGACATCCTCGGTGTCACGCAGAATTATGGGGCAATAATCATAGGGGCGGGAAACCTCGGCAGCGCGCTCGCCTCGAGCCCGATTTTTGTCAAGCGCGGCGTGAATCTCGACGCTCTTTTCGACACAAGCCCGGATGTCATCGGGAAAAATATTAACGGATACACAGTGCTGCCGATGGACTCGCTCGAGGATTACCTCGCGGAGAACTCGATAAGCATCGCGGTGCTGACGATGCCGAAGGAATATGTCAAGGAGACGGCGGAGAGACTCGCGGCGCTCGGCGTCAAGGGACTCTGGAACTTCGCCAGCACCGAGATTGAGCTGGACGACCCGTCGGTCGTCGTACAAAACGTCCACATGGGCGATTCTCTGATGACGCTTTGTTATGAGCTCACGAAAAAGGAAGAGGACAGCGAGGATATGACCAATGAGTGAGGTCAGACTCGAGTACGGTCAGTCGGTCGTGGCGCTGCCGAAGGACAGGCTGCTTGAGGCTATGAGCGGGGCGGACATGGAAAAGATGCGTGTGCTTCTGCTTCTTGCGTCTGATGAGGGGTTAAGAGGCGACTATGACAAGGCGCGCGCTGAGATCACGTCGAGGCTCGATATAACCGGGACGGCTTTTGATAAGGATATCGAGTTTTGGTCCGCCGCGGGCGTCATATTTCTCGCCGGCGCGGCGGATGAGAAGGCTCCGCAGGCTGACCTGACCGCGAAAGTTGTTCCCGCGGAGCCCGACAGCGCGAAGACAAAGCCGGAACCGAAGCCGGAGACGGCACGCGGCGGCAAGGGAAAGCCCCTGATGCCGTCCGCTCTCCCGACCTATACCGAGAGTCAGTGCGCGGACATAATAAGCGCGTCCCCGGATCTCGCGGATGTGACGGCAATGTGCCAGCAGATCGTCGGCAAGATATTCACTCCGGCGGATATCGCGGTGATCGTGACGATGTATGATCATCTTGGTCTTGGCGGGGAGTATATAGTGACGCTTTTCTCGTATCTCAGCGGGAAGGGCAAGAATTCGCTCAGATATATCGAGCGCACCGCGGTGAACCTCTTCGACGAGGGTGTCGACACGGTCGACGCTCTTAACGCGTACATAAAGCGCAAGGACGAGTTCGAGGACAACGTCGGTAAGATCCGCTCGCTTATCGGCGCCGGACAGAGGGAGCTCACCGCAAAGGAGAAGAAGTGCTTCACCTGCTGGCTCGACGAGTGGTGCTTCCCGATCGATGTCATAACCCGCGCCTATGAGGTCACGGTCGACAAGATCGGCGACCCGTCGGTGTCATATATGAATAAGGTGCTCGAGAACTGGAAGAATTCCGGGCTGACGACGCTCGAGGCTGTCGAGGCGTCTCTCGAGAACTACAAAAAGAAGAAGGTGGAGGCGGCGCACGGCACCGAGACTGTGAACGGCGCCGAGTCCGGGTTCCAGACGGACGAGTTCTTCGAGGCGGCGTTGAGACGCAGCTACCGCGGAGCCGGTAATCCGGAGGACATACCCGCCGCGAAGGGCTGACGTGAAGAGTGGAGGTTCAGATGGCATATAACCGCGCAAATTACATACGCATACGCGAGGAGTTCGCCGACAAGAATCTCCGCGCGAAAAAAGCCGCGGAGGAGCGCGCCGCGGAGCTGCACGCGAAGTTCCCGGATGTCGCCGCGATGGACAGGGTTCTGTCCGAGACGGGGCTCAGGATATTCGCCGAGTCGATGAAGGGCTCGGCAGGGCTTGACGAGCGGATCGCAAAGCTGAAGAGCGAGAACGCCGAGCTGAGGCGCATACGCGGGCAGTTCCTCGTCGAGCACGGGTATCCGGCGGATTATTCGTCGGTGAAGTATGAGTGCCCCAAGTGCTCGGACACCGGGTTCGTCGGCGCTAAGATGTGCGATTGCATGAAGCGTGAGCTTATTCTCGCGGGATACGAGAGTTCGGGTATCGGACAGCTGATAAGGACGCAGAGCTTTGAGACGTTCGACCTCGGTTATTACCGCCAGACGCCGGAGCAGTTCAGGTATATGGAGCATGTGCTCTCGTCCTGCCGCGCGTTTGCCGGGAACTTCGGCAATGATGGCGAAAAAGGCAGGAATCTGCTGTTCGTCGGGACGACCGGGCTCGGGAAGACGCATATGTCGACTTCGATCGCAAAGGTCGTGATCGAGAAGGGGTTCGACGTTGTCTATGACACGGCGCAGAATATCCTGTCAGACTTTGAGTTCGAGCGGTTCGGGCGGAGCTATAATGACTCGTCGGAGTCGAAGACGGAGCGGTATTTTGACTGCGATTTGCTGATAATAGACGACCTCGGCGCGGAGATAACGAATCAGTTCACGGTATCCTGCCTGTATAACGTGATCAACACGAGACTTAACAATTCGCGCTCCACGATAATCAATACTAACCTCCGTGAGAAGGAGATACGAGAGCGGTACAATGACCGCATAACGAGCCGCCTTTTCGGAGAGTATCAGGCGTTCTTGTTCTATGGCAAGGATATACGCGAGCAGAAGGCAAAAGTCTGAAAAAAATTTCAGACCAGACAGTTTTGAGGCTTTCACGACATAGGGTCGTGAATTTTGAAAGACGGACAAGCCGTCTTTCAAAACCGCCTCAAAA
>URCP01000012.1 GCA_900546315.1 uncultured Eubacteriales bacterium
CCCCGGACGGCGAGGATGAGAAGCCGATTGATCCGGATGGCGAGACGTCGATATTCGTCTTCAAGACGGTCGCCGACCCGTTCGTCGGAAAGATGTCGTTCTTCAAGGTGATGAACGGCGAGCTGAAGCGCGACATGACCCTGCGCAACACGACGACCGGAAATACCGAGAAGATGGCTCATATCTACACGATACGCGGAAAGAAGCAGACCGAGGTTGACTGCCTCTGCTGCGGAGACATCGGAATGACGGCGAAGCTGAACGCGGTCAATACGAACGATACCCTGACGGCGTCGGCTGAGAATATCGTCTACAAAAAGATAGAATTCCCGGAGCCTTTCATGACGCAGGCGATAAAGCCGCTTGCGAAGGGCGACGAGGATAAGATTTCCGCAGGCATCACGAAGCTGCTGGAGGAGGACCTCACGACGAGGTATCAGAACGACGCGGAGACGAAGCAGCTGCTTATCTCCGGCATCGGAGACATACATCTCGACGTGCTCGTCTCGAAGCTCAAGAATCGCTTCGGAACGTCCGTCGTGCTCGAGAAGCCGAAGATCGCTTACCGCGAGACGATAAAGAAGGCTGTCGAGGCGGAAGGAAAGCACAAGAAGCAGTCTGGCGGACACGGACAGTACGGACACGTGCGCATCCGCTTCGCTCCTGGAGAGAATGAGGGTCTGACTTTCACCGAGAGTGTCGTCGGCGGAGCCGTGCCGAAGGGCTTTTTCCCGGCGGTTGAGAAGGGGCTTCAGGAGGCGATGCTGAAGGGTGTGCTCGCCGGTTATCCGGTCGTGAATCTCGCGGCTGACCTTTATGATGGTTCGTATCATGACGTCGACTCTTCTGAAATGTCGTTCAAGATGGCGGCGAGCCTCGCGTACAAGGACGGTCTGCCGAGAGCGAATCCGGTGCTCCTTGAGCCGATAGGAACGCTTATGTGCACGGTTCCGGACGACTACGTCGGAGACGTCATAGGCGACCTCAACAAGCGCCGCGGACGCGTGCTCGGCATGGAGGCGACCCACGGACGCAAGGGCTATACGACGGTTCAGGCGGAGGTTCCGAAGGCTGAGATGATGGACTACCCGATAGCGCTCAGGGCGTCGACTCAGGGACGCGGCAGCTTCACGTTCTACTTCACTCGCTACGATGAGGTTCCCGGAAACGTCGCGCAGAAGATAATCGACGAGGCTAAGAAGGCACAGGCATAAGCCCAACAGACTTGTGGATAAATGAAAAAGCGGGGCTGTCGCGCACCGGCGCGGCGGCTCCGTATCATTTCGAAAGGAATAATGTGAAAAATGAGAAGAAACAGAATATTTATGATGATCCTCGCGGTATTCGTCGTATTCACGCTTGTGATGACGACCGGCTGCGGGAAGACGTTGTCCGGAACCTACAGCGCGGAGGCGCTCGGGAGCGGGGTCAGTATGAGTTTTTCCGGAAGCCGTGTGACGCTCTCCTGTAAGCTCGTGGGAGCGGTTGTCTGGGAGATGGAGGGGACATACGGGATAAAGGACACGCAGATAACGATGTCCTTCCCGTCCGCGTCGAGCGACGAAGAGAAGGAGTATTCCGGCACATTCGATTTCGCTGAGGACGAGGGCGGAATAAAGATAGGCGTCGTGTACTACACGAAAATGAGTTAATAAAAAACTGTCGCGCGGAACGCGACAGTTTTTTATATTTTGGTAAGCAGATCATATGTAATGCCTACGCCGATATTCGGAATGAACATTGAGAATATTATATCCCCGACAAAGCAGATACTGAGGAGGATGTTCAGAAAGGTGTGCAGCTTCCGCGGTATTCTCGACAGCGCACTGTCGAGCTTGGGACCCACCTTGCAGGTCGCGAGGGTTCCGGTGACGCCGAACATCATGAGCCCCTCAAGGCAGATGCGTCCGTTGAGGTTCATGAATTTCGTTGAGTAGTCCCACCAGCGGCATCGGAAGATCATCTCGATCATAACGGCGGTGTTGTACTCGATGGTACCGCAGAGCAGCACCGCGAGAAGAAACACCAGCGGCGGATTGTTCCTGAACCTGCTGAGCAGCAGAAGTATCAGGACGCCGCCGACACCATAAATAGGCAGCCAAGGACCGTGGAGCATCCCGCGCTTCGCGACGACGCCCTCGGTGAAGCCGATGTAGATGACCTCCCACACCCACCCCGTGAAGGAGAAGATGAAGAACATCAGTATTAAGTTGTAAAGATGGTATAGCCGGGGCGGGCGATGCTCGTTGCGTATCACGGACGCCGCTCTCGTGAAAAAATTGTCCATCTTAATCTTATGATCCTTTTTGAACAGTTTGTCGGGATAAGCTCTGAGAAATACGCTGAATAATTGGAGTTTTCACGCGACAAAGCCTTGAATTTATGGGCTTTTTCGCGTGAAAACAACCTTAAATCAGCGTTTCCTCAGACTACGGCTTCGAGGTGTTCGCCGGACGCGGTCTCGAAGATCGGCTTGCCGGTCTTGTTGACGACGTCAGCGGTGATTGTGACTTTCTTTATTTCCTTGTGCGACGGTATCTCATACATGATGTCGGTCATGATGCTCTCTACAATCGCCCTGAGACCTCTTGCTCCGGTGTTGCGCTCAATGGCGAGCTTCGCGATCGCCCTGACCGCGCCGTCGTCGAACTCAAGGTCAGCGCCGTCCATTCCGACGAGCTTCTTGTACTGCTTGATGAGCGCGTTCTTCGGTTCGGTGAGAATCCTGACGAGAGCCGCTTCATCGAGGCTGTCGAGCGTGACGATGACCGGAAGACGACCTACGAGCTCCGGAATGAGACCGTACTTGACGATATCATGCGGGGTGACGTCCTTGAAGAGACCCTGCTTCAGCTTCTCTTCCTTCGTCTTTATCTCGCTTGTGAACCCGACGACCTGGCTGCCCTTTCTCTCCGCGATGAGGTCCTCGAGCTTGTCGAAGGCTCCGCCGCAGATGAAGAGGATATTTTCTGTGTTTATCTGGATGAACTCCTGATTCGGGTGCTTTCTGCCACCTTGCGGAGGAACGTTCGAGACGGTGCCCTCAAGGATCTTGAGGAGCGCCTGCTGAACACCCTCGCCGGAGACGTCGCGGGTTATCGAGCGGTTTTCGCTCTTTCTCGAAATCTTGTCGATCTCATCGATGTAGATGATGCCCTTCTCGGCGCGCTCGATATCGTAGTCCGCCGCCTGAATGAGCCGCAGAAGGATATTTTCAACGTCCTCGCCTACATATCCGGCTTCGGTGAGGGTCGTGGCGTCCGCGATGGCGAACGGGACCTTCAGCGCTTTCGCGAGGGTCTGGGCGAGGTAAGTCTTTCCGACGCCGGTGGAGCCGATGAGGAGCACGTTGCTCTTCTGGATCTCGACGTCGTCCTCGTTCCCGTCCTTTTTGCCGGATTTCTTCGACTGGCGTTTCCTGCCGCCGTCCGAGGTGCTGAGGATACGCTTATAATGATTGTAGACAGAGACCGAGAGCACTTTCTTCGCGGCATCCTGACCTATCACATACTCGTCGAGCATTGCCTTGATCTCGGCGGGTCTTGGCAGGGTCTCGAGCGTCAGCTCGTCGCCGTTATTCTGCATAAGCATTCTCGTGTGTTCCTCGATGATCTGATTGCAGGTGTCGATGCAGGAGTCGCAGATCAGCGCGCCCGTCGGGGACGGTATGAGAAAGTCGACCTGATTTTCACTGCGTCCGCAGAAGGAACAGTATCTCAGCGTCGGATTTTTTTGTTTCGTAGGCATTTTACGCGTTATACTCCTCAGTTCTCTCTCTTCGAGATAACTCTGTCGATGAGTCCGTAGCGGCACGCCTCTTCAGCGGTGAGGAAGTTGTCGCGGTTGGTGTCCTTCTCGATCTGTTCGACAGTCTGTCCGGTCTGCTCTGCGTAGATGCGGTTCATACGCTCCCTGACGCGGATGATATGGTCGGCGTGTATCTTGATGTCCGACGCCTGACCCTGGAGACCGCCGAGGAGCGGCTGGTGAATCATGATCTCGGCGTTCGGAAGAGCGAGTCTCTTGCCCTTGGCGCCCGCGGAGAGCAGGAAAGAACCCATGCTTGCCGCCATGCCGATGCAGATGGTCGACACGTCGCACTTAATGAAGTTCATCGTGTCATAGATAGCCATACCGGAAGTGATGGAGCCACCGGGGCTGTTTATATAAAGATCGATGTCCTTGTCCGGGTCCTGAGCCTCAAGGAAAAGAAGCTGAGCGACGACAAGAGACGCCGTCTGGTCGTTGATCTCATCGGAAAGGAACACGATGCGGTCATTCAGAAGACGGGAATAGATATCGTAGGAGCGTTCACCACGCACGGTCTGCTCGACTACCATTGGGACGAGTGCCATAAAAATTTACCTCCTGTTAAGGTATGAAGTACACAGAATCGTATGGGCGACCAAGCCGCTTTCCGCGACCCTGACCGCCCATTGACTCAGATGCCTTGGAAAACACTGAAAAAATTGAGTCAGAGTTTTCCTTGAAACAGCGTTATGCCGTTAAATTATTATTCAGCTTTCGGAGCCTCGGCGTCTTCTGCCTTTGTCTCCTCGGTCTTCGGCTCTTCGTAAGCCTTTTCGGTTACGACTGCCTTCTCCTTGACGAGATCGACAGCCTTCTTGACGGCGACGTCCTCCGCGATAGCAGCCTCGTCGACCATCTCCTTGACCTTGTCGAGTTCCATGTTGTATGCCTTAGCGATGCGGTCGTACTCTGCGGCGATCTCCTCGTCGGTCGGCTTGATGCCTTCGAGCTCGACGATCTTCTCGAGAGCGAGTCTCGTCTTGACCTGACGTTCAGCCTGCGGTCTCATCTGCTTTCTGAGAGCGTCGAGATCGAGTCCGGTGTACTTGAAGTAGGTCTTGAGGTCAAGACCCTGCATTCTCAGTCTGCCGTCGAAGTCACGGACGAAGTTCTCGGTCTCGGCGACATACATCGGCTCCGGGATCTCTGCCTTCAGCTTCTCGATGAGAGCGTTTATGAGCTGCTCCTCGACCTCGCCGTCAGCCTGCTTGTTGTATCTGTCCTGTATCTTTGCCTTGACGTCAGCCTTGTATTCAGCGAAAGTATCGAATTCGGAGACATCCTTCGCGAACTCGTCGTCAAGAGCCGGAAGCTCGTTGAACTTGATCTCGTGGAGCTTGATCTTGAAGACAGCGGGCTTGCCTGCGAGCTCTGCGGCGTGGTATTCAGCCGGGAAGGTGACGTTCACGTCGAACTCGTCGCCGATGTTCTTGCCGACGATCTGCTCCTCGAAGCCCGGGATGAACTGACCGGAACCGAGAGTGAGGTTGTACTTTTCAGCCTTGCCGCCTTCGAAAGGCTTGCCGTCGACGTAGCCGTCGAAGTCGATGACGACGATATCGCCGTCCTGAGCCGCGCGGTCGGTAACCTCAACCTGGCGGGAGTTGCGCTTCTGGGTGTCCGAGATTTCATTGTCGGCGTCCTCGTCGGAAGCCTCACGGACGGTCTTTGTTACCGGGATGCCGATATAATCGGTGATCTCGACCTCAGGCTTTACGTAGAACTTCGCCTTGAAGGTGACGCCGTCGTCGTCGATGGAGACAACGTCGAACTCGGGCTGGGAAACCATCTTGAAATCCTGATCCTTGATGGCGTCAGCGAAAGCGGGGTTAACGATCTCGTTGAGAGCCTCATCATAAAATACGCCCTTGCCGTACATCTTCTCGATGATATGCTTCGGCGCCTTGCCTTTGCGGAAGCCGGGGACACTGATGCTGCCGACATTCTTCTTGTACGCCTTGTCGCAAGCCGCGTCAAATGCTGCCTTGTCAGAGGTGAATTCAATCTCGACCACATTGGTCTCGGGTTTGTTTACATTTTTTAAGCTCATGGTAATTTATATCCTCCAAAGATATCGCCGCTCCGGCACGGCACGAGATATCTTCATTATTGCGTATGATTCCGGGGAAACATTTTGTTTTCCCGGACCATCTGCTTTGAAGCCGGAGCCATACACAGTCTGCGACCATTTTATATTTTACTATATAATATTGTACTATATTTTCCGATAAAGTCAAGAGTAAATCAGAAAAATTTCAAAAATATCCGATATTCCTTTATAATTAACCGGAATTTTCGACCGTTATATCGCCGATCCGGCGTCAGGAATCGAATCCGCGGGTGAACGGCTCGATTTTCAGCGGCTTGAAATCGAGATAATCCGCCGATGTTATCGTATACTCGATCCCGTCCGAATAGGTCCGGAGCGGTATGTCGTAGACGCCGTGTATGTGTCCGAAAAAGCAGCGCTTTATGCCGAACTTTTTTAACACCGCGGTGATTTCCTCGCAGACATATCCGCGAAAATCCGGCGGGAAGTGCAGGAAGACGAGTATCTCGCGCTTCTCCCCGGTCTCGGAAAGTCTCTTCTCGCGGAGCTTCACAGCCTCGTTCAGGCTTATCTCAAGGCGTATCGCCTCTCTCGCGACGATCTTCTGGTAGTCGGCGTTCTCCGGCATACGGCGGTTCGACTCGTCTATATACCATCCGCGAGACCCGGCGACTATGAAGGTCTCGACCTCGAACGCATTGTTGTAGAGAAATCTCAGCGTTGTGAAGCCTTCGTCCGCGCAGAGCTCTCCGAGCTTTTTCATCGAAGTCCACCAGTAGTCGTGGTTTCCTCTGCCGATGATCTTCTTACCGTTCAGCGAGTCGAGGAATCTGAGGTCTGCGACGGCTCCCGTGTGGCTCATTGCCCATGAGATGTCGCCGGCGACGACGACCGTGTCCTCCGTTTTTACGACGCGGTTCCAGTTCTCCGGTATCTTCTTCATATAGCCCGTCCAGCGCGAGCCGAAAACATCCATCGGTTTATTGTCACTTATCGATAGATGAGTGTCAGACATTACATAAAGTGACATTGATTACCTCCGTGATTTTTTGTTCCGGTCCGATTACAGCGGGCGCGGCGGGGAAGAATACTATCGTGTCCGCTGCCGCCGCCGCGCGGCAGCGTAAAAATGTCAGATAACAAAGGAGAAAAAATTATGGGATGGTATGACCGCCTCTATGTCGGACCCGACGCGCGCCCTTCTCACATCGAGGGCATAACCTGCGACGCGAAGAACTGTGTGCATCACGACGGGGATAACTACTGCACCGCGAAGCACATAACCGTCGGCAACATCATAGCCCTGTCCGCGTCCGAGACGCGCTGCGCGACCTTCGAGCCGCGCGGGAAGATAACGAGAAGATGACCCGACACCGCCGCGATTTTCGCGGCGGCTTTTTTCGCGGTCAGACCAAGTTACGCTTTTATCCCGAGCGTTCCGAGGATTTCTTCCGGCATCGCGGTCTTGTCGATGACCTTATCGAAGCGGATTTCACGCTTGTCGATATCGCGGAGTGGGTAGGGTATCTCGGTCTTCGTGAGTTCGGAAAGCTCGGTGAGAGCAGAGAGCTCGTCGGACGGCTTCTTTCCGGTGATAGATTCATACACGTCGGACGCGAACTTGTAGGGGCTCGCGGTCGACGCCACCAGCATCTTCATTCCGTCGCGGTTCTTTTCCATATACTTCTTCGCGGAATGCAGACCGACAGCGGTGTGCGTGTCGATGAGATATCCGTCGTTTTCAAAGGTTGAGCGTATCTCCTCGGCGGTGCCTTCCTCGTCGCAGAAGAGTCCGGAGAAGTGCTCGTCGATCTTCTTCTTGAGCTCATCCGGAACAGTGTAGCAACCGTCGGTCGAGAGCTTCTTCATGAGGTCGGCGGTCAGCTCCTGACCTCCGAGAACATAGAGAAGGCGCTCGAGATTCGACGAGATGAGTATGTCCATCGACGGCGACATGGTCGTGTAGAACTCGCGGTTGCGGTCGTAAGTGCCGGTCGCGAGGAAGTCGGTCAGGATGTTGTTCTTGTTCGACGCGCAGACGAGACGGTTTATCGGGAGCCCCATAGACTTCGCGATGAACGCCGCGAAGATGTTTCCGAAGTTACCGGTCGGGACGGTGACGTCGATCTTCTCGCCGGCGTAGATCTCGCCCGCGTTTATGAGGTCGCAGTAGGCGGAGACATAGTAGACGATCTGAGGAACGAGTCTGCCCCAGTTGATCGAGTTCGCGCTCGAGAGGAACACGCCGTTCTTGTCGAGCAGTTCAGCCATGGCGGCGTCGCCGAATATCTTCTTGACCCCGGTCTGGGCATCGTCAAAGTTGCCCTTTATCGCGCAGACAGCTACGTTATCGCCGAGCTGCGTCGACATCTGGAGCTTCTGTACGCGGCTGACTCCGTCGACAGGGTAGAAGACCTCGATCGACACGCCGGGAACGTCGCGGTAGCCCTCGAGAGCCGCCTTGCCGGTATCTCCGCTCGTCGCGACGAGGATGAGAGCCGTTCTCTCCTCGCCGGTCATCTTGAGGGCGCGGGAGAGCAGCTTCGGCATGATCTGGAGCGCCATGTCCTTGAACGCTGAGGTCGGACCGTGCCAGAGCTCGAGAACGAACATATCGTCGCCGAGCTTCTTTATCGGAGCCGCGCCGCCCGGGAACCGCTCCGGCGCGTAAGCCGCCGCGCAGTCCTCGAGAAGCTCCTCATAGCTGTAGTCGGTGAGAAAACGCGAGAGAATGTAAGCCGCGCGTTCCGGGTAGGACATCTCGCAAAGCTCGGCGAGATCCTGGCTGTCGAGGTCCGGAATGACCTCGGGCATGAAGAGACCGCCGTCCTCGGCGAGTCCCTGCTTGATGGCGGCGGCTGCCGTTACGGGAGCCTGCACTTTTTTGCCTCTTGTGCTTATGTAATTCATGTGTTTAACCGACCTTCCGGGCTTTTGCCGCGGAGAGGTTCCTTTCTTTTGAAATGTTTGAGTCATCAAACATAAAGAAGTCGTGTCCGCGCTTATGTGCGCAGATTATATTATAGCAGATAAATCGGGCTGAATCCAGTGGAAAATGAAATTTCGGGCGTTTGCATAAAATATTTTTTCGACAAGGGAGTCGGTATAGTTAATCTGTGCGAGTTTTTCCGCGATTTTCGTGAGATCCTGCACGCCGCTTATCCCGTCCGGCAGCCGTCCGACCCCGTCGAGGTCGCAGCCGAGACATACAGTGTCCTCTCCGCCAAGTGACATATAGTGATCTATATGTCTGACGACGTCGTCGACCGTGCAGTTCTCATCGCTCGTCAGGTGCTGCGGAGCGAGACTGACGCCGACGATGCCTCCGAGAGAGGATATTCTTCTGAATCTGTTGTCGGTGAGGTTCCGCCTGTGGTCGCAGACGGCGCGCGAATTCGAGTGTGTCGCGACGCAGACCTTTCCGGCGCTTTCGCAGATTTCGAGCGTTTCGTCGATCATTCTGTCCGACGCGTGCGATACATCGGGTATTATCCCGAGCGAGAGACATCGTCCGACGACTTCCCGTCCGAAATCGGTGAGCCCGTCGTCGTTGTCGTGAGAGCCGCCTATCGCGCAGTGCCCGTTCCAGACGAGTGTCAGGAACCGCACACCCGCGTCGTACAGCGCGTCGAGCCGCTTGATATCCTGCCCGAGCAGCTTGCCGCCCTCGACGGCGAGAAAAACGGCGTTGTTTCCGGAGGAGAAAGCATCCCCGAGCTCATTCGCGTTTGTGACGAGCTTTACGTCGTTTATCTCGTCAAGCTGACGGCGGAGCATATCCCGCGCCTCAAAGAAGCGCTCATACGCCTTGTCGTCGTCCAGTCTGTAGTCGCTCCACATCGCGAGCACCTGACAGAACCTGCCGTATCCGGCGAGCCTGTCGAAGGACAGGTCGAGGTCGTTAGTTTTCAGTTTCTTGCCCTGCTTCAGGCACTCGTAGAGAGTGTCGCAGTGAAGGTCGAAGATCGGCATATCATCACACCTTTCATTAAGCGTCACTTATTTCGTGACGGCGTTGCGTATATGCTTTATCCCGGTCGCGCGGAGGGTGGATATATCTATCGGTGTGTCCTCGTGTATCGCGGGGAAATACACCTCGATTACGTCTATCCGCGGCTGCTTCGCGGTCGGGTTCTCACGGAGATATTCCTCGGCTGACCTTATCAGCTTCTGGCTTTTGGCGTAGTTCACCGCGGCGGCTGGTCGTCCATAGCGTTTGTTCTGACTGGTCTGCGCGCGGGTCTTCACCTCCGCGAATACAATATATCCTTCGTTTTCGGCGATTATGTCGATCTCGTCGTGCGAGACGTGCAGGTTGCGCGCCGTTATCGTATATCCCTCTGAGACGAGATATTCCGCGGCAAGCTCCTCGCCGCGCGCTCCTGTCTTCTTTTTGTAGTTCATTGTCTGTGAAGATTTTTCAGAAAACTCAGGCGGTAGATGTCCGGCGGCGCGCCATACTCGTCTATGTAGGCGTTCAGCGCCGCGTAATGGGCTTTTGTCGGGTATCCCTTGTGCTTTGCGAGCCCGAGGGACGGATATTTTTCGTCGAGAGCGATGAGCTCGCGGTCACGCGTCACTTTCGCGAGTATCGACGCGGCGGCAATCGACGGTGACTTCGAGTCGCCCTTGACGACGGCCACAGCGTCCATCGGAAAATCCCTCGCGACGTTTCCGTCGACAAGCACGAGATCGGGCGTGACCGACAGTCCGGCGACCGCGCGGCGCATTGCGAGCTGCGCTGCGTTCAGAATGTTGATGTCGTCGATCTCCTCCGGTGACGCTTCACCGACCGCCCACGCTATGGCGGACGAGGTTATGATATCGTAGAGCTTCTCGCGCTTCTTCTCGGTGAGCTTCTTCGAGTCGTTCAGTCCGGGAATATCGACGCCGTAAGGCAGTATACATGCTCCGGCGGCGACGTTTCCGCAGAGCGGTCCGCGTCCTGCCTCGTCGGTTCCGCATATGATCTTGTATCCTTTTGCGGAGTATTCGTTTTCGATGATCCATTCCATATGTCTGTCGTTTCAGTCTGCCGCGGGCACCTCGAGGGTTATCCTGCCGATGCGCGCCGCGCGGAACTCGTCGAGGAGCATACTCGCGCTCCGCTCCCAGTCGACCTCTCCGCCCGAGACGAGGAAGCCGCGCTTTCTGCCGATGATCTCGAAGAGCTCGTGATCCGGTATGTCGTCATACTGCGCCATATCTCCGAGCTTGTATCGCTCCGAGAGCTTTTCCGGAGCGATTTTCCTGAGTCTTCCGACGAGGAGGACGGCGAGCTGCTCTATGTCGAGCACATCGTCCTTTATAGCGCCGGTTATCGCGAGGTTCTCGCCGACTATCCTGTCCTCGAATTTAGGCCAGAGAACTCCGGGCATATCGAGCAGGTCGATGCCGACCTTTGTCGTGATCCACTGCTTTGTCAGGGTGACGCCGGGGCGGTTCTCGACCTTCGCGCGGTTTGAGCCGGCGAGGGCGTTTATGAGCGAGGACTTTCCGACGTTCGGTATGCCGACGATCATGGCTTTGAGCTTTCTGCCGGTCATGCCCTTCGATTCGTATCTCTCAAGCTTTTCACCGAGGATTTCGCGCACCTTCGGGGCGATGGCGTTCAGGTTTTCACCGCTGCGGCAGTCGTAGAATATGGTCTCGGTTCCTTTTTCGCGGTAGTACGCCTGCCAGAGACGGCTCGCTTCCGGGTCGGCGAGCGCCGACTTGCTGAATACGGCTAGTCTCGGCTTTTGTCCGAGCAGACTGTCGAGGACCGGGTTCTTTGAGCTTACCGGTATCCTCGCGTCGAGCACCTCAATGACTATATCGACGAGCGGCAGGCACTCGGTGATGAGCCGCTTCGTCTTCGCCATGTGACCCGGAAACCACTGTATAACTGATGATGGCATTGTGTGTCCTTTCTGCGCTTATTAGCCGACGGTCCCGAACCTTGACAGCGGGGTGACGCGGAAGAGCACGTGTCCGAAGATGAACCTCGTGTCGACGCATCCGATCTGACTTCCGCGGCTGTCGTTCGAGTGGTTTCGGTTGTCTCCCATGACGAAGACGCATCCCTCCGGCACCGTGAGCGGGAATGTCACGTCGAAGGAGCGCATGACAGTGCCATCCTCGTAGTTCACATAGCTCTCGTCGAGCGCGACTCCGTCGACCGTAACCGTCCATGTGTCAAAGTCTATATCGACGGTTTGTCCGGCGGTCGCGATGACACGCTTGACTATACCGCCTTTGATGCCGCTGTCGGGCGACTGGAAGACGACGATGTCGTTGTTCTTCGGCGTGTAGAAGAGGTTTGAGACGATCAGGGTCTCCTTATCGTGGAGCGTGTTGTTCATCGACGGTCCGTCGACGTAAGCGATGCGCGCGATGAAGGTGAACAGGATGAATATCACGGTGATGGTCGCGACAAAGACCTCGACCCAGTCATAGATATCGCCGGCGAGCTTCATCGGCGTGAATCCGTCCGGCGCCGGAGCGACCGCTTCACCGGCGTCGACTCCGTCCGCGCCCTCGTCTTCGGCGAGCTCTTCGAGGTCTTCCGGAATGCCTTCCGGCGGTATCTCCGGCGCGGGCTCTTTGCCCTCGTTCAGGTCGTCGTCGTTTTCGTTGTCCTTTTCCTCAGGGTCATTTTCTTTTCTCACAGAAGAGACCTCCTTTGATTTCCGTTTATTTCTGGATCATGTATGACAGCAGATCCTGTCCGTGCGGGATGTAGAACTTCTTAGCGGCGCAGGTGTCCTCTGTGAATGTATCGACGCCGTCATGCTTCTCGTCGGAGGAGTAGATCATGAACGGCACCGGCTCCATAGAGTGTGTGCGGAGCGCGATCGGAGTCGGGTGATCCGGCAGAACCATAATTTTGAAGGGTTCGCCGGTCTTCACGAGATAATCATACACGGGCGTCAGGATGAGCTCGTCTATCTTCTCGATCGAAAGCACTTTGTTTTCGATCTCGGCGCGGTGTCCGCATTCGTCTGGCGCCTCGACATGGATGTAGACGAAATCATAGTCGTTCTCGAACGCCTCAATCGCTGCGTCCGCCTTTCCGGACCAGTTCGTATGGACGTTTCCGGTCGCTCCCTCGACGTCTATCGACTTGAGCCCGGCGCAGATGCCGATTCCCTTTATGAGGTCGACCGCGGAGATGACAGCGCCTCTGAGACCCCACTTCTCGTAGAAGTTCGGCAGAGCGGGTTTCTTTCCGGGGCTCCAGAGCCAGATCGAGTTTGCCGGGTTGAGTCCGCGTGCGCGGCGTGCCTCGTTTATCGGGTGATGGTCGAGGATATCGTAGCTTGCGCGCATGAGGTCGTAGAACGGCTTTCCTGCCTCTCCCTGCGGGAGATATTCGCCGATGCGGCGTCCGATTATGTCGTGCGGACGCATGAAGTTGTACTCGGACGGGGTGTTGTTCCAGATCATGCAGTGGCGGTAGCTGACGCCGGTGTAGAAGTGGCGGGCGTCGGTGCCGAAATGCTCCTCGAGGGTTTTGATAAGCTCGCTTGCCTCGGCGGTGGTGATCTCGTCGGCGCTGTGGTCAAGCATTATCTTGTCGTCATAATCTCCGCCCTCGCTGAGGGTGACGACGTTGCAGCGGTATGCGGTGTCGTCCGGGCGCATCGTAAGCCCCATCGAGACTGCCTCGAGAGGAGAGCGTCCCTTCGAGTAGATCTTCGGGTCGTAGGAGAGTACGGCGATGTTGGCGGTGTCGCTCTCGGGCACCATTCCCTCGGGAACGTTCGATACGGTGCCGCAGAGCGCGGTTTTCGCGAGGCGGTCGGTCATCGGCTTCTTTGCCGCCTCCATAGGAGTGCGTCCGCCGAGAGCGTCGATCTTATAATCGGCCATGCCGTCGCACAGCAGAACAAGGTATTTCATAAAGTAATTCCTTCTTGATATCTGAAAAATATTTCACAATTAGGTTTCGTATGGAAACTCTTTAATAGTATATCACATTTAAGCGCAAACTACAAGTGCTATTTGAAAAATAATCTGTGAATGCCGGAAAAATCGGCACAAGGGAAACACTGATTTAAGGTTGTTTTCGCAGAAAAAAGCCCATAAATCCGGGGACTTTTTTCTGCGAAAACCCGATTTATTCAGTATTTTCCAAAACAATACGAAAAGGGACAGGTCGTCCGGCGCTTTATCTTATCGCACAAGCCCTGTCCCGCGGGTTATTTTCTCTTTTCGCGGAGCTTCCCGAAAAAATCTCTCAGAAGCCCGGCAGCCTCCGCCCCGAGAACGCCGCTCACGATCTCCGGATGGTGATTGAACGGATATCTGTCGAGGTTTATAAGACTTCCGAGCGCTCCCGCCCTCGCGTCCTTCGCGGCGAAGACGACTCTGCTGATACGCGAGTTTATGATTGCCCCGGCGCACATCGGACATGGCTCGAGCGTCACATACAGCTCGCAGCCGTCGAGCCTCCATCCGCCGAGAGCGGCGCACGCCTTGTCCATCGCCATGAGCTCCGCGTGCGCGAGGGCGTTCTTTCCGGTCTCCCGCAGGTTGTACGCCTCGGAGATCACTTTGTCTCCGCGCACGACGACGGCTCCGACCGGGACCTCGCCGAGCTCCGCCGCCTTTTTCGCGAGCTCTAAGGCATGGCGCATATATCTCTCGTCGCGCGCCAGTATTCCGGCTTGCTCTTCCGGCGATATCTTTTTCTTCACCGGCTGCTGCTTCGGCTTTTTGCGGTAATCGTTCATTCGCTCACGCTTTCGTCGGACGCTGTTTCCTTCGGGGCGACGAGGAAGGCGTTCGGCAGCCTTCTGCCGTAGTCCGGGTTCGCGGAGCTGTTCTTGTTCAGCACCTCGCCGTCATACGCGAGGACCGAGCTCGAGCCGCCGTCGCAGCAGGCGGCGTTGACGACACCGTACTTTTCGAGCACCTCGATAAGGTCGCTCATGGTACATCCAATGCTCCACGTCGGGTTTCTGCCGTCGATGACAAGGAACACGATGACTCCGTCGGAGCGCTGACCGATCGCCGTGCGCGGCTGAATGCCGTATCCGCCGGAATCCTCGAACTGCGCCTTGCCGTCCGCTATCAGCACCGGACCGAACTGTATCCCGGCGCGGATGTCATAGTTCTCCCAGTCATGGACGTTTCCGACGACAAGCTTGTTCTTCTTTGTCAGGAGTATCGAGCCGTAGTAGCTGACATATTCTCCCCAGGCGTCTCCGTCTGAGTATGAGCGGCCTATGACGTCGCCGCCGGTGCCGCTGTCATTCGGGTCGGAGAAGCCGCTCGCGTTGATTCCCGCTATCGCGCCGTAGCAGTCCATCATCTTCTTTATCCGGAGCCCCTCGACGCCCTTTGACGGAGTGACGCCGAGATAAACCCGCGACGGGTCGTCTATCAGCATGACCTTTCCGCGATAGCTGGTTCCGGTGATGTCTGAGACAACGATGCCCTGTTCGATATCGTTGACGGATACGGTGTATCCGGCGTAATCCTTTCCGCCGACCGTGAGGTCCTTCTGACCGAGGATATCGCCTTCGCTTCCGCCGTAGGGGTATTCGGGCTCATCCGGAACTATCGTGTCCGGCGCGGTTGTGTCGTCCGACGCGTCTTTCGTGTCGGAGGAATCGGTCGTCTCGTCGAGAAAGTCCTTGCCTCCGATGACGTCGGACGTGTCTTTTTTTCCGTTCATGACTTTGTCGATGACGCCCTTCGGTATGAAGGCGGTCGCAAGCCACTGGTGGTCCGCCGTCGTCATCGCGGTCTCAATCCATATCCCGCGCCAGTAGGCTATGAACGGTATCGGTGAAAAGACCAGCACCGAGTAGACAAGCGTCAGCGACGCTATGACGATGAGCGGCACCGATATATATTTTTTTCTGAATATACGCAAAAACGCGTTGCCTTTTGACGGGCGGCGTCGTTTGTCCTGCAAATTATCGCATCCTTTCGGGCGGCGTCGTTCGGACACCGCGGATTTCTGCCATTTATGACGTGAGTCATGGCAAAAAAGTTCCCGTCGCTCAAAAGCGACACGGTATATTATAAATGATTTATTTGCCGAGCGTATTAATTGAATGTAAATTTTGCCGTCAGAGGGCATATGAACTGCCGTGCAGAGCACAGTGTGAGGATTACAGGCATCTGTCATTTACTGCCTTTTTCCGGGACAAATTTTGCATCTCATTAATTCCGCGCGCCGGCGCAAATTAAGAGTGCGGAGGACAAAAGCGTCCTGCCGCGAATTAATTTCGGGGGATTCAGATGATAGAGAAGAAAGGGAAGAAAACAGGCGCGGGGCGGACGCGCCCTCTGATATTGTTTGTCGTGACGGCGATAACGCTCATCGTTCTGGCGTCGCCGTTGTCTGCCGCGGACGGCGGGCGGATGCTCATCCCGGGCGGCGTTCCGTTCGGGGTCAGGCTGTGCCATGAGGGCGTGACTGTGGTCGGTCTTCCGGACGTCAGAACGGGCGGGACCGGAAGCGGGAGCCCCGCGAAGGACGCCGGAATACGTGTCCGTGACATAATACTGTCTGTCGACGGAAAACGCGTCACGAGCGCCGCGGACATGGCGGCATTGATAGGAGAGTGCGGAGGAAAAACGCTCGACCTTACCCTGAGACGCGGCGACGGAGAACTGACGATCAGCGTGACTCCGGTGCTCTCGGACGACGGGTACAAGGCGGGGCTCTGGATACGCGACAGCACGGCGGGAATCGGGACTGTCACCTTTATTGATCCGGCGACGGGCGCTTTCGCCGGGCTCGGGCACGGGATATGCGATTCCGACACCGGAGAGCTTGTGAAGCCCGGACGCGGCATTGTCGTCAATGTCGCGATAAGCGGTGTCGAGAAGGGACAGGCGGGCGCTCCGGGCGAGCTCCGCGGTTACTTCAGTTCAGGGAAGATCGGCTCGCTGACAGGCAATACCGAGTGCGGTGTCTTCGGTGTGTTCGCGGAGCTTCCGGAAGGCATGAGCGGTGACGCGAAGGCGATACCCGCTGCCACAAGCGCCGAGACGCATGACGGGGACGCGGAGATCATCTGCACGTCCGACTCCGGCACGGGAAGATACAAGGTCCGCATTTCCGGGATAGACCGTTCGGGAAGACCGGTCAAGAATTTCGTCGTGACCGTCACGGACCCCGACCTCATAGCGAAGACCGGAGGCATCGTGCAGGGAATGAGCGGGAGTCCGATAATACAGGACGGCAAGCTGATAGGCGCCGTGACGCATGTCCTTGTGAACTCGCCGGAAAAGGGCTACGGCATCTTCATAGACAATATGCTCGCGGCGGGAAGAGCCGCGTGACAGGGAAAAGACCGGAACCGTCCGTGCGGTCCCGGTCAATGCCGTTTTTATGGAGGGATTTTTTACTGTTCCACTTCGTTCCGGTTCCATCCGGAAAGGTCGAAATCCCCGTGCGCGTCGTAAATACGCCGCAGAAGCGCCGCCGCCTCGGTGTCGGACAGAGGAGCCTGATCATCCACGCACCACGCCGATGCTCCCCAGTATCCGGCGTCGCGGAGGAACGCCGGAAGATGGTGCCACGTCGTGAATATCACGCCCATCGCGCCGTTCTTCTTCGCGCTGTGGGTCAGCGAGCGGACGTTTTCCCTGTTGTCCCACGGGCAGACCAGTGTGTCGAAGCCCTTTTTGGTGAAGTACGGTGTCGTCGGGTTGAAATTGCCTTTGTAATCATACTGCCAGTCGGCGATGATTATCCGCTTGTCGATAAGGTCAAGCGCCGGGGCGGTGTCGTGGCTTCTGCCGTTCGCGACTATCGGGCAGTCACGCTCGGTGAACTCGTCGCCGCGTATCAGCTCGTCGTGCCAGATGATCGGGCGTCTGCCTGCTTTCGCGAGATCCTCGGTCAGGCGGTTCAGGTATTCGGCGAGCAGCTCTGACGGCACGCGCTTACGGCATTTCGGGCAGGTCGCGAAGGAATACGCCTCGTCAAAGCCGAGATGAAAATATTTTCCGTCTCCGAACAGCCCGCAGAGCTCCGCGCGCATATCGGCGAGGAGCCTGTATGTGTCCGGGTTCGACAGGCACCATGTCCATCCGTCCGGCTCGAAGAGCAACGACAGTCTCGGCTCCGCGTTCAGAATCGTGTGTCTGCCCATGCAGCTGCGCGACTGCGGCGCGTGTCCGAAGTGGTTTATCATCGGAACAGGCTCCATGCCGTAGCTTCTTATGAGGTTGATGAGCGGCTTTATCTCGTCTTTCGCGAACGATCTGTCTTTCCAAGCGAGAGAACTGAGAGAGTCATACCTGATCGTTCCCCAGAACTCGAGTATCACGTGCGTCATACCGAAGAATCCGGCGAGACTTATCGCTTTTGTGATCCCGTCGACAGTGCTTTCCGGAAAGACGCAGATGTGCACCGCGCGGAAGGGTATCGCCGGTGAGTCGTGTACTTCCGCCGACAGTATGTAGAGTTTTTCTTCACCTTCGGACAGGTCTTCGGGACAGATCAGCTGTACAAGCGTCGTGAAGCCGTTCATCAACGATTTCTCGTCCTTCGCGCGGAGACATATGCCGTTTTCGTCGGCTTTCAGCGCGTAAGCGTCGCCGTTTCCGAGCGCGCAGTCCGTGCTCCCGATCGTGAGCGAAAAGCCCTCTCCGCCGTCGGTCATCGATAGCGCAGACGCGCCGCAGGAGAAGCGGTTCCACAGATAAGCCGCCCTCTCCGCCATGAGCGGCGGGAGTCCCGAAACGCGGGCCGTCAGCGAAGAGCCGAACGTGAACCGTGTGCCGTCGTCCTCGCGAAATGAGCGCGTGGCAGGTACGATGCGTTGAAGATACATAATGGTAGTCCTCCGTCTGTATGTGATGCTTCTATTATACCATACTTCATGCCGTAACGGGGAATAGTCAGTAAAGTTCACAAAACGTTTACAACATACATGAGCCTGCCTGACAGATAAACCGACCTTGTTCTGAGGCTTTCGTCAAGAACGGTTATATCGGCGATATATCCTTCTTCAAGCTTTCCGCGACTGCCGGATATTCCGAGAAGCTTCGCGGGAGTCAGGCTCATCATTTCGGATACCACCGGCAGGGAAATTCCGTAGCCTTTCACGAGCGTCCTCACCATTGTATCACCGACGGCGAGACTGCCGGCGAAGCTCGAGCGGTCCGGCAGCTTTGCCACTCCGTCCTCGATGATCACGCGGTTCTCCGGGAGCTTTTCACCGAGCCAGCTCTCACTGATGCCGTCCTCACCGGCTCCGCGCATGGCGTCCGAGACTACCGCGACTCTGCCCGTGCCCTTGCATCTCATCGTGACGAGAAAGTTTTCGCGCGAGACATGATGTCCGTCGCCTATCAGCTCGACGGTGAGGTTGTCGTTTATCAGGGCTTCCTCCTCCGCTCCGCCGAGTACGCGTCCGCCGTGCTTCTCGCGCTTCTTTGTGCTGCAATACAGGTGTGTCACCGAGGTGAAGCCATAATCGACCGCGCGCCTGAGCGTCATTGAGTCGGCGGCGGTGTGCCCGGCGGACAGGAGGATGCCGGCGCCGGTCAGCTTTTTCGCGAACTCTTTTGTCCCGTCAAGCTCCGGCGCCATTGTCACTCTCACGAGAATATCGCGGTACGAGGACAGTCTTTCCGCCCACTCTCCGGTTGGCGTCAGAAGGCAGGAGCCGTTCTGCGCCCCGCACATTTCGGGCGACAGGAACGGTCCCTCAAGGTGTGCGCCGCCGTAACACGGATGACCGCTTATCTCCCGGCAGAAATCAAGGAATTTCGCGGTCTTCTCCGCTCCGCAGCTGCAAAGTGTCGGGCACAGTATTCCGACTCCGTGCGAAAGGTGAAGCGCGAATATCCTGTCAGACGCCTCGCGCGTCATGTCGACGAAATCATATCCGTCCCCGCCGTGCGCGTGCAACTCAATGAAGGACGGCAGAATCAGGAATTCACCGTAATCGGTGATCTCCGTCTCTTCCGGGAGAGAGCCGCGGGGAAAGTGTATCCTTCCGCCGTCGATAAGCAGCTCTCCCTTTCTGACAGTCCCGCCGCTCACTATCCTTCCGCGGATGAGCCGCGGTCTCATTTGTTGTACACGCGTATCTCTGGCACCGGGGACGCGAGGGCGCATCTCGCGGCGTACAGGACGGCGTCCGGGTGCCTGTTGAACAGTGAGCACGGCACAGAAGCGGTCTCGGGTCCGTGAAGTATCTTTCTCAGCGCGCCGGCGTTCCAGTCCCGCGGCATACACATTCTGACCCGTCTCGCGCCGTTCATCTCGCGCATTCCGACCGTTATGCAGTACTTCGGTATTCCGTCGAGGTCGCCGCCGCAGTTCATATACGCGTTTATGGTCTTAGTCTCGCGGGAAATTCTGAGTACCCTTGTCGGGCGGTCGAGAAATTCCTCCGGCGAGCAGATCTCACCGGGTTCCGGCGGCTCGTTGAAAGCGAAGTGACCGTTTATTCCGACGCCGCCCCACGCCATGTCGAGCTTTCCCGCCTTTGCTATGATGTCCGCCACGCGCCATTCCTCACCGGGGATCGGGAAGTGGCGGTTCTCCGGCGGTACGTTCAGCTCGTCGTCTATCTGACTGTAAAAAATCCTGTCCATGCCGCCGCGGAAGGACAGCGGGTCTGCCTTGTCGATGTACGTCTTCTCATCTGCCAGGTACTCGTCCATGTTGATGAATGTGCAGCGCTTCAGGCTGACCCTGTACTTGTTCACGAGGTAGACAAGTCTGCTGTACGGACCGAGCGGACCGTAGGGGATTACCATCACGGTGTCCTCGCCCTTGTCGTTGTTCTCCTTTATCACTTCGAGAACCTCAATCGCCATTCTCCAGTACAGGTCGTGTTCGGTGTCGCAGACGGCGAGCTTTATGCCGGAGCCCTTTCCGAGCTCATTTTCCGGGATACGGTTTATGTCCATGTTCACTCTTCCTTTCGCGCGGGAGTATTACGGAATTGCTTTTTGTCTCTCCCGCTTCATGACAATTATACCAGATAAGACATCGTATGTATATTGCCGTTGCGGCTGATAATTAGTACGGAATCGCTGAAACTATTGACAACAGACACGTAATGTGGTATCATATCCGTATCACGAACGAAAGAGAGCCGGTCATGAGGATTGAAACTGAAGAAGCGCGCGGCACGTCAAGCGAGAGGGTATCTGACGATTTTCTGGCGGTCAACGCCTGCGGCGTTGAGGACATATCCGTACACGATCACGGGAGCGTCAGGAAGAAGGGCAGGTCCGACTACCATATACTTTACGTAGCGAAGGGCATCTGCCACCTGAGGCAGGACGGCGCGGAAAGCCTCATCCCCGCGGGATGTATAATCCTTTTCAGACCCGGAGAGCCGCAGGAGTATTTCTACAGGGCGTGCGAGCGTTCGGTGTCGCATTATATACACTTCACCGGCTCAGGGACAGCGGAGCTTCTCGAGCGTTACGGGCTGACTGGCAGGCGCGTTTTCGACATGGGCGTCAGCACCGAGTATGAAGATCTGTCGCGGAAGATGGTGAAGGAATTCACACTGAAAAAACGCTTCTATGAGGATTCCTGCGCCGCGACGCTCTACGCTATGCTCGCGCTTATCGGCAGACGTGCGGCTCTGCGCTCGTCCGGCGTCAGCAGGGGAGCCGCGAAGCGCATCGATGACGCCTGTGTGAGGATATGCGATAATATCGCATCCCCGCCGTCCGCGGAAGAGCTCGCGCGCGAGTGCTGTCTCAGCCTCAGCCGGTTCACGCATCTTTTCGCTGAGGTGACCGGAAGGTCCTACGGCAGGTTTATAAGGGAGGTAAGGATGAGCCGCGCGGAGGAGCTTCTGCGTTCCGCCGACATGAGCGTCAGGGAGGTCGGCGAGGCGGTCGGGTATCCCGACCAGAATTATTTCTCGAGGCTGTTCAGATCGATGACCGGCAGGTCCCCGAGCGAGGTCAGACGGGAGGACGGCTGACCAAACGCCGCGTTTTCCACAGACCTTTCCACACCCGCTGTTGCTTTTCTGGTTTTCAATTGAGGACTCAGAGGTTATATACAGCTTTATCAACAGTGTGAATATACCCGGAGTTTTCCACAGGCTTTTCCACGGGATGTTGACAAGAAATGATACTATATTTGTAGATTCAAGCCGTATCAAGTTTCGCGAAGTCAATACAAAATGTATATATCACGCGACGAAACGCACTTGACTTACGATTTCGCGTCGTGTATAATAATCGGTATAATATCACTCTGAAAGGAGAAAATCATGAACAAAGACTACGCCGCTCTCTTTCCGGTATTCAGTTCCTCGGACGCGGAACTTGACCGGACCTACGCTTACAGGTGCCGTTCTTTTGCCATGCACATAAAGGATACCCCGGCGGGACAGGTCATCACGGAGTTCCTGCCGGATGTTCCGTGGGCGGGAGTGTACAATACGATAAACTGCGCCGCCATGCACCATTTTGCCGAGGGAAGATGGATGTCCGACCGCTCGCCGCTTCTGTCCTACGCGAGATTCTGGTGCGGCGAGGGGGACCCTTATCTTTACAGCTTTCCTTTTGCCGCAAGCCTTCTCGGACTGTCAGAGGTCACGGGAGATACGGATATTCTTGGGGAGCTTTACTCGTCGCTCACGCGTATCGCGCGTCACTGGGACGATCACAAGGTCACGGAGGGGCCCCTCAAGGGTATGTACCGCCAGTCCTGCAACCGGGACGGAATGGAATTCTCGGTCTCCGGCGACGGGGTCAGACCTACTGTCAATTCGTATATGTTCGCGGACTTTGCCGCCCTGTCCGACATAGCCGCGATTCTCGACAGGCAGGCTGACAGCCTTGTGTGGAAAACAGAAGCCGACAGGCTTCGACACATGATTAATGACAACCTTTACTGCACAGACACCGGTATGTATATAACCCGCGGCGAGGGTGGGGAAAACCGCCCGGTGCGCGAACAGGTCGGATACATACCGTGGATATACGGAATCCCGGAGAGCGGCGGCGACGCCTTCCGTTATCTGCTCGACACGGATGTCTTCGCGGGGAAGTACGGTCTCACCACCGCCGACCGCTCGCATCCGGACTATATGAAGCATTTCGACCACGAGTGCCTGTGGAACGGACCCGTATGGCCTTTCGCGACGACTCAGACGCTTGACGCCGTCATCGCTTATCTGCAAGGCGGCGGCACCGCGATAACGCCGGACGATTTCACGAGGATGCTCCTGACATACGCGTACAGTCAGCGGGACGAGGACGGAACCCCTTATGTCGACGAAAATATGCACCCGGACACCGGCGTATGGCTCGCGAGAAGCATTCTCCGCGAGTGGGGAAGGAAGGATATGGAACGCGGGCGGCATTACAACCACTCGGCGTTCATAGATCTCGTCCTCCGCGGGATTGTCGGAATCGTCCCGTCTTCCGGAGATACGCTGAGAATAGCCCCGCTCGGAAAGAGCCTTGACGGCTTCACAGCGGACGATATACTCTATCACGGGCGAAAAATCAGCGTCGAGTGGGACAGACGCGCAGGAATGAAGGTAAGCGTCGACGGAAAGCCCGCCGGTGAGATGAGAGCGGACGCGAATGAAGTCACGGTGACTGTCGGTTGATCAGGCAGCCGTGCATATAAAAAAGAAGGATCTCTGTAGTGAGACCCTTCTTTTTATTATGGTTACGCTTCGAACATGGTTTTTACCAGTTCATACGCGAACATCCAGTGCATCTCGCGCGACGGGTGATTGACGTCGTTCGCGAGGAGGGCGTTGGTGTTGACGCCGCCGGCTTTCAGGGTGAGCCAGAGCTCCGTGCAGTCGCAGATCGGTACTCCGGCTTCTTTCGCGGCTTTTCTTCCGCGTTCCACGTATCTCTGGAGCCAGCCCTCACGCTCGTTTTTCGCGTTCTGTCTGACGCAGTCCTCGAGCATTTTGATCGGGTTGCGGTAGTCGGTGTCGTCGCTCCTGAGACTCGGCGTCAGGAATATTGCCTCTGCGCCGGAGGCTTTTATTCCCTCGAATATCCCGCGCATCGACTTCTCATACTCGTCGATCTTTCCCTCTCCCCATCCGGCGTCGTTGAGTCCGTAGCACACGGTGACAAGGTCTGGTCTGAACGAAAGCACGTCTCTTTCAAGTCTTGTGAGCCCGTTCCATGAGGTGTCTCCGCTTATTCCGGCGTTTACGATGACCGGGGCGGCGTTCGGATAGAGCATGCCGAGGATGTGTCCGACCTTTTCGGAATACGCGTCTTCCGGGCAGAATTTCGTCTCGATATGCCCGTGGTCGTCGAATATCTCGAAGCACCCCTGTGTGACGCTGTCGCCGAGGAACGCGATGACCGGGCGGCGGTGATCGTACATCGCCGCGTGCTTTGCCTTGAATTTTTCGATTATTTTCATGAAATTTTCTCCTTATAATCTGAGTTCCCATTGTCCGGCAGAGAGGATCTTTTTAGTTCCGCGAGCTGACAGTTCCGCCGTGATCCCTTCCGGAACCGTGATTGAGAGTCTGATTTCAGAGTTGTACCCGCGTCTCCACGAAACCGCGATTTTTCCGGCGGGTGTGTCGTATTCTCCCTCGGCGTGGTCGATTTTTTCGAGGAAGCACGGCTCTATTCTGAACCTGCCCTCGGTGAAGAGTGTCTCGTCCTGTCTGATTCCGAGGATTGTCTCGCGGAACCACGTGACCGGCCAGGAATACATATGGTGGTTCTTCGATTCCCTGTCCGCCCACATCTCGTGGAGCACGGTCGCGCCGCCATCGAACCAGTAACGGTACGACGGATACCCTTCCGCCGTCATTAGCCTGTACGCCTCCTCCGCGAACCCGCAGATGTCGCAGGCGCGGAAGATATACTGCATTCCGAGCATACCGACATGGAAATGCCCGTCATACTTGTGAAGCGCCTCGAAGAACTGCGGTTTCAGCTTCTCAGTGTCCCCGACGCCGAGAGCGATTGCCATGGCGGATGAAGTCTGTTCGGTGATTGTGAGCGTGCCGTCAGGAAGCATGAAATGCCGCCTGAAGCTGTCGGTGTAGTACTTCTCATCCTCGCGGTGCGCCGACGGGTCGAAGCCCATCCGCTCAGCCGTCATAGCGGCGACGCGCAGGAACTTTATCATAAGAAGCGTGCAGGTGAACCCGAGCGGCACCGGAACGGGGTTCTTCTCGTCATACGGCAGAGCCCAGTCGGTGAGCCCGTGCTCGATGAGCCCGTAGTTCTCCTTGCCGCGAAGGAACTCAAGGTGTCTGCACATATAAGGATAAGCGGCGCGCAGAGCCTCGTCAGAGCCTGTGTACTGGAAAAGTCTGTACGGTATCTCGAAGAGTATCCCGGTCGAGACCGGTCCGCTTCCCCACGCGTAGCCCCACGCGGGCGTCGGCACGATTCCGGGGAGATCGCCGTCCGGCTTCATGGCGTCGAAGATGTCCTGAAGCCACTTCTTCCAGAGACCGGTCATGTCGTAGTTCTGCGTCATCTGCTCACAGGACGCCTGAGCGTCGTTGCACCAGCCGAGCTTTTCGCGCGTCGGACAGTCGGTCGGCATATTGAAGAGGTTCGAGAGGGTCGACAGTCTCGCGTACCTCCATATGGTGTCGAGCGTCCTGTCTGAGCAGGAGAAACGCCCGGTCTGCCGGACTCCCTGATGCACGAACACGGCACAGATATCGGTGTCGGACGGCGTACAGCTCTCCGGGAACCCGGAGACGATGAGATACCTGAACCCGGAGTAGCTGAACCACGGCTTCCAGTCGAGCGGCTTCTCACCGAAGGTCACGTCGAAGAACTGAGTTTCCCCGTCCTTATAATGCCCGGCGAGTGTGTTGTCGACACGGTTTCCGTTCTCGTCGACTTCCTCGGCGCAGATTATGTGAAGATGTGTCCCGGCGGGGAGGGACGCCGTTATGTGCGGGTATCCGGACATATTCTGACCGAAGTCGAAGACGAACTTTCCGTCTCCCGCCTTGGTTATCGCGGCGGGGCTGTATACCGTGTCCTCGATGATCGGCGGCGCGGGATTCTCACGAAGAATACCTTTAGGCGCGTCGGCAGTGATGGCGTGGACCCATCCGCTGTCGTCATATTCCGGAGTCATCCAGTCTGTGTCGAAATTCGCGTCATAGCGCTCACCCGCGCGAAGCTCGTTCCATCTGACCGGAGAGCGGTCGATATCGGTGAGCCAGTCCTCCGATCCGGTAACATATTCGGTCCCGTCCGGGTAGACAAGCTCAAGCGAGAACATGAGCTTCGGCGAGTCGCGCCAGTCTGCGGTGTTGAAGTCCCATGAGGTCTTTATCGACTCGTTGTAGAATCCGTTCCCGAGCATGGCGGCGGCGAGATTCTGCCCCGCGTGCAAAAGGGATGTGACGTCGACCGTGTCGTACCATACAGTCTTCCTGTAGTCGCCGAATGGAGTCGTGAGAACGGCGGGGCTCACCGGCATTCCGTTCAGGAAGAGCTTTCCGACGCCGAGAGCGGCGAACGAGAGGGAAGCGCGGAGGATATCTCCGCGGACACTGAACCAGTGTCTGAACATCGGCGCCGGTGCTTCCTCACGGCGCTCACGGACGAACGCGGACGGATGCTTGATGAATCGTGTGTGTACAGGTAACATGGAGATGCTCCTTTCACTGTGTTGTTGTCATGATGTTATTCGGATTATTCCGGTTTGTCCTCGAGAGTCAGCGGATAATCTCCGAGGTGTTTTACCTTGAACCCGTTTTTTTTGTAGGTCTCGTAGTCGAAGGCTTCGAGCTCGTCGATCGCGAGCTTGTGGAACTCATAGAAGTTGTGCCACCACTCATATCCGCTTCCGAGCGAGGCGCCGAGGTAGGCGTCCGCTATGTCGCATCCCATCTGCGGCGCGACATAGAAGGCTCCCATCGCGAGCACGTTGACGCCGTTTCCGGTGATCGCCCTGAGCGCGGCGGGGACGCTCTCAACGACACCCGCGTGAACGTGCGGGCACTTCGACGCGGCGATGTGGATGCCCATTCCGGTTCCGCAGAACAGGAGCGCGCGCTCGAACTCACCTTCGGATATCATCGAGCCGACCCTGAGACCGATTCTGTGGAACATGAGGTCGGTGTCGTCCGGGTCGGAATCGGCTTTGACACCTACGTCGGTAATGGTCCAGCCTTTCTTTTTCAGGTGTGCGACGACCGCCTCCTTGAGGGGGTAGCCAGCGAAATCCGCGCCTACGAGAAGCTGCTTGTCCTTGATTGTTTTCATGATGTTATCTCCTTTATTTACGGGTCATGCCCGTTATTTTTTTGTTGAGCGGCGAGTCACGACGTCCGTCGGGATGAGGATGACCTCGCGGTCGGAGGTTTCGCCCGACAGTTCTCTTTTCAGAAGCGCGACCGTCTTTTCCGCGAGGATGCCGATATCCTGTCTGACCGTCGTCAGCGGAACCGGGGAGGAGACCGCGAACACGCAGTCGTCGAACCCGGTGACCTGCACCCTGTCCGGAACGCTTATCCCGCGCGAAGTGAGATGGTTCACAACCCCGAGCGCCATGAAGTCGTTGACCGAGACGATGGCGTCCGGCAGCTCACCGAGCCCCGCGACGGCGCGCTCCGCCGAAAAATAATCGACCGACGGAATGCTTATCGTGCGCGTGACGATATCGTGTCCGCTTTCCCTGTAGCTTCTCACGGCTTCCGAGAAGGCTTCGCGTCTGACGTCGAGGGTGTATACGCCGGGACTGCCGTCGAGATATATGACGCTCTTCGGTCCTGTCGCGAGAAGCCGTTCCGTGAGCCGCCTCATGCCGTCTCCGAGGTCGCAGAGAACGCAGCTCATCTTGTCGGTCAGCGTCGTGGCGCAGACTGCCGGTATCCCCGAGTTCAGTATGAGCGGCACGGCGTCGTTTCCGCCGGGGGTGTTTACGGGAACGTAGATGATTCCCTCAACTCTTGAGGCGATCATGTCCCTGACTGCCCTCGACTCACGGTCGGGGTCGTTTGACGAGATGAAGATCGACAGCGACCAGCCTGCCTCAGACACGCGGTCTGTCAGCTCCTTGACGAAGGTCGCGTAGTAGACGTTCTCGATATCCGGCACGACGACCCCGAGCATTCCGCTTTTCCCGCTGACGAGCCGTCTCGCCGAGAAGTTCGGCACATATCCGAGAGACGCGGCGGCGGCGGTGACCTTTTCACGCGTCTCGTCCTTCACGACCGGACTGCCGTTGAGGGCGAGTGACACGGTGGCTTTCGAGACACCGGCGGCTTTTGCTATGTCGGCGATGGTGACGGCGCCGCTCCGTTTGGTGGTGTTGTTTTCCTGCTCCATGTGATCTTTCTGATTTGAAACGTTTTAATTTTTGCGTGTGATTTGTTTGTATATATGATACTACACCGGGAAGAATTTGTCAATCGGTATTGTAGACAATCTGGTCGCGATTTTTTTGTGCAAGGCGACGGAACGGCGTGAAACGCGATTTTCACGCTTGACAAGTGCCCTGATACGTTGTATACTATAGGTAGCTCATATTCTATATGCGGAGAAAGGAAAAAATATGGACAGACCAATAAAAGTAGGAATGCTGGGTCTCGGACGCGCGGGCATGGGTATGCACCTGAACGAGTACAGACCGAGACTTGACAAATTTCAGATATACGGGGTGTGCGACCTGATACCGGAGCGCTCCGAAAAGGTTGCCGCCGAGTTCGGCTCGAAGATATACCGCGACTTCGACGAGCTTCTGGCGGACGAGGAGGTCGAGCTCGTCGACATCGCGACGAGGTCCTGCGACCATTACGCGCACGCGAAGAAGGCGCTGCTCGCCGGGAAGGACGTCATGCTCGAGAAGCCGTTCGCCATGACCTACGCTGAGGCCCTCGAGCTCGCCGATCTCGGCAGCCAGCCCGCCGGACCTCACCTTTACATACGCCACAACCGCCGCTTTGAGTACGGCTTTGAGCAGGCGTGTGAGATTATCGACTCTGGCATCCTCGGGAACGTGTATGAGATAAAGCTCACCCGGAACAATTATCAGCGCCGGTGTGACTGGCAGACGATAAGCGAGTACGGCGGCGGACAGCTGCTGAACTGGGGACCGCATATAGTGGACCATTCGCTGAGGTTCTGCGGCGGCGCGTACAGGACGATGTATTCGGAGATAAAGCATGTCGCGGCGGCTGGAGACTGCGAGGACCACATAAAGATCGTCTTCACCGGCGTGAACGGCAGGATCGTCGACATGGAGATAAGCGGCGGAGTCGCGCTCCCGACGCCCGAGTACATGATTTACGGCACGAAGGGAACGATGATCAGCGAGGGCGGCAATTTTAAGCTCCGCTATCTCGACCCGGAGGTGGAGCTCCCGAAGGTGGTCTCCGACCCCGGTACGCCTATGGGCGGTTTCGGAAACCCGGAGAAGCTCCCGTGGAAGGAAGAGCTCGTCCCGATAAAGGGCGACGGCACTCCGCGCATCTGGGACGCTCTTTACGACACGATAAGACACGGGAAGGCATTCCCTGTAAAGCTCGATGAGGCGCTTGAGGTCATACATGTCATTGACGAAGTGAAAAAGAACTCTGTGTTCGGACGCTGATAAGTCTGAAAATAAATTTTCAGACCTGTTTGTGCGAAAGTCATGGTCATAAACATAACAAAAACCACCTCCCGGAGCGGACCCGCTCCGGGAGGCTTCATCATGAAAAGACCTGGTTCTCTTTATGTCAGTGCTTCTTCCTGAGCGCCAGAGCGGCGGCGGACATTGCGAGCGCCGCGAGGCAGACGGAGAAGGTGTCGGCAGTCGCCGCGGAGGTGTCATCGGACGCGTCATCGGACGCCGCGGCGGGAGCCTTCATCGGCTCGCCGAGGGTGACCTTCGCGAAGACGGTGGAATCCTTCGCGACATAGCAGCCCTGAGCCCACTCTATGACGGCGGGTCCGTTGTCGTCGCTGAAGACCATCGTGATGTCAAGACCGATCTTTCCGCCTTCCTTCAGCGAATCGGCGCCGAAAGCCGCGGCGGGCATCGCTATCTCATAGGTGGTAACTCCGTTTTTGGTGACGACCGCGAAGTCCCTGCCGGTCGTGTCGGCTGCGTAGCCGTCGAGATATCCGCTCGACCAGTTCGCGAAAAGGAGTTCTCCGGTCTCGCTGTTTCTCGCGTAGCCGAGCTCCGCGCGGGAACCCGGGTCGGTCTCGTCAGCCGCCGCGCCGCAGAGCTGGATGCAGTAATTCTGCCACATATCGTTGCCGCTCGTCGCTTTCTGAACAAAATCGGGCGTGCTCACGACAACTCCTATGTAGACATTCTCAGCGTCATATGACGCGTAGATTTTCACGTCGGTGTCCTTCATCTCGGCGAGTCTCGCGTCGTCGTAGCCGAGGTACATGAGGTCGTCCTTCGAGAAGCTGATCGGGGCGTACTCGCCGTCATCGATCTTTCCGTCGATCACGGGCTTCTTGTCGCCGACGGCGGAAATCGTGGTCGTCACTTTCTCAGCGTTTGAGCCGAGCTCAATCGAGTTCGCGGAGACCGGGAGCATGAGTGCCGCTGTGATCAGCGCGGCGGTGATGAGAGATTTTTGCTTCATTTCTTTTACACATACCTTTCATAACTTATTTTCCGGAGCGATTGTGTTCCGGATGATTCGTTGCGCGGGGCGTTTTTCCGCTCTGTGTCTATATTATACCATATGTCACGCGGATTGTTCATTGCGTATCGTGTTGAAATATTGATATATTTTCCGGCGCTCTTGATTTTTAAGCCAGAAAATGGTATAATGTTCCGGGAGGGATGAAAATGGACTATGAGCAGGAATTCGCCGCGCTGTGGAAGGCGGTCGACGACGAGAAGGAAGCCATGTATGTTGAGACGACGGATGAAATGATGGAGTACATTCTGCGATTCAGCGACATGGAGCGTTTTCTGAAGGAAGCGTATGAGGAGGGACAGAGACGGTGCTTCTGGAAGTTCCACATCCGCGAGCCGGAAAAGGATTTCCGGAACGTGAATATCTACGTGACGCATCATTTCAGGTATGACCAGCATGAGACGCACTGTCACGACTATTTCCAGATGTGTTATTGTGTCCGCGGCGGCTGTTCGATAAGGCTGTCGGACGGCGTTCTGCCGCTCGTGTCCGGTGATCTTCTGCTGCTCGCGCCAGGAACGCTGCACAGTCTTATGGTCTTTTCGGACGATTGCTCGGTCATAAAGATATACGTGCGCAAGAGCACCTTTGACAAGACGTTCTTCGCGATACTGACCGAGAACAATATTCTCGGGGATTTCCTGCGCTGTTCTCTGTACGGAGCCTGCCCGGGGAGAACTATACTGTTTCCGACCGGCGACGATCCGGAGCTGACAGAGCACGCGCTGAGGCTGTACATGGAGGTCATAAATTATGAGCCGTATTTCAGAACGGCGGGAGAGGCGATTCTCACCGGGATGTTCTGCCGTCTGATGCGGAGATATCTCGGAGAGACGAGACTGTCGGGCGACATCTCGAACCGCGGTGGAGGCGTCGTGAATATGCTGCGGAGAATACGTGAATGCCACGCCGATCTGACACTTGACGCCGCTGCCGCCGATGCCGGGTATTCGAGGAGTCAGTATTGTCATATACTGAAGCGTTCGACCGGGAAGACTTTTACGCAGCTTCTGAACGACGCGAAGATAGAGGCGGCGGCTGGTCTTCTCAGAACGACCGACCTGACCGTTATCGAGATAGGCGAGAGAGCGGGCTTCAGCTCGAACGAGCATTTCCACAGGCTCTTCCGTGAGATCAAGGGATGTACGCCGAAAGAGTGGAGAAATCAGTCGGTCTGAGTTTTTTTCGTTATTCACGGCTTTTTGGACGATATTGCCGGATTGACTTGGAAGAGTATCCTGAGGTCTCACTGACCGGTTATTTTCGCGGTATGATCAGGCGTCATCGCGATGAGGATTACGGGTTTCAGAATCGCTGAGGTTATTTGTTGTCTCCTCCCGTGTCGCTCTGTCTGTTACCGAGTCTGTACTCTGTCGGTGTGACGCCGAATTTCTTCCTGAACTCCCGCTCAAAGTGCCAGACCGACCTGTAGCCGCAGGCGTAGGCTATGTCGATCGTCTTCGCGCTCCCGTCGCGCAGCTTGTCGGCGGCGGAGTTCAGGCGGCACTCTATCACGTACGCCCACGGGGTGACGCCGTAATCCGCCTTGAAGACGCGGGTAAGCTGCTTTTCGGATATGCGGTAGAGCGACGCGAGGTCGGAGACGCAGGTTATCTTGTGGTAGTCTTTACTGATTTTTTTGTGTATCTGACTCGAGAGTCGGTTGTCACCTTTGTGCATGCCCTGCCTCTTGAGAATCCAAATGAGGTCGTTTATCGTGGCAGTCATTGAGTGCTCGTCGTAGCCGGTACGATAAAGTTCGTCGATTATCCGCTTGAAGATCGGCTCGACCTGCGGCGCCCTGATTATTGTTATGTCATCCTTTATGTCATAGAGATCGAGCATCGTGTCGAGAAATTTCCCCTGACCGCTGAACCATAGCTTGCGGTAGGGTTTTTCTTTGTCCGACCAGAATTTGTACGGCTTTCCGCCGCCCTGCATGATGCAGCAGTCGCCGGGGGAGAGCTTGTATTTTCTGTCTTTGTAGCTTATATATCCGTAACCGGTCTGAATGTATTCGAAGGTCGTCATGACCATCGCGCCGGTGAAATATCCGTATTCCGGATCCGGCTCGACGACGGTCGCCGCCTCGATGAACAGGAACGGATTGTCTTTGAGATAGTTGACGTAGCAGTGGCGTTCGTTGAAATCGCTGAGCTGCATTTTTGCCCTCCTTTTTTATGTTTGTCCGTATTCAGCACGAAAATGTCCCTAAAAGATGTTGACTTTACTCCGATTATACCATATAATTGAGATACAGTCAAGCTTGATTCGGAAATTTTATAAAAAAGAGAGCATATGTCGTTTCCCGACAGCTGGGGAGACGGCAAGGCTTGCGAAAGGTGATTGAAAGATGAAGACAAAAAGAATACTTGCCCTTCTGCTCGCGATAGCGTTGGCGGCGTCGGTCATCGCCTGCGGACAGGACGGCGGAACGAAGGACACGGAATCCAACGATGGAATCACCGTAAGCGATAACATGAGCGGAGAGATATCTGACACCGAGATATTCGACGGACTACCGGAGAAGAATTACGGAGGCAGAACATTCACGGTCGCGACCAATGACTATATGGAGAGTGACTTTATGAGCAGTGGCGAGACCGGCGATATAGTGAATGACGCCATATACAGGCGCAATACCACTATAGAAGACCGCTTCGGAATAAAGCTCGAGGTGGTCTCTGAAAGCTATACGGACATGGCGTCAAAAATCAACCAGATGATACAATCTGGTGATGACAGCTACGATCTTATCGCGCAGCACGCCTATTCAGCGGGGAAGATCGCAATAACCGGTGGTTTCCTGAACTGGTATGACATCCCGTATGTCGACCTTGAAAATCCGTGGTGGTCGCAGAGTGCGAACAAGGAACTGTCATACAAGAACAAGGTAATATATCTCGCCGGTGGCGATTACGCTCTGTCCATGACTTCGTATATGTACGCATTTTTCTTCGACAAGGTTGCGGTCGAAGATTATGGCATGACACCGGAATATCTCTATAGCCTCGTAAGAGATGGAAAATGGACTCTCGACATGGTCGCAGATGTTACGAAGGATATCTATAAGGATCTGAACGGAAACGACAAGAGGGACGACGAGGACTTTTACGGTATAGTGTCGAGCACCCGTTCCCCTCTGAACACGTTCATGTGGTCCTGCGACAACCCGATAATGAAATCAGACAGCGACGGCATTCCGCAGCTTGTGTATTATCAGGACAAGACCCCGACAATCGTCGAAAAGGTCATGGGGCTTTTCTATGACAATACCGGAGGATATACCGATAATACTAAGTATACACTCGGTAATGACCTTTTCGCTGTCGGTCGCGCCATGATGGTTCCGGCTACTTTCGATGGAGCTATGAGTGATTTTCGTGATAACAAGAATCCGTTCGGCGTTCTTCCGTATCCGAAGTATGACGAGGCGCAGACGAATTATTATACGATGTCTGACGGCGCGCACGCGCTGCTGTCGGTTCCGGTAACAGTCAAAGATGCTGAATTCACAGGCATCATAACCGAAGCGCTCTGTGCTGAGAGCTGGAAGAGTGTTATTCCGAAGTACTATGAGACGGCATTGAAGGTTAAGCTCGCAGATGACACAGATACGAGCGAGATGATTGATATAATAAGCAAAGGACTTGTGTTCGACTATGGATATATCTATAATAACAGCATAGGTTTTGGCTTTACTCTTCAGAAACTTGCCGATACAAGCAACCGCACCGACATAGCATCATTCTATGCGGAGCGTGAGAAGATGGTTCTCGCCGCAAATGAGAAAATGTTCGAGAATCTTGATACGATGATAGGAGACTAAATGGAATTTTTCAGTAAAGCCGTACCGGTCTGTATCGCCGGAAAGAGCGGCGTCGTCAACTCGCAGGCGGCGTTCCGCACTGTCTTCACTGCCCGCGCGGGGCATGAGTATACTTTGACCCTGACCGGCTCGACGCTGTACCGCGTATGGCTGAACGGCGATGTCGTCCACTACGGCCCCGCGCGCGGACCGCACGGATATGTCCGGGTCGACAGGATAAGCCTTGACGTCCGGGATGGTGAGAACTACCTCGCCGTCGAGGTCGCGGGGTACAACTGCCCGTCGTTCTATACAATGGATATTCTGTCGTTTTTACAGGCGGAACTTTGTGAGGACGGCGATGTGATCCGCCTCACGGCTGTGAACGGGGACTTCGAGGGTGTCAGCCTTGAGGGAATCCGCGCGCGGAAGTGCATAAGGTACAGCTACCAGAGGGCGTTCACCGAGGTCTGGCGGCTCACCGGAAAGGCGGCGGACGGTGTATGGAATGTGATATGGTCGCTTGACGCCGAGCCGCTTGAAACGGTCGATCACGGAAAGAAGTACATGGAACGCGAGTGGAAGCTCCCGTATCTCGGTCTGTCACCCGAAGCCGTGCCGTATGAGCGCGGTGAGTTCCGGAAGAAGGACGGGTTTGACCGCTACGACAAGCGTTTCACCAGGATCTCTGACGAGGTGGTCGGCTATCGGCGCGAAGAACTGTCCGACGACGTCCTCGCCGCGATGTACGGCGACATGATACCGGTTGAAAGCGATCTCTCCATGCCGCTGACGGTGAGCGCGGGAGATTATGCCGCGCTTGATTTCGGCCGCATATACGCGGGCTTCATCAGGCTGACCTTCCGCGCGAAGGTGAAGACAACGGCGTACATATTCTTCTCGGAGATGCCGCGCGACGGCAGAATAGACATCGGCGTCGAACGTGAGGAAAAGATAGACATAATAAAGCTCGACATAGACCCCGCTGATGAGACAAGGACATTTGAGTCCTTCGAGTGCTATTCGCTGAAATATCTCGGCGTCATGGTGGAAACCGGAGAGATTGATATTCTGAGAGCCGATATGCGCGAGTACAGATATGACGCGGAGTATGTTCCGCTCGCTTCCGGCGACGGCGTTCTCGACCTCACGCATGAAGCGGCGTTCAGGACTTTCACGCACAACACGCTCGACACGTTCATGGACTGCCCGGGTCGCGAGCGCGGCGGATGGCTCTGCGACAGCTGGTTCACCGCTCTGTCGGCGTTCAGGTTCACCGGAAGCCTTGAGTGCGAGCGGATATTCCTTGAGAACTTCATCAGGGCGGAGAGCTTTCCGCTCAATGACGGCGGAATTCTGACGGACGGACTTCTCCCGATGTGCTACCCCGGAGAGCTGACGACGAGCAGAACGATATCGAGCTGGACGCTCTGGTTTGTATATGAGGTATACGAGTACGGCAGGCGCGGCGGGGACATCGCGGAGTTCAAGGGACTCATTGATCGTATCATTACGTATTTCGACGGCTACACAAACTGTGACGGTCTGCTCGAGAAGATACCGACGGTGTTTGTAGAGCCGACGATGGCGAACCGATGGACATATGATGTGAACTACCCGATGAATATGCTCTGGGCGAAGGTGCTCGACTGCGTGGCGGAAATGTACGACCGTCCCGCGCTCACTCGGAGAGCCGAGGAGATACGCGGGGTCATCCGGAGGCAGTCCTTCGACGGCGTGACATTCTTCGACCACTCGGAGAGGGCTGCGGACGGCACGCTCGTGAGACTTCCGGACAGGTCGCGGATATGTCAGGCGGAGGCGGTGTTCTTCGGGATTGCCGACCTTGAGGCGCCGGAGTTCGCGGTGTTCCGTGAGAAGTTCATCGACAACTTCACGGAGTTTCCGGACATTGAGCCGCTTCACGGCTTCATAGGCTACGCGGTGCGCGCCGCGGCGATGCTGAGGGCGTGTCTGTTCGACGAGGATCTCGCGGAGATACGGGCGACATACGGAAAATGCGCCGCGGAGACCGGAACTCTCTGGGAGGACATGAAGTACGGTTCGAGCATTGATCACGGCTTCTCATCCTTCATCGCGGTCGTGATTGAGAAGTGTCTCGGAAGGAACAACGACTTGTCGCTGTACGGCGAAAAGAAATGATCTGATTCGCGTCCCGCGCCGGCTCACCGGCTCCGCGGGGCGCGGTTTCATATGCAGGCGGCATAACAAAATCACACACCCGCTTGACAAATTCACGGGTGTGTGGTATAATTTTGAAAAGCATGAAAAGTGCGATCCGTACCGGAACTTCCCCGGTCGCTGAAAGGAAATACAACATTATGACATACGAAAAAATATATCTCCGGCAGCTGTTCCCGGGGCTCTGTGAGCGCACGGTCGATGAGCTCGCGAAGGAGAGACACGAACACTCCGCGCGTCAGGGTATGCTTGACAGACCGTGGGCGGAGTATTCTGAGCCGTCCCTGACGACATATATCCCCGACAATTCGGTCGAGGTTGACCCGGCGCGCCGCCGCCCGGCTATCATTGTCTGCCCGGGAGGAGGGTATAATATGCTTTCCTTCCGTGAGGCGGAGCCGATCGCGCTCGAGTTCATGGCGAGGGGTTACGCGGCGTTCGTGCTGAATTATGAGGTTGCTCCGGTGAGATATCCGGCGGCACTTCTCCAGCTGTCCGCGGCGGTCGCGGTTGTCAGACGCCGCGCGGATGAGTTCGGGGTCGACCCGGACGCCATCGCCGTGACCGGATACTCCGCCGGAGGACACCTGACGGCGAGCCTTGGCTGTTTCTGGAACAAGCCGTTCATCGCGGAAAAGCTCGGACTTGCTCCGGGTGAGAACAAGCCGAACGCCATGGTCCTCGGCTACCCGGTAATAATCGGCGACGGACCCTTTGCGAACAAAGGCTCGATCGACAATCTGCTCGGCCCCGACGCTTCGCACGAGGAGCGCGAGAAGATGTCGCTTGAGAAGTGCGTAACCTCCGAGACCGCGCCCGCGTTCATCTGGCACACGTTCTTCGATCAGGCGGTCGCCGTCGAGAACTCGCTTGAGTTCGCCGCGGCGCTCAGACGCGAGAATATAAAGTTTGAGCTGCACATTTTCGAGGACGGTCAGCATGGTCTCTCGATCTGCAACGCCGAGGTTTATCACGGCGAGGAGCTTAAGAGACTGAACGAGACGATAACCCACGCCCGCCGATGGGTCGACCTGTCCGACGAGTGGATGAAGGTATTGTTTGATATAAAAGACAGATAAAAAAATAACCGCACCGGCGTTCATCACGTCAGTGCGGATTTCTTATTTCTCAGCGCCGAGCGCTCCGGTCTCGGTGGATTTCTGTACGATTCCGATATCACGCAGGTTCAGCAGCTCGCACGCCTTAGCGGCTATCATGTCAGCCTGCATGTTGATCGCCTTCTGCCCAAAGTGGAAGCGGTCGGTCATCTCATTCGGCTTGTCGAGGGCGTTCGTCGGGGTGAACAGGTCAATCACGGGGAGCCTGAACTCGTCGGCGATTCTCAGCGCGATCTGGTTCAGCTCACGCGAGCGTTTTGTCAGCTCATCGTCGTTCAGAGCGGTCGACAGAACAATGCAGAGCGTTGTCTCCGGGAGTTTGTCGAGAATGAACCTGACAGCGGAGCGGTACGCATCTTCCCATTCGGTCATGTCGGTTGAGAGGCTGTGGAGCCCGTTGTTGAAGGTTATGAGCGCGTATTCCCTCGCGTCGAGCATGAACTCGAGCTCGCGGAAATAGTCCGGGTCGGTGACGCACTTCGAACTCGCCCAGAAGGAGACGTTTGCCTTTCCCGCGAGCCGGTCGCGGACGGCGTAATGGTACGCGTTGCAGATCGAGTCGCCGATGAGCATGACGCGCGGGTTCTTTGTGTCGAGCGTATTGTAGGAATAGTTGATCGACCATTCGATGTCCTCGCGGACGCGGGAGGTCTTTTTTGGTTGGTAGTCTCTGTAATCCATTTTTATGACCATGCCTTTCGTACAAACTGTTTGGTCTGAAATTTTATTTTCCGACTTGTATGTTCAGAATGTTTTTAGTCCGCCGTTCAGGAAGCGTTTTCTGAACGCCTCGGCAGCGATCTCTCCGCCCTTCTCGTCCGGGTGAGCGCCGTACATGAATTCATTGCCGAGCGCGGCGGAATTGTCAAGCGCCGCCTCTATGTCATACACGCGGCAGCCGTAGAGGTCCGCAATCCGCGGTATCGCGAGGTTCACGGCTCTCCATTCGTTCTTCGCGGCGGGCGAATAATCGAACGGCGGAACCGTCGAAAGTATGACCTCCACGCCCGCGTCCTGAAGCTTTTCGATAAGCCCGCATATCGTCGCGACAACCTCGCCCGCGGTGTCGGGTCGGCGTTCAGACGCGTTCTCGCGGTATCTGCCGCTGAGAAGGTCGTTGACGCCATAGGTCAGGATGACGACGTCGTTCTGCATGGCTTTCCAGAGCCAGCTTCCGGTGTCATTGTCCTTCGGTGCGAGCATATCCGACCCGCGTCCCCATCCGAGACCGAGGTTCCAGACGGCGTTTTCAGGCATCATTGCGGCGATTCTTCCCGCCCACATACCATACAGGTTCCGTCCTGTGCCGCAGCCCTGTGTTATCGAATCGCCGAGAAACGCTATACGTTTCCTGTACGGCCTGTCGCAGGCGAACATGGCGGGAAGGGGACACGGAATTCCATCCGCGGTCGAATAACCCTCTCCGGTGTCGACGAAGGTCAGCGCCCTGCTGTCCGGTGTACACGGAATTCCGTCTCCGATAATCTCCCACTCGAACGCGAGATAGTGTCCGTCCGGTATCGTCAGTCTGACAGGATCGCTCACAATATGCTCGTCAGGTGTGACATCGCGGAATATTTCCCCGTCGAAGGTCAGCGTCACGGCGCCGTCGAGCGGCGGCAGCGATTCATGGTGCGATTCCTTTATCAGCCTTTCGGCGTCTGCCGAGCCTATCTGACCGCCGTCCGCGAGAGACGCGCTGACAACGCGGAAATGTCCTCCGCTCCTGTTTCTGTAGGCGACCGCGCCCTGGTCATAGGTGCTGTTCACCGAGTTTATGTAGAATATCCGGTAGTCGAAAGTACCGCTCATCTCCACCCTGAAATACGCCCGTGCGCGGACACGCCTGTCTCCGCCGAAGGAAAGGATGAAGTTTGTCCCGGTCCCAAGCGGGACATTTGACACATATTTTGAAAACATCTGGTTTTTATCCTCCGAAGTTATTGTCTGACATATTATACCATAGCCATGAGCCTTTGTCAATAAGTGTGCGCGATTTTCTCACGGTTTCCCTGACTGTGACGGGAAAACGCGGGAAAGCACGGATAAGATCGGAAAACAGACGAACGGCGCGGAAGCGTCATGCCTCCGCGCCGTTTTACGCTCAGAACATTTTCTCGGTCTTTATCACAATGTCACTGATCCCGAAGTCGTCAGTCAGCCTGCCGAACGGGATGACAGGAAGGCCGTCCATCTCTTCTATATCCTTGCCTATGGTGTAGCTCACCGACTTTCCGCCGCGGCGCACGAGTATCGTCCGGGTCTCCGGGAACCAGTCGTAGCCGCATCCGAAGAATGTCAGGAGTCCGGTCTTCGGGTCGAACGGCATATACAGCTCGCCATCCGACAAATAAGGTTCGTACCTGCCGAAGCTGAACACGGCTCCGTCTGAACGTTCAAGCGTGAGCCGTTCCCTCTTTCCGGAGACTTCAAGGAGTTCTATCTCAAAACGGCTCTCAGATATATCCTGAGGATCGACGCGCAGACGTCTCAGCTTGCCGGAAAAGGCGGCGTTGCCGGTTGTGGGGAGCCAGTAATCCACATACTCTCCGGCTTTTGATACCTGCACGTGGAAGGATTTCTTCTCGTCCCAGTTGTTATCCTCATCGGTCGTGAAGAATATCTGAAGTGTCCCCGCCGCCTTCTCAGCCTTCATCCGCACATGCAGCGCGCCGGCTCCGGTAAGGTCAATGCCGAGATTATCCGGCGACATGACGCTGTAATCGTTAGCGCCGGATATGCCGGAGAGCGCTCCGCCGGAACCGCTGAACTCACGCAGACCGAAGCCCTGTGCCCAGCCGTTCGCGCCGGTTTTGAAGTCCCAGGCCTTTATAGCCTCAAATCCCGAGTAATCAGCGTTTTCAACTCTGTAATCCGCGCGCAGGATCTTTCTTGATTGGACACGCAGAGTACTGAGCCGCGCGAGCTGGCTCTCGGTTGGAATAAGGTTCTCACATCCGCTGTCCGGGGCGAAGACCTCGCGCACCGCCTCAAGATAATCGAAGCCATGCAGCGCGGGCGACGGCATTATATACGTTCCCTCGCCATACTCGTTCCATGTGGAGAGTATCACGGAACGCGACAGCCAGGAGTCCTTGTCATATCTGCCGGAGAAATCATCCCGGACCCATTCGAGGGCCTTTTTGTAGTCGTCCGGCTCAATCAGCGAGGAACGGGTGCCCGCCCACGCGACGTTGTTGAAGCCGACCGATATCGTCGCGACCGTATTCGTTCCGGAGGCGAACTGTCCGGAGACATAGTTCTCATATTCTAAGGAGGTGTTCGCTTTTCCCCAGTTGTAAGCGTAGGTAGCGTCGGCTCCGAACTCGCGTATTGTCGCCAGCGTGCTGCCGTTAGTCGTTGCCGCCTGAACCATGATTATCGCGCCGTCGTATCCGAGCCCGCGGCAGACGTCTCTGAGATAGTCGAACTCAGCCTTTACGCCTTCGGCGCTTCCGAAGTCCTTCAGCAGGTCGCCGACTGAGAACACGGTTATCACGGGTTTATTGTCGATCGTCATATAACGCGGGTCAGTCAGGTAGTATTCCACCCAGTACGGGACGATCACGTTCCGGAAATTGTCGCTCGATCCGGGATGCGTGGCGTTTGCGTTTTCCCACATTATCGCGAACTTCATCCTGTCGCTGTACCGCGCCATGAAATATCCATCGTGGAGAGCCTGATACATACCCGGCGTCTTTATCGGGTCTGTCATGCTGGTACTGTACCAGCAGAAGAGCTGATAGTCGATGCCGTGTTCAGCCATGTACTTTATCTCCCAGTCGGCGACTTCCGTGATTCCCTCGTCATAGTAGCCGAGAACCGGGCGGTTTTCTTCAAACGGAGATATGCAGTCCCATCCGTAATGATACCCGTTGCGCCACAGGGAGCACACCTGAAGCCCGACATTATATCCGTCCGAACCGGCGGAGACCGGAGCGGGCACATAGTCGTCGTGATCGTTTATCTGGAAAACCATGAGGTCGTCAATACGCACGACGCCCTCCGAGCGCACTGCCACTCCGTCAAAGCCGCTGACATTTCCGGTCAGCGCGAAATAACCGAGCGTCTTTCCGTTGATGAACACTTCAGCCGCTCCGGAGCGGGTGTCCGGCTCAATGCGGAGCGTATACCAGAAATTCTTTGAATATGTGCGGAGCACCTCGTCCCCGACCTTCGCGAGCATCTTGTCGAACACGAGCGAAAGCACAGGCTTTCCGCCCGAGAGAACATCAAATGAAGCCGTCGAGAAGTCCCCGGCGAGAAGCTTCACCTCATACGCCACATGTCCGTCGACGGCGGGGAAGGACATCTCCGCGTGTCCGCCGCTGATCCTGAGGTCGCGCGCGTCGGTGATTTCCGCGTTTTCGGACACACATCCGAGCGGAGCGGCTCCGCTTGTCTCAAGGTCGAATCTGCTCAGTGCAGGGTAGTTCCTGTACAGATAGACGAACTCGGGCGCCATTGAGCCGTTGGCTCCGGCGTCGAGCGAAAAGCGCAGAAGATCGAGCTTCCCTGTCTTCTCAAGAAAATCGTACTCGCCGAGTTCACTTCCGTTTATGAAGACCCGGTACTTCGCCGAGTCGATGTCCGCGATAAGTCTGAGCGAGATCATTGGGGTTGCCGCGGTGATCTCCTTGCCGTCTCCGGTAACGATTCTGTTGTTATCCGTGGCGATCATTATCGCGGTCTTTCCATCGCCCTCGAGCGTTATTTTTGCTCCGGACGCCGGAATCGTAAGCCTCGTTTCAAGGGTCAGAACACCGTCGGTCTGCGGCTGGAATGGGCGCTTCATCATGCAGGGCTCGTTAACGCCGCTGTTGTCAAGCGAGTATTTATGCCAGTATCCGGTGTTGTTTTCCGCGGCGGTCGTGAATTTTGTGGAAACAAGGTCGGCATCCCATCCGGACTGAATCACCGAGCTGTCATCTATCAGCCAGACCGGATCGCCGATTGTGGTATACCGCCCGTCAGCGGTTTTCTCACCGACGCTGTGTACCGAAGGCAGTGTTCCGGAGATATCCGATTTTCCGGAGAAGCTTCCGTCTTCAATAGCCGCGCCGAGCATGGCGAAGCCCATATTGATGTCGGCGTATGTACCGCCTCTGACGGTTATCCCGGCGTCGTCAGACGTCACCGAGTAGCCGGTCCCGGAAAGCTCCGAGGTGATTTTCATTTCGCCGGAGTTGAGCGCCAGACCGCACGCGTCCCTGACGGTATCGAGCAGGAACTCCTCCGCGCCGCGTATGAGCGGATCGGAAGAGCGCACAAGGGCGTAATCAGAAAGTGACTTTCCGTCTATCGTTATATCTTTATACGGATACCTGAACTCGTATTTTTCACCCTGCGGCACCTTTATCCCCTCCTCATCGATATAGTTTGCGATGAAATAGCTCACGGCGTCGAGAAGAGCCTCGTCGCTCGCGCCGGTTATCAGCACCGAGCCGTCTGACTCGACGATTGACCAGTCGCGGGAGCTGTTCTTCCGCGCGCTGACAAGGGCTTCATATTCCGAAGCGCTTTTTTCCCGGTTTGTCTTTCCGACGACTATCTCTGAGTCAAGCGGCGGAATCTCTTCACCGCGGGCGACCCAGTCGGTCACGGGTTCAATATCTTTTCCGGACTTTTCCCTCAGCGCGGCGCGTAGCATCTTTACGCCGTCAAGAGCGGTTTGCGACGGAATATCGGTGCGCAGAATCCTCGTCGGCTCCGGAATATACTCCGGAGCTTTTTCACCGCAGCCCGCTGCCATGGCGAGCATGACGATCAGGATCGCGAACGGCGTCAGTATTCTCAGGATACGTTTCATTTTCATCCTCCGTGATGTGTTTTCTTTTGTACAAGCTGATAAGATCGGGGGGACTGAAGAAAGGCGCCCCGGATTTATTGATTTTTTATGCATAGGTGGCCATGAATCAGCGTTCCACTGTCTCTATTATACAGGACGCGCGTTGTTTTGTCAAGTCAATCGGGAGAATCCGATCCTTTTCGCACGACTTTCAATACTTTTTGCATTGTCGAACGTTTCCAACGGCACGTGAAAGCGGACAGTCAGTTCCTTGCCGGCGTGTATTCCCCGGAGCGGTAGGCGGTCGGATTGACGCCGCATCTCATTCTGAACATTCTCGCGAGAGCTGACGCGTCAGAAAAGCCGGAGAGCTCCGCGACGCGCCACACCGGAAGGCTCGTGTCCGCCAGAAGCTTCTTCGCGCGGTTGATACGCAGGGTTATTACGTACTCATGCGGCGGTACACCGCAGACCCGGGTGAACAGGGCGGAAAAATAGGTGCGGCTCATGAAAGCACGTCTGGCGAGCATTGGAGTGTCGAGCTCTTCGGCAATATGGTCGCGTATATAGTTTATCGCGTCCATGATGGCGTCCGCCTTGGGGTCGCCGCGCTCCGGAGTCTTCCTGAATGAGTCGAGGATGATGACAAGCATCTCATAGATATATCCGGATAGGCGCGCGTGCGAGACCGCCGCGTCCTCAACGCCGTTCTTTATGTCTTCCATCAGCCGGAGTATCGCGTCGAACGTGTTCGGCGACGGTCTTGTGACCGGGGAGCGCTTCGCTATCATGTCGCAGTATTCACGGCTCAGCCCGCCGCAGAAGTGGACATATCTGAATTCCCAGCCGTTGCTTACAGCTTTGTAGTGATGATGCTCGTGGCAGTTCTGGATGTATACGGTTCCCGGCGTGAGGCGGATGTCTCCGTCACCGCGTATCAGACGCCCTTCACCTGCCGTCGTCACGAGGATGAGTCCGTCGACGTTCAGGTCGTCGCGCTGTATCTCGTATTCTTTTTTGCAGATGTAGTGCCCGATATATGACGGGACGAAGAATATATCGTCGAGTTCTTCGCGTGGGGTGTAGAAATCTCTTTCGGCGAGGGTACACGCCGCGGTTTCGTACTGGGGGATTATCTCCGGATGCGCGTCGCCGCGAAGTGTGGATAGATTGCCGTTCATTGATTGCCGCCTTTCTTTTTCTGATACAAAATGTATATATGTTCTGACATAATGCTCTTGTGACGTTTCGCGATATGGTGTATAATGGATACATAGACACGGGTGCTTCGCGAAAAAATCCATGTTTACGTGTATTATATCATAAAACGGAACAAAAGTAAAGAGTTTTACGAAAAAAGGAGAACGACAATGAGACACGCAAAATGTATATCCATGTTTCTCGCGCTCGCGATACTTGCCGCGTTTGTATCCTGCGGCTCAGGTGCGGAAGAGAAACCCACGGTCACGACGGAGGGCGTCGACACGACCGTGACTGTCGGCGACAACACCGAGGAGACAAGGCTGGAGCCTGATCTCCCGGACGTCAGGTATGACGGGAAAACGCTGAGATTTCTGTCGAGGACGAGCACCGACAAGGTGGTCAGATACTACTCCGAGGTACGTTCCGACGAGGAGAACGGCGAGACGATGAACGATGCCGTGTTCGCCAGAACATTGAAGATTGAGGAAAAGTACGGCGTGACGATAAGTGAGGAGCGCGTCGACGACCCTTCCGCGACATACAAGCGTTCTTTCCTCGCCGGGGACGACAACTGGGAGGTCGTCGTCGAGTCCTTCTCGAGGCTCATGCCGCTTGCCGCGACCGGGGAGTATTTCACGGATATAAACTCGATACGTTATATCGACCTCGAAAATCCTTGGTGGAACACACAGACGGCGAATGATCTCTCTGTGTCCGGAAAGGTGTTCGCGGCAATCGGCGCCATGAATACATGGACAGACTCCCATACGAACGCGGTCGTATTCAACAAAGAGCTGGCGGAACAGTACTCGATCGATCCTTATGGCATGGTGGACAGAAACGAGTGGACGATAGACAATTTCTCCGCGCTGACTAAAGACGTGACGAACGATCTCGACGGAAACGGAACGATGGATGAGAACGACAGGTACGGCGCGTGCGGGGACTATTTCGAGTTTCTCGTCATGATGACCGGCTGCTGTGCGGACGTTGTCGACCATGATGAGAACGGAATTCCGCGCTACAATGTCGGCGAGAACTTCTATTCCGCGGCGGAGAAGGTCAGCGCGACGATGAACAGCGGGGACTGGCTGCTCGTGGAGAAGTTCCAGAGCCGCGAGAGCGACCCATGGACGAATATCCTCAGAAAGAATTTCCGCGCCGGCAATACGCTCTTCTATTTCGGGGGAATCGAGCAGCTGCTGATATTCCGTGACCTCGATACCGATATCGGTCTGCTGCCGGTGCCGAAATACGACGCGGGAAGCGAGTACAGACACACATTCACGACATATTGGTCAAGTATAATGGCTGTCTCGCCGATCAGCCCGGAGCAGGAGATGACCGGTGTTCTGCTCGAGGCAATGAACGCGGAGAGCTACTATGGCGACGCAATGGCATACTACGACGTCGTTCTGAAGCACAAGGCAATGCGCGACGAGGGTTCAATCAGGATGCTCGAGATAATCCGCTCCACCCGCACGATGAATTTCGAGTACGCGTTTGGATATCTTGGGCTACAGAGTGTGTATAACGATGTTCTGAATAAGGGCGACGTCACGTCGCTTACTTCGAAGATAGCTTCAAAGCTTCCGGCGGCGGAGAAAAAACTCGATAAAGCCATCGGAAAGATCACAGAGAAACAATGAAAGGTAAAACAACAATGACAAACTTCATCAAAAACCCCGCAAACCCAATCTACGGCGGTCCGTCTACCGGCACGCTCTTCGACGTTCTCGTCACGCGCGACGGCGGGTGTTACCGCATGGACTTCTCCTGGAGACCGAAAAAAGCTCTCGCGGTCGCGTTCTCGGACGACGGCGTCCACTGGTCGGAGCCGGAGATAACTCTCCCGTGCGACCCGACGAACGGCTGGGAGGACAACTGCAACCGGAACTGCGTCATAAAAGTCGGCGACGAGTGGAAGATGTGGTACACCGGGCAGGCGCGCGGCTACAGCTTCGTCGGCGGCGCGGTGAGCCGTGACGGCGTACATTTCGAGCGGGTGAGCCGCGAACCTATGATTATCCCGGAGCGCCAATTCGAGGGCATGAGCGTCATGAACCCCTGCGTTCTGTATGAGAACGGCGTTTACCGTATGTGGTACGCCGCGGGCGAGACCTACGAGCCGAACGTCCTCGCGCTCGCGACGAGCACCGACGGGATCAACTGGACAAAGGACAGGATAAACCCGATATTCGTAAAGGACGCGTCGAACGAGTACGAGCGCGACCGTGTCGGAGGGTGTCAGGTGCTGCGTACCGAGCTCGGCTATCTCATGTTCTATATCGGCTACAGGGATATAAACACCGCCTGCATCTGCGCCGCGCTGTCGCCCGACGGACGCACCGGCTGGAAGAGATGCAAGCTGAATCCGCTCGTGAGCCCGACTGACGGAGAGTGGGACGCCGACAGCTGCTACAAGCCCTCGGCGCTGTACGACAACGGATCATGGCGTATCTGGTACAACGGCAGGAAGAAGTATGACGAGTACATAGGCGAGGCGTCGATGAAAGGCGACTTCACGCCCGATATGTTCTGAATAAGGATTGCCCCCGGAGGTTGGGTCTTCCGGGGGCGTTCTGTTTTATTTTGTTTCCTGAAGTCTGGTCCGGACGCGGTCGGATATCAGCTTTACCGTCTCTTCCGCCGAGCGTATTCCCGAGAAGTACGTGGACGCCTCCTCGAGGATGATTTCGAGGGAAGTTTTGTCATTCGGTTTTATCCGGTCGACGGACGCGATCAGCGATTTAAGGCAACACCGCACAAAACCAAGGGTCTTGAAAAAACGTGAAAAAAGTGGTATAATAAATCCATGAACAAACAAATGAGCCTGTCGTTCATACACGACGAATTAAAAGAAGTAAAAACGCACAAGCGGGAATTTCTCGAAAAGAT
>URCP01000013.1 GCA_900546315.1 uncultured Eubacteriales bacterium
GTCAAGCTCACCGTCAAGCACCGGGGTTCCGTTCTTTATGTCGGTAGAAACGGCCTCGGCGGAAACGGCGTATGAGAGGGAAACGGCAAGCAGAGCCGCGAGCGCGAGTGATGTGATCTTTTTCATGTTTATCTCTCCTTGATAATAATAATCTTCCGCCGACAACCGTCAGCGATAATTACAAGACTATTATATCATACGGGCAAGCCAAAAAATCACACGTACAGACAATTCTGACGCGGTTTGTTGTCTGAAAATATAAACCCGCGGGTAAATGTGAACTTTGTTGGAAATTCACATATTCAGACGCCCTCGAGTGAAAACTCCGGTATAAAGCTCTCATCCGCCGGTCTGCCGTCCTGCATGAAGGCGTTCGTTATTCCGAGGGACAGGGCGTGGTCTATGAGCTTTGTGTATTCGTATGTCGTGACGCGGCGCGCGAGCTCGGGGTACTTATCTTTGTCGAGCGTCTTCATCGGGGTGTACTGGCTCATCAGGCTGTAGGTTATGTCGTTGCCGTATTCCGAGAAGAGATATTCTATGACACGCTTTGATTCCGCGAGCTTTCCGGGGAGGAGCAGGTGGCGGACTATCACGCCCTTTCTCATCATACCGCGCTCATCGTATTCCGCTCTGCCGGTCATTTTCACCATCTCGCGCAGAGCCTTTTTCGAGCCCTCCGGGTAGTCGCGCGCCATCGAGTATTTTGCCGCCGTCTCCGGGTCGAGGTACTTGAAGTCCGGAAGCCAGATGTCGACCGTTTCTGACATTGCACGGATTCTTTCCACCGTCTCATATCCGCTCGTGTTATATACGACCGGAAGCGAAAGCCCACGCTCCCGCGCAAGCCTGACCGACGCTATGATATGCGGCGAGAACATCGTCGGGGTCACGAGATTTATGTTGTTCGCCCTCTTTGCCTGAAGCTCGAGGTATATCTCAGCGAGCCGTTCTGTCGTTATGGTCTTTCCGACGTCGCCGCCGGATATCCTGCTGTTCTGACAGTAGACACAGCCGAGAGTGCATCCGCAGAAAAAGACCGTCCCGGAACCCTCCTCACCGGATATGCACGGCTCCTCCCACATATGAAGAGCGGCTCTCGCGGCGCGCGGCTCCGCGCCTTCGTGACAGTATCCGACCGATGTTCTCCGGTCAACACGGCATTTTCTCGGACAGAGCTCACATGAGGCGTATTCTCTGAATTCTTCGTTTTCCATAATCATCCGAGTGGTGTTTCAGTCTCGCCGTTCAGGAACGCCATCACGGCGTCGTAATCCTTCTTGTCGGTTATGGGCGTCGGCTTGTAGAGGGTGCTGTAGAGGTAGCACGGAACCACCTCGTCGCGCGTCTCTGTCAGCTCTCCATCAGTCACGGTCAGCCACAGACGGTAGACAATCGTGCGGTTTTCCTCGCTCCTTGAGCCTCCGAAGCAGAAATTGCCGAGCGAGTGGAGTATCTTCTTTCCCTTGTATTCCTCTATCGGTTGAAGGACATGGGGGTGTCCGCCTATCACGAGATCCGCGCCGTTGTCTATCATCCGTCTCGCGCCCGCCGCTTTCCAGCCGTCCGGGACATGAACCCTCTCGGTGCCTCCGTGGAAGTAGACGATATAATAGTCCGCCTCCTCCGCCATCAGCTTTTCCATTATCGGCTTCTCAAACCCGCCGTAGTAGAATGTGCAGCAGTACAGCGCGATCCTGAAGCCGTCCTTCTCGAGCGTTATAATCTTGTCGTCGTCGCCCCAGATAACGTCGGCTTTGTCGAGTGCGTCCTTTGTGTCCTGATTGCCCTTTGTGCCGTAGTCGCCGGAGTGGTTGTTCGCGAGGGAGACCACCTCTATCGAGCCGGCGTTCAGAATGTCGGTGTTCGCGGTCTTCGACTTGTACCAGTAGGCGGGCGAGTGGTTTTTCCCCTTCCGCTGTATATTCGGATCGTCGGTGAAGACGTTCTCGAGGTTCGCTATCGTCCAGTCGTCGTTCGCGAAGATATCCTGAAAATCCTCGAAAAAGTATGACGGGTCGACCTCGTTCGCGAGCTTGTTGAAGGAGCCCTCGTATTCATACCCGCCGTCGGTCGCTAGCATACAGTCGCCTACGAACGATAGGTTTATCTCGGTGATGATGTGCTCGGGCGGCGGCTCTGTCTCGTTCTCCTCGGATGGAACGGCGGGGGATAACTGTCCCTCGGCGGCTCCGGGAGTTATCGTCAGCCCGGGAGTCTCAGGCTCGTCCCTCGACAATATGTACGCCGGGACAGCCACCGCGGCGGCGGCGATGATGAGCATTACGGCGGCGGATATGCCGACCACCCTTGCCATCGTGTCTTTTCTTCTCATATATACAAATATCGCTTTCGTTTCAGATTGTGCGCGGAATATCGTCACGCATATATTATACCACGCGCCGGACCGGAAAGCAAGCGTAAATATGAACTGAATGTAAATTATACCCGATAGCACAAAAATCTATTTACAAACGTAAAACAATATGCTATAATAAAACCAGCCACACAAATAGAGCAAAATTGTGACATCTGCCGCCGGTATGTCATCTTAAGGAAATCTTAAGCGTTTGTACGGTTGAACCTTAATCGGATATCTGATATTATTTATGCAGGGGAAACACTTATGAAAAGAAAAATTCTGACTCTTGTGATTGCCGCCATGCTTGTCTCTTCGCTCTCCTGCGGTAAAAGCGGCGGCGAGGTCTTCGATCCATCCGCTATTGAGGGGATCGGCGCGAACGAGACTGTCCTGTCGGCTTCGGCGGACGGGGACGGGACCTTCATCCTGCTTGACGTGACCGACCCTGAGAGCGGGGAAACCTACCAGCGCATGGCGCTCTGCACCGACGGAAAGACAGGACCGAAGCTCACGATAAAAGCGAGTCTCGACTCGGCGCGGGATTTCGGCTACATGGGGGACGATATCGACCCGGATTATGACATGACGGCTGCCGCGGCGGCGCATACCGACGGGATGTTCTGTTTCGTTCTGAAGCAGGGTGTCGCGGTGTTTGACGACGATATGATTCCGGTCGTGTACATACCCGCCGACGACGAGCCAGACGGAATCTCGAACGTGGACGGGACAATGTATCTGCGTGTCAGACGGGACGGCAAAAACATCTTCCTCCGTGTAGACGCGGAGAACGGGAAGCTCGCCGAATGTACGAAGGATGAGGCACGCGCGGCGGAAAAGGCGTTCATAAGCGTGAAGCGGATTCCGGAAGCGTAACCTCTGTAAAACCAACCCACAACAGAAAGGACAACACCATGAAAAAGAAAATCGCCATAATCCTCGCCGTATCGGCGCTTGTGACATCCTCGCTCGTATCCTGCGGCGGGGAGAAGCTGCCGCCCAAGGAGAAGGTCGACCACGTATACAAGACGACCGAGGTCGATATCGGGAACATCTCCTACGCCTCCGAAATACTGACGGTCGGGGACGAGATCATCATCCGCGCGAACAAGATTCTCAATCAGGAGGAAGGCACGGTCGAGAGACACATAATCCGCCTGTCGACCGACGGGGAAGTGAAGTCGGACGAGGTAATGGCGGAGACGCCCGAGCGGACCAATATCATCAATCAGCTTATAGCCGACCAGTCCGGAAAGCTCTACGCGGTCATGTATCAGTACACGGACGAGGGCACGCTGTTCTCTCTGCGCAGCTTTGACGGGACTTCTGTCGGGGACACGATTATCGAGGATATAGGCTCGCTGTTTGCAGAAGAGGTTGACACGTCAAACCGACCGTGGATGAGCGGGTTCTACCTTCAGGGCGCGGCTGTCGATCATGACGGGAACTTCATCTTCGCGTCCGAAACAGCGATCGCCGCGACCGACAGGGACGGCAACAAGCTCTTCGAGGCGACGCTCGATAACGGGGAGATGAGAGATCTTGCGTCCGCGTCCGACGGGCGGGTTTTCCTCACTTATATGGACTACGAGAACTATGACAATGTCGTCTGCGAGATAGACACAGAGAACAAACGCATTGACGACCCGATAAGCATGCCGTCGGGGGACAACGACATCCGGAACGCCGACTTCTATTTCGCGCCCGGACACGACGCCTACTACAAGACCGACGTGGGCGTTTACTCTCTGGATTTCGATGAGACCGGCGCGGCTGGGGAGCCGCAGTTACTGCTCGATTTCGTGAACTCCGACCTGATTGCGAATGAGCTTCAGGAATTCGGCGTCATAAACAGCGAGCGGATGATCGCCATGAGCTACCAGTATGACGAGGGTTCGCAGACCTCTTCTTCGACTGTATTCCTGCTTGACCGTGTGCCGGACGAGGAGGTGCAGGAGAAGTATGTCCTCGAGCTCGCTCTCAAATACACAAATCAGACTGTCACACAGCGCGTCGTACGCTTCAACCGCTCGAGCGACGAGTACCGCGTGAAGATCTCGCTCTGGAACCAGAGGGACGAGGAAAGCCAGAACTACACTCTCGGCGAGGACCTTCTCGGTCAGCGCATACTCTCGGGCGACGTGCCGGATATCATCGCGATAAGCGGCTTTTCAAAGGGGTCCGAATGGGCGACCGCGGGCAGCTTCGCCGACATGAACGAAATGATGAAGAAGGACGAGAGCTTTGACCAGTCGAAGGTGTTCATGAACGTGATTCAGAAGTTCGAGAGCGCCGGGAAGCTTTACACGATGCCCGTGAACTGCTACATAATGACCCTCCTCGCGAAGAGGTCGAACATACCCTTCGACGGCTGGACGCCATCTGAGTACATCGAGTACGCGAAGGGGCTTGACGACGGGCAGTACATGATGAACTACGGCGGAAAGATGCAGACTCTGTCGACACTGCTGAACAACTCTCTCACGCGCTTTGTGAACCGCGCCGAGGGAACCTGCGACTTTGACAACGACGATTTCCGTGCCATGCTCGAGTTTTCGGCGTCCCAGCCTGACGATTTCAACTTCTACGATTCCCTGTCCGGCGACGACCTGATGGACTACCAGAGCGACCGGAACAAGATGTACCGCGACAACAGGGTTATTCTCGACTCGTCCTATATCTATGATGTCGCGAGTATGCTGAGCGACGAGGTGAGCGTCGGCGCGGGCGAGGAGGTCGTGTTCGTCGGCTATCCGTGCTACGAGGGCAACGGAGCGGTTCTGAGCGCCGGGGAGAGCTACTCCATATTCAAGGGCTCGCGGCTGAAGGACGGCGCGTGGGAGTTCGTCAAGTCGGCTGTGTTCTCTGAATCCATCGGCAGATACGGAAGGGATGGTTTCACGATTTCCCGCGACGCGTTCGACAAGACGATGGCGTCGTACTCGGACCAGCATTACTTCTTCTACTACGACGGCGGCTACAGCGGATGGTCCGGCGAGGGCGGCTCGAGCCATGAGGACGACAACTCCGGAATCCAGCGCGACGTGACGCAGAGCGACATCGACCGTATAAAGGCTCTGATCGACGGCTCGACCGCGATGCCCGATATCGACCAGAAGGCGGCGGAAATGATTATGGAAGAAGTGCAGAACTATTTCGCGGGCGACAAGCCGCTCGACGAGACCGTGAAGGTCATTCAGAGCAGAGTCGGGATTTATCTCGCGGAGAAACAGTAAGAAAACAGAATACAAAACAATATCGGGAAGGGAAGTGTCAACCATGAAAACAAGCAGATTCGTTTTTCTCCTGACGGCGGCGCTGTCGCTCACGGCTCTCTCGTCCTGCGGCGGGGAGAAGCTGCCTCCGAAGGAAAGGGTCAGCAACGTCTACAGGGCGACCGAGATCGATCTCGGTATGTACGACTACACGTCAGAGGTCATGGCGTACGCCGGAGGGATCATCGTCCGCGCTACAAAGGTAACAGACAGGGACACGGGCACACGCGAACAGCACCTGCTGCGGCTGTCCTACGACGGGAAAGTACAGTCGGACGAGATAATGCCCGACCTGCCGGAGCAGACGTACTTAAGGCAGCTTGTCGCCGACCAGAACGGAGAGCTCTTCGCGGTGATCGCCAATTATGACGGGAACGCCACGGTCTTCTCGCTCTGCGATTACGACGGGCTGGCTGTCGGGGAGACTATAATTGAGGATATCGGCGAGCTCTTCGTCGAGGAGGTCGAATCCGCCGACAGACCATGGCTGAACGAGTTCAATCTCCAGGGCACGGCGATCGACAGGGACGGCAACTTCATCTTCGCGTCGGGAACGGCGGTCGCGGCGGCGGGACGGGACGGAAAGAAGCTGTTCGAGCTGCCGGTCGGCGGGTCGGACGGAGCGGATATCGACAGCGTCTCAGCCACTCCGGACGGGAAGGTCTATCTCTCGTATCTGGACTACCAGAGCTTCAGCCGGTCTGTGCGCGAGATCGACGTCGCGGGGAAGAAGTTCGGGGATCCTGTCGACCTGCCGTCCGGGAACGAGACTGTCAACGCGAAGTTCTATTTCGCCGAGGGGCATGACGCCTACTACAAGACGAGCGTCGGCGTGTACGCGCTGGATTTCGACGAGACCGGGAAGGCGGGCGAGCCTCAGCTTCTGCTCGATTTCGTGAACTCCGACATCATGGAGAACGAGCTTATGGACTTCAACGTCATAAACAGCGAGAGAATGTTCGCGATGAGCTATACATATGACGAGAGTTCGATGACCTCATCCTCGACGGCGCTTCTGCTTGACCATGTCCCGGACGACGAGGTTCCGGAGAAGTATGTGCTCGAGCTCGCGGTCAATAACACGGATCAGAGGATCATGGACCGCGTCGTGCGCTTCAACCGCTCAAGCGACGAGTATCGCGTAAAGCTCTCGGTCTGGGATCAGAGGGACGAGGAGAACCAGAACTACACCCTCGGAGAGGAGCTTCTCAGTCAGCGTATACTCTCGGGCGACGTGCCGGACATCATCGCGGCGGGCGCCTTCTCGAAGTGGAACGAATGGATGGGCGCGGGCAGCTTTGTCGACCTGAACGAGATGATGGAGAAGGACAGGAATTTCGATCAGTCGAAGGTGTTCATGAATGTCATCCCGAAGTTCGAGAGCGGCGGGAAGCTCTACATGATGCCTGTCAACTACTATATAATGACATATATGGCGAAAAGAGAGAATATCCCGTTCGACGGCTGGACACCGTCCGAGTATATCGCTTACGCGAAGGGGCTTGGAGACGGGCAGTATATGCTGCCGTACGGCGGGAAGCTTCAGACTCTCTCGACGCTTCTGAACAACTCGCTTCCGCGCTTTGTGGATCGCGCCGGGGGAACCTGCGACTTTGACAACGACGATTTCCGGGAGATGCTCGAGTTCGCGGCGTCGCAGCCGGAGAGCTTCAATTTCTACGACACGCTGAGCGCGGACGACCGGACTGATTATCAGAGGGACAACGGCAGGATGTACCGCGACAACCGGATTATCCTCAACTCGTCGTATATCCATGACATGGCGAATATGCTGAGCCGTGAGGTGAACGTCGGCGCGGGTGAGGAGGTCGTCTATGTCGGCTATCCGTGCTATGAGGGCAACGGGGCGGTTCTGCAGGTCGCGGAGAGCTACTCGGTGTTCAAGGGTTCGGCGCTGAGGGACGGCGCTTGGGAATTTGTGAAGTTCGCGGTGACAGACTCCGGGCAGAGCAGGTACGGCAGGAGCGGCTTCCCGGTCTCGCGCGGGGCGTTTGACAGGATGATGTCGGCGTACGCGGATCAGCATTTCTTCTTCTCCTACGACGGAGGCTACAGCGGCTGGTCGGGAGACGGCGGCTCTCAGGGCTACACAGGCGACAAATCCGGCGTTCTCAGGGACGTGACGCAGGCTGACATAGACCGCGTACTGTCGCTTATAGACGGCGCGTCCGCGATGCCCGACATAGACCAGAAGGCGGCGGAAATGATAATGGAGGAAGTACAGGTCTATTTCGCCGGCGACAAGAGCCTTGACGAGACAGTGAAGATTATCCAGAGCCGCGTCGGGATTTATCTCGCGGAGAAACAGTAAGAAAACAGAATACAAAACAATATCGGGAAGGGAAGTGTCAACCATGAAAACAAGCAGATTCGCTTTTCTCCTGACGGCGGCGCTGTCGCTCACGGCTCTCTCGTCCTGCGGCGGGAAAGCGCCGGAAAAGTTGAGGGTCGACCATGTCTACGGGACAACGTTATTGTCACTGCCGGACGGGTTTATGCCGGATGAGCTGCTCGCGTGCCCGGACGGAGGGTTCATACTCGCCGGAAGCGACAGCTCGGGTGATGGTGTTACACCTGTAGTGCTGGCTGTTGCGGACGATCTCAGCGTGACGTCGCGGACAGATGTCGGGAGCGATTGCGGTTCACTGCGCGGGACGGCGCTCAGACCGGACGGCTCGGCGCTGATACTGACGGACAGATACGACGAGGAGAGCGGGGAGACACTGCTCGGCATAGCGTCCCTGAAGGACGGGAAGACAGATATCCTGACCGGAGATATCCTCGGCGACCTCGAAAAATCCGGCGCTGAGCTCCCTGACGGTGGAAGGTTCGGTTTGTTCCCATCCGGAATCGCGGCGGACTCTGACGGGCGCGTGTATCTCTTTGCCGACTCGGACATCATCATTCTCGACTCTGACCTTGGCTTCATAACGGCGATTCAGGCTGAGGGGAGTATCAGCGGCTTCGGGACCGCTTCTGACGGGCGGGTCGGCGTGCTTGTCTCCTCGCGCAGGGGCGGGGCTACAGTGTCATATATCGGGACGGATACATGGGAGCTGACCGGCGGTATTGACCTTCCGTCGAAGAGCGGCAGGACTCCGGATATCCTGTTCGGCGGCGGCTATGAGCTCTACTACAACGACTGGAACTCGGTTTTTGGCGTGAGCGCCGCTGACGACGGGTCGGCGGATATGTCGGAGCTTATGAACTTCATAAACTCGGATGTCATCGCAAGCAGCGTTACTCAGTTCTGTGTCCGTGACGAGTCGCGCTTTGCCGGGACGACCGACGTTCTGAATCAGGACGGCGGGTTTGATCACTCGGAGCTTCTTGTCTTTGACCGTGTCCCGGACGACGAGGTGCCGGAGAAGTATGTGCTCGAGCTCGCGGTCGCGCACACGGGCATGAGCCTTCCGGAGCAGATCGTGAGGTTCAACCGCTCAAACGGCGAGTACCGCGTCAGGCTCAGCGTCTATGACCAGTACGACGAGGAGACCGGGAACGTCGGCGAGACGACTCTCGAAAAGCGGCTTATGAGCTCCGATACGCCGGATATCGTCTGGCTCTACGGCTTCGGAAGGGCTGACGACTGGATGTCCGCCGGGATATTCACCGACCTTTATAAGGTCATGGAGAGGGACAAGTTCGACCGCTCACTGCTGTTTGAGAACGTCGTCGATTGTGTGAAGAGGGGCGGGAAGCTTTACGGGATGCCGGTCAGGTTCAGTCTCGGGACGCTCGCGGTTAAGCGCTCTGTCGTCGGGATGGACAGCTGGACCGTTGACGAGTTCATCGACTATATGGAGAACCTGCCGGATGGGACCTATCCGTTTGAGTTCGCCTCGAGGAAGGGTATGCTCGACGTGCTGACAGAGCTCACGATGAACGGCTTCATAGATTGGGAGACTGCGGAGTGCTCGTTTGACAGCGCGGAGTTCGGTAAGATTCTCGCCTTCGCGGCGCGGTATCCGGATGAGTGGAGGTATTCAAAGTCAATTTCCGGCGACGACCTCGAGGACTACAGGGCGGACAGCAGGAAGCCGCTTCTCGACGGGAAGCTCATATTCGAGAGGTACAGCATATACGATATCAGTCAGATTATCTCGGCGGAGTATCATTTCGGAACCGGCGACTGCGTGTTCATCGGCTATCCCCGCGGGGAGAGCTCCGGCGGCGGGACCTCGGTCATACCGACGTCGTGCTTCGGGATACCCGAGAAATCGTCTCTGAAGGGCGGGGCTTGGGAGTTCATAAAGTACATGATGAGCGACGACGGGAGGGATATCGGCATGGGCTTCCCGATACTGCGCGAGGCGTTTGCCCGCGAATCGGCGGAGGACCTGAAACGCAGCTTCATCATGAAGTCGGACGGATACAGCGGCTTCGGCGAGCACGTCGACCCGGAGATCGTGAAGAAAATCACGGCTGAGAGCGGCGGGGAATACTTCGAGGTGAGCGAGCGGGACATCAGCATGATTGAGTCTCTGATTTCGGACGCCGCACCCGGAAACATGGCGGACCAGACCGTGACCGGCATAATAAACGAGGAGGCGGAAGCGTACTTCTCCGGCGACAAGACGCTTGAGGAGGTGCAGAAGATAATTCAGGACCGCGTGGGGACTTATCTCGCGGAGAGACAGTGAAAGGGTGAGAATATGAAGCTGACACGCATTACGGCGCTTTCGGTCGCGCTCGCGCTTGTCGTATCGCTCTTTTCCTGCGGCAAAAAGCCTGACGGAGGGGAGAAGCCCGAGCACGTCTGGTCGGCACAGAGTATTGACACACCGGACAATTTCGTTCCCGACGGCATATTCATAACCGGCGGCGGGCTTGTCATCACGGGCGAAACGGTCGAGGAGACAGACGGGGGAATACTCGGCAGGCGCATGATCATCAAGACCGATAAAAAGAACAAGGTCGTGTATTCAGATTCGCTGAGCGCCGGTGATTACGGCTATGTCCTCAGCACGGCGGGGTATCCGGACGGACGGGCGCTTCTGCTTGCCAGACGCCGTGACGAGGCGGCGAAGGAGATCATATTCTCGCTTCTCGTCTGGGACGAGGGGAAGATCACGGCTCTGTCAGAGGATATCTCAGCCATGCTCGACGACAGGCGCGGCGGGGAGATGTTTCCGGCTGTCATCGCGGCGGACGGGGACGGAAGAATATATTTTGCCGACGGGTATCTGATCCGTGTGTTTGATAAGTCGCTCTCTCCGTTATCCGACATTGAGTGCGGTTTTTCGGTCGACCGGATGACGACGCTGTCCGATGGGCGGGTCGCGGCTTCAGGCTATGACGACGACGGTGTCGGGAACGTGTACTACATCAACCCCGAAGGCTCTGACGGAGACGTATTTGCCGTGCCGTCAGGCTACACAGGAGTTCCCGGAGCCGGGGGCGTGTGGCTCAGAAACAACGAGGCGCTTTTCGCCGGCGATCCGCCTGAGATCATTCTCGACTGGATAAACTCGGACGTTATCGCTTCTCAGATATCGGAAACGGTTGTTATTGATAAAGAGCGTATCGCGGTGGCTCTCACAGACCGCGGCTTTACATCGGGCGGGGAAGTGCTCGTGATGGAGAAGCTGCCGGAGAACAAGATTCCGGAGAAGATACTGCTGACTCTCGCTGTCGGCGCTGCGGACTATGATTTTCCGGCGGACGTCGTGCGCTTCAATCGCTTGGGCGGCAGATATCGCGTTGTGCTCAGGTATTACACCGGCAGGGACGAGAACGGCGTGTTCACGGGTGAAGAGGAGCTGAAAAAGGCGCTCTCCGGCGGCGACGCGCCGGATATTATCCGTTCGTCGGATTTTGAGCTGACAGGCGACCTCGCGCTGTCCGGGAATCTCATTGACATCGGGAAGACGCTTGACGGGAACGGGTATGCGGAGAAGCTGCTCGACTGCTTCAGGGGCGGCGAAATGTATGAGCTTCCGGTTTCGTTCGGTGTGCGGACGCTTGTTTCGAAGGCATCCGAGGCACGGTCCGGGATGAGCGTGAGTGACTTCATCTCGCTCGGAAACGGTCTTTCCGACGGGAAGTATCTCTTCGTCGACGCCGGGCGGGACGAGGTGCTTGATATGACGCTCAGGTGCGCGCTCGGGGAATATGTTGACTTTTCGACAGGTGAGTGTCATTTCGCGGTTGATGATTTCCGTGATATTCTCGCGTTCGCGGCTGGGTTCGCGGACTCGTGGCGGTATGAGGATACGCTTTCCGGCGACGCTCTGTCTGACCTTCAGGACGACCGGGATTCGGTTTACCGCGACGGGAGGCTTGTGTTTCTCGACTGTGAGATCTGGTCGCCTGGCGATATGGTGACGTCTGAGCTGCCGTTCGGCGGGGATGAGACTGTGTTTGCCGGGTATCCGACGGCTGACGGGAGCGTCGGGGCTGTGACAGAACCGGGTATGAGCTTCGCTGTCATGTCGTCCTCGGAGCACGCGGAGGGCGCGGCAGAGTTCCTGATGTTCATGCTCGACAGTGCCGATTACAGCTTCTCACCGCTCACGGAGAAATTCGACGCCGCGCTTGAAAGGCTTATCGGAACGACCTTCTTCACGACCGGGAACGGATACGCGAGCTGGCCGCCGGACGCCGGGCAGGAGTACATCGACATGGTGACAGGCGGTGAGGAAGGAATACGCCGCACATTCGGCGAGTCGGACGCCGAGGCTCTGAGGGAGCTTGTGAAAAGCGCCGGGAGCTTCACCGGACGGGAAAGGTATCTCACAGGGAAGGTGCTCGGTATAATCCGTGAGGAAGCGGAGATGTACTTCGAGGGGTCCAAGAGTATTGACGAGACAATAAACGTGATTGCGAGCCGTGTCGGGGTTTATGTGTCTGAGAAGCAATAGAAACGTGGGATCGCGGGAGCGGTCCCTTTTCTTTTTATTGAACACGCTGAACACAGTGAACACGGCGAATACACCCCCCCATGCTTTTGCTTCATCACCCGAAAATCACTGTCTCTTCCGTTATCCGGCGGTGCGGTTTTTACAGTAATGTATCATACTGATAAAATATAGTGCTATATAGCCTGTAACATTGTTGAAAACCCTGACACTTTCTGATACATCCTGGCAAGCGGTGACACGTTCTGCTGTGCTATAATGTTACCAGAGTTCAGAAAAGCTGAACAAGCTTGAATCTACCTGAACTGAAAGGAACACAAAAAAAATGGCAGGACTCAGAAAAGGCATACAGGTAACGAACGAGTTCGACGGATACGAGCCGCCGGAGGATACGAGAGCGTACGGCGACGCATACGCTGACGACAGCCGCATGATGATGACGGAACCCGAGGTCGCTTACACGATGGAAGACGAGGAAGAAGAGAAGCGCGAGGCGCTGAACTCCGCGAAGAAAGAACCTTCCCGACGCACTATGTCTGATGTGGCAGGAGCTTCATCCGGCGTAGAGAGAAACAATGACTATGCCACCGGCGGCTCGCCGGCGCCGGCTTGGTGGAACGGTAAATCCATCAATACTACTGCTTTCTGCAAGGAGTTTCTGGAGAAGAATGAGCTTCGGTGCGTGAACGGTACGTTCTTTACTCCTGACGGTTATTGCCCGGCGGATAAGCTGAAGCGCGACGTTTATAATATCATTAAGAACCACGTGGTGAGCTTCCCGATTCAGACGGCGGGAAATATCGTCGAGAACCTGAAGGCTGAGGCTAGCACGGACGCGCTGATGGTCGACGATGATATCATTAACTTCGCGAACGGTACGTTCAATATTTCGAACTGCCGCTGGACTTACGAGAAGTTCTTTTGCAGAAACAGGCTCGCGGCGGCTTATACGAACGTCGCGGGCAAGGATCCCGAGCATTGGGTGAGGTTCGTGAACGAGCTTCTCGACCCTGACGATGTGCTGACGTTGCAGGAGTTCATGGGTTACTGCCTGATACCTTCCACAAGAGCGCAGAAGATGCTCCTGATAATCGGCAACGGCGGCGAGGGAAAGTCAAGAATCGGCGTTGTGATGCGGGCGATTCTCGGCGACAACATGAATAACGGAAGTATACCAAAGCTGGAATCCAACTCCTTCGCGAGAGCCGATCTTGAGCATAAGCTGCTCATGATTGACGACGATATGAGAATGCAGAACCTCCCGACGACGAATAACCTGAAGGCTCTCATCACCGCCGAGGGTCCGATGGATCTCGAGAAGAAGGGCGTTCAGTCGTATCAGGGTCTGATGTATTGCAGGCTGATGGCTTTCAGCAACGGTTTTCTGAGGTCGGCGAACGACGACAGCTACGGCTTCTTCCGGCGTCAGCTGATACTTATGACAAAGCCGAGACCGAAGGACAGAGTTGACGACCCGTTCCTGTCTGAGAAGCTTATCGCCGAAAGAGACATGATAGTCATCTGGGCGCTCGCCGGTCTTTACAGGCTGAGAGAACACAACTTCCAGTTCACGGTAAGCGCTAAATCGAGGGCGGCGATCAGAGCCGCGATGGACGAGGCGAACAATATCGTCAGCTGTCTGCGCTCAGAGGGCACGTTTGTGTTCGGTCCCGAATATGAGACAAGCTCGAAGGACCTCTACTGGATTTACAAGTGCTGGTGCGAGGACAACGCCGTTGAGACCTTTGATAAGCTGCGGGTGATAGGCTACCTGCGCGCTCACGCGCATGAGTTCGGACTGACCTACGCGCTTGTGAAGGACAACAATGGCCGTGTCCGGGGCTTCAAGGGAATAAGCCCCGCGAGCAGATTGAGAACCGCGGAGTGAGAAAGTAAAAGCAGGGGGGGGTGTATTCGCCGTGTTCACTGTGTTCAGTGTGTTCAGCGGGCATCCCCTTCACCATCTCCTCTCACGGCATATCCTGATAAAAAACTCAGGAAAGGGATGATCTCATGAGTCTGATAACTTATGCTTGCAGCCGCGCCCGGTCTGTTAAAGCCTACAATGTCCCTATGCAATTGTCCCGCGGATTTTGTCTAAACATGCTATTGACAGGAAGGCGAAACTGTAGTATAATATTTGTACCGTGAAGGGAAGAAGCCTCGCGGGTGATTCTGATGAAACGGAGGGTATTCGGCTGTGAGATATTATTTTGAAGCGCTTCTGCGTTCGAATTTCAGATGCGGACGAATGCTCTGCTCCCGGATGAATGACGGGGGATGTTCCGCCGCGCGAAAATGAGAGCTGTCTGAATTTCACGCTGTGCCGTCCATATGGCGGTTTCGGGATCATCTTTATATTCTGCCGTTTTTGTCCGGGAGTCAATGTGACTTTGCCGGATTTTATTTTTGATTTTGAAACGGAGGTTGCGGCTTGATAGAACTGAAAAATCTCTCAAAGCATTTCGACACCGCGTCGGGCGGCGTCGACGCCGTACAGAACGTCAGCCTGACTATAAACGACGGAGACATATTCGGCATAATCGGTCTCTCGGGCGCGGGCAAATCCACGCTTGTCAGATGTATAAACCTTCTCGAGCGTCCGACGGAGGGCGAGGTTCTCCTTGATGGAGAGGACCTGTGCAGGCTTTCCCCGTCTGAGCTCAGGAAGAGAAGACGCCAGATCACGATGATCTTTCAGGGGTTCAATCTACTGTCCCAGCGCACGGCTCTCGCGAACGTCTGCTACCCGATGGAGATCGCCGGGGTGAAGAAATCCGAGCGCATCGAGAAAGCGAGAAAGCTCCTCGGAATCGTGGGTCTGTCGGATCGCGAAAACAGCTATCCGTCCCAGCTTTCCGGCGGTCAGAAACAGCGCGTGGCGATAGCCAGGGCGCTCGCGACCGACCCGAAGGTTCTGCTCTGCGACGAGGCCACAAGCGCGCTCGACCCCAACACCACCCGCTCAATCCTCGCGCTCCTCAAGGAGATAAACGAGAAGATGGGCGTAACGATAATCGTGATAACGCATGAGATGAAGGTCGTCGAGCAGATATGCAACCGCGTCGCTGTCCTTGACGGCGGAAAGGTCGTCGAGACCGGCAATGTCTCGGACGTGTTCGTCTCTCCGAAGTCGGCTATGGCGCGTGAGCTCATCCTTCCGAAGGGCGGAGCGGTGAAGGATTTCAGGGGCGGGAAGATCATACGCCTCGTGTTCGACGGCGGCTCGTCGTTTGAGCCTGTTGTCGCGAATATCTGCCTTGAGTGCCGCGCGGCTGTCAACATCATGGGAGCGGACACAAAGGACATCGGCGGAAGGGCGTTCGGTCAGATACTTCTGCAACTTCCGGAGGACGAGGGCGCGCAGAAACGGATTCTCGGCTATCTCGATTCCCGCGGACTTAAGTATGAGGAGGTGAGCGCGTGATGTTCGACTCGTTTCTCGGTGAGGGAATGACGGCGATCTATTCCTCGGCGATCTACACGACGCTGAAGATAACGCTTATCTCAACTCTCCTCGCCTATCTCATCGGCACGCCGCTCGGGGTTCTGCTCTACTGCACCGACAAGGACGGGATATTCCCGAACAAGGCCGTGAACACAATTATCGGGTTCATTGTCAATGTCCTGCGTTCGGTTCCGTTCATGATACTGCTTGTCATGACTCAGCCGCTTGCAAGGGCTCTCGTCGGTACGTCGATAGGAGACAACGCGTTTATTGTCTATCTGCTTCTCGCCGCGGCTCCGTTTGTCGCGAGGATGGTTGAGTCTTCGTTCAAAGAGGTCGACCGGGGCGTCATCGAGGCGGCACAGTCAATGGGATCCGGCAATTTCCAGATCATATGGAAGGTTCTGCTTCCCGAGTCGAAGCCTTCGCTGCTTATAGGCGGCGCTATCGCACTGACGACAATTCTCGGGTACACGCCTATGGCGCAGCTCGTCGCGGGCGGCGGTCTCGGACAGCTCGCTATCCAGTACGGTCTCTACCGCTTCAACAGCAAGGCGATGTACATTTCGTCCCTGCTTCTCATAATCCTCGTGCAGATAATGCAGGAGGTCCTGAACCGGGTCGCCAAAGCGTGCGACAAACGCATCAGGAACAAGTAACGTCAAATCCCGTCATACGGCGGTATTATAAAAAAAGGAGATTATATCATGAAAAAGATTCTGGCACTCATTCTCGCTGCCGCGCTTCTCATTCCGGCGGCGGTATCCTGCGGCTCAAAGGCTTCCGACGACAAGACCATCACCGTCGCGGCGACGGCTTCCCCTCACGCGGAGATTCTCGAACAGTGCAAACCCCTGATGGCTGAAAAGGGCTACACCCTCGATATCAAGGTCGTCGACGACTATGTCACCCCGAACACCGCGACCGAGAACGGCGACGTCGACGCGAACTACTTCCAGCACATCAACTACCTGAACAACTTCAACGCCGAGAACGGCACTCACCTCGTCAATGTCGCGGCTATCCACTATGAGCCCTTCGGCATCTACGCGGGCACCGCGAAGTCTCTTTCTGACCTGAAGGACGGAGATTCCATAGCCGTTCCGAACGACCCGACAAACGAGGCGCGCGCTCTGCTTCTCCTTGAGGAGAACGGCGTTATCAAGCTCAAAGAGGGCGTCGGCATCAACGCTACAAAGAACGATATCGTCGAGAACCCGAAGAACATCGATATACGCGAGATGGAAGCCGCTCTTGTCCCGACTGTGCTGAGCGACGTCGCGTGCGCTGTCATCAACGGCAACTACGCTATAGCGTCCGGTCTGAAGCTCGCTGACGCTCTGGCGGTTGAGAACTCCGAGTCGCTCGCGATCAAGGAGCAGTATGTCAACGTCCTCGCGGTCAAGGAGGGCAACGAGAACCTCCCGAAGGTAAAGGCGCTCATCGAGGTGCTCACCAGCGACACTATCGCGAAGTACATCACTGACACCTACGCGGGCGCTGTCGTTCCGATGACTCAGTCGAAGTAAGACAAATCAATAAGGAAACACTGATTTAAGGTTGTTTTCGCAGAAAAAAACCCATAAATCCAAGCCTTTTTTCTGCGAAAACCCGATTTATTCAGTGTATCCTATGATAAGGGGCTGCCGCGGAGAGATGATCTCCGGCGGCTCCTTTTTTGCCGTCATATGACATAATAGTGAGAGATGACGCGGCGGGATTACATATTTATGTGGAAATTTTATCTTTTCTTTTTCCTTCGTATGTGCTATAATATCTGATATTATTCTTTTGTCTGAAAGGTATTTCACAATGTATTACACGCTTATGGTCGTCGCGGTCGCTGCGTTCAGTTTTCAGTTCCTGTTCAACCAGAAGTTCGAGGAGCGCTCGGGGAACGGCATGAAACAGTCGCTCACGCTTCAGGCGGGGTTCAGTCTGTCGGGGCTTGTCGTCCTGTCTGTCGTCTATCTTGTCCGGAACGGCTTCACTCCGATAAATGGGCTCGGGTGGTTCACGCTTATGATGACGTTCTTCTCGGCTCTCAACAGCGTCGCTTTCATGATGTGCAGTATGAAGGCGCTCGGACGGATAAATATATCTCTCTACTCGATGTTCACGACGCTCGGCGGTATGCTTCTGCCGTCTCTTCTCGGAATCGCGTTCTATAACGAGGGAATAACGGTCGCGAAGATAGTGTCGGTTCTGCTTATAATTCTCGCGCTCGCCGTCACGGTGAAGAAAGGGGAAAGTAAGTCCGGGACGATTTATTACGCCGCCATATTCGTGCTCAACGGTTTCTTCGGCGTCATCTCGAAGATATATCAGTCCGCTTCGTTTGACAGGGTTGACGAGGCGGCGTACATGATGATCACGGGGGCGTGGTCGTTCGCGATATCGCTTGCGCTGCTGTTTATTGTTACGGGTAAGGACAAGCGGTTCAGACCGGACGGTGTGTCGGTGCTCGCGATGCTTGGGTGCGGCACGATGAATTATTCGGGCAACCTGATAAACCTGATGTCGCTTGCCGCGATACCGGCGTCGGTGTATTATCCGGTTCAGACGGCGGGCATAATCGTCGTCTCCACGCTGATGAGCTTTTTCACGAAGAAGAAGCCGTCCCGCCGCGAGCTTGCCGCGGTCGCGCTGTCGATCCTCGGTATCGCCGCGATGCTGATAATAAAGGGATAAGGGACGACATGACAAAGGGCGGGCACAAATGTTTCACAGACACGAGCGGGTTTTGCTCTGCCAACGCCGGGACGGTGTTCAGCCTGCGCACCCGGCTGACAGCCTCAGCTGTCCGGAGGCGTATTTCCGCCGTGCGTCCGTGCATGGCTTCAGAGATCAATAATCCGTGAAAAAAAATGTGCCGCGCGTATTGCATTTTCTATCCGGATATGTTATAATACTTCTGACAGCCGGAACACACCGGCAATTCAGCGGAGGATTACGCGATATGTTTATGAAAGAATTCTTTGATACCTTCGATTACCCGGAAGAGGCGGTCGGCTTCTTTCTTGACGCGGAGAGAAGGATAAACGACAACAGCGAGACGGAAAAACTGCTCGATGAGTCGACGCGCCGTTTTGAGACTACGGACGATATCGATATGGAGAAGCTTGGGGCGGCGATAGACCGGACGGCGGAGCTCACGGGCGTTCCGAGGCGTTCTGTCGCGTTCGTCTTCTTCACGGCGATGACCGGGCATCTTCGGGATATGTACAGAAATAGTGCTCTGTCGGATGAGCTGTGGCGCGACGCCGTGCGGGACTTCGGGTTCAAGAACCGCGAATGTCATGAGACCTACGGCGAGTGGGGGCTTTTCGCCGACTGGTGGCACAGGGATTTCCTGATGATGAGGATTTTCGCCCTCGGCAGGCTGCAATATCAGCCCGCGAAATACGGCATGACAGACGAGACAATCGAGAGACACGGATTGAAGCTGATTCCGGGAGAGACAGACGCCCTGTCAATCCATATCCCGTCCGACGGAAGGCTTCGCGAGGAGGATGTCATCGGGTCGCTTAAAAAGGCGTATGATTTCTTCCCGGAGAGGCGTGTTGACGGCAAGCTGCTGTTCCAGTGCTCGAGCTGGATAATCTATCCGAAGATGCTTGATTTCATGACGCCGGGCTCGAATCTGTCGAGGTTCATCGGATGCTTTGAGATACTCGGCGAGAAGCAGGAGCCGGACTTCCCGGACTGCTGGCGGCTCTACGGAAGGGATTACAGCGAGGGACCGTCTGTGCTGAGGCGCGACACAACGCTCAGACGCCAGTACGCCGAGTGGCTCGATAAGGGCGGCGTTCCCGGGAGAGGACGTGGCATAATCATTTTTGACGGGGAGAAGATACTCCGCTGACATGGCAAAAGGCTGCCTGCGAAAGCAAGACAGCCTTATTCTTTTACCTACTTCTTCGGGCAGGTCCCGTTCATGTTATCAAACGACGGGTTGATCGCGAAGAAGTTCTTTGAGTCGAGATTATCCTGGACGTGCCGCATAAGCTCGCCGAATCGCTGGTAGTGGACTATCTCGCGCTCACGCAGGAATCTTATCACATCGTTCACGTCCGGATCGTCCGAGAGACGCAGGATATTGTCATAAGTCGTCTTCGCCTTCATCTCAGCCGCCATATCCTCGTGCAGGTCGGTTACCGGATCGCCCTTGACCGCCATGGTCGCCGCCGAATACGGCATTCCTGACGCGGACTGCGGGTATACTCCTGTTGTGCGGTCAACGAAGTAGTCCGCGAAGCCCTGTTTCATGACCTCCTCCGGAGTGAGATTCCGCGTCAGCTGATGAACGATCGCGCCGATCATCTCAAGGTGGGCGAGTTCCTCGGTTCCTATGTCGGTGAGCGCGCCCTTGACCATTGCGTAAGGCATCGAAAACCGTTGGCTGAGATACCTCAGCGAAGCGCCGAGCTCTCCGTCCGGACCGCCGTACTGGGTTATGATGATCTTCGCGAGCTTCGGGTTCGGGTTCTTTATCTTCACCGGGTATTGCAGTGTCTTCTCATATGTCCACATATCTTAGTCCTCGCTTTCAACATGGTTAGCGCTGGCTTCCCACGGCCACGGGTCGTCGATCCAGTTCCATCTTCCGCCGCACGGGCAGGACGATGAGCTGTCGGTTCCAGCCGCCATCATTCCCTGCGGTGTGACGCACGGATAGCTGCACCCGCCGATCGTGGCGCAGAGCTTCTTATAGGCGGCGAGAGCCCTCTCGTCGTCCGGGTGAGTGTCAAGATAGAGCCGCAGCTCCCACGCCGCGAAGCGGTTGTTTGTCATCGGTCTCTCAGCCATTCTGACACCTTCTTTCGTTTGCCGTCGATCCGGCGGCGCGGCGGCAAACGCCGTTCTGACCGCTCATCACGGTGCAGCCCATGAAGGGCTTGTCGAGTTCCGGATAGAGCGTCCCGCGTTCCAGCGCCGTCTCCGGCGTGTACATCTCGTCGAGCCTCTGCCACGGAACGTAAGCCATCGCGGGCGGAAAACGTCCGGACAGACGCAGCTCGTCAAAGGGCACCTGACCCTGTCTCATGTCGTTTGTCAAGTATATCATCCTCTCTTCTGAAGATAGACCGGAGGTGAACCGGTCTGCTCTCATTCTATGCTGAGGTGGGACAGCCGCCATGAACCTGCGATGCCTCAAATACCCGAAACAACAGAAAAAGTGCCGGAACGCCCCCGGATAAACCCCGGAAGCGCCCGACGCGCCCTCAGATAATTATTTTGCGTTTATTCAAGCTCCGAGAACAGACTGTTCAGCTCGTCAATCTTCGTCACGACTGCTTCGCGTCTCTTTTCGACATAGGAGGCGACCTGACTGCTCTTCGTGTTCTTCGTCATGAAAACGAGGTCGTTGAGCTTACCCGACTGCCCGCTGAACGCGAAGCCGAGGTCGACGAACTGCGCCCCGCGGATTATCTCGAACATCGCGGTGTCCTCCTCCGAGTCGGCGAGCTTGCGCCCGAGGACGAGCTCCCAGACCTTCGGGACGACGTCGTTATAGTTCTTGCAGCAGAGAGCCTCGACGACAGTGCCGATCATATCCGCATCAGCGGAAGCTGTCTTCGGAACCGCCCAGTAGATGTCGCACCCGGCTGAACGGTACTCCTTCTGCGTCCCGTCATACTTCGGGAACGGCAGAATGCCGTAGACGATATCCTTCGGTCTGACCTGGGTGTAGAGCGTGCGCATCTCACCGAACATGAAGAGCGACTTGTTCTCAACGAAGACGATCTGTCCATATTCATTACTCTCACCGAACTTGTCAGTTCCGTGAGTCATGAGCTCCTCGACCTTTTCGAGCACTCCGACTATATGCGAGGTGTTGTCGACAACCTGAAGGTTTCCGTTAGCATCCTTTGTCACCATAGTGCCGCCGAGGTCGGATTGCAGACCGATATGTCCGAAATAGCTCGTAACAAGACCGTACATATCGCTCTCGGACAACATCCCGTCGCCGTCGATCGCGTACCCGAAATCCTTAAATAGCGCCGACAGATCATCTATGTACCACTCGCCCGCCGTGACCTTGTCATACGGAATCTCAACTGAGTAATTGTCCGCCAGCTTCTTGTTGACCGCGAGCACATAGTTCATGAATATGCCGCTGAGAGACAGGCAGTTTCCGGTGAAGTATAGTTTACCGCCAATCGTGAAGTTGTCGCTTGTCCCGCGCCACCACGGCTTGTCGAAGTTGATGTTCGGGAGAGATTTTATGTCGAGGAAGTCGCCGTTCAGCGCGTTCTGCACAGTATTCAGATCATGACCGTAATAGAGCTTGTATGTGTCGTCTCCGGACATGACGAGATTGTGCAGAGTCTTCGCGACAGCATCTTGTTCTTCGTCGTCAGTTATTGTTATATCTACACCGAATCTGTCCTCGACCGTTGATATCGAGTCATAAAGCGCGTCGTTCATGACGTCGCCGTCCTGTGTGTCCGCGTAGATATAGTTTCTCGCATTATACCAGCTGGTCGTGAGTATCGGGAATTCCTTTCCCTCAAAGTCCTTTGCGGGAAGATCGTCCTTTATCCTCCCGTCGTCTGTCGTAACCTCCGATGTCGTGTCGGATGTGTCACCAGACGTGTCGTCCTGCTGGGTTCCCGTGCCCGCGCAGGAAGCCTGCGAGATAAGGATCGACGATAAAGCAAGAAGCGATATGAGCCTTCTTTTCATGGTATACCTCCGAATTCTTTTTATTGTGCGGTCAGAACCGTATTACAGAACCGCGAACCTCACGGACGCGATCGATCCTCTGACAAGATTCAGTCTTCCGTCAAAGTCTTCGGCACTCTCACATCCCGGCATTACCTTCTCCGGCTCATCGAACGTGTTGTGCGCGTGGAGATCGCCGTCGCCGAGAGTCATAATTTCAGCGGTCTTTCCCTTCTCAAAGCCGAGCGCCTCGAGTGAAACCTCAATATCGCGGTCGGGCGTCAGGTTGGCGAGCGTAACGGTCATCATCCCGTCCTTCACCGAAGCCGAAGCGGAAACGCCGTCCGGAGCCGCCACGGAGACCGCCTCCGCGCCCATGTGCTCCTTGTACATATCGAACACATGATAGGTCGGCGTGCAGAAGCACTTGTCCTCATGCGACAGGAAGAGCGAATGAAGGTTGTTGACGAGCTGCGCCACGGTACAGAGCCTTATCTTTTCGCAGTTGTTGTTGAAGATATTGAGCGTGAGAGCCGTAACTACCGCGTCGCGCATGGTCGACTGCTGCTCAAAGAGATGGTCAGTCGCGACAAGATCGGTGTTGTCATGATGCCAGCAGCCCCACTCGTCGATGACAAGCTTCGCGCTGTTCTCAAGCCCGTAGGAAACAGCCGCAGCCCAGTGGCGGTCGATAAGCTCCTGCATCTTTCCTGCCCGGTCAATAAGCTGATTCCACTCTTCGTCCGTAAAGTTCACCGATCCGCCCGCCGTGCCGCAGTAGAAGTGGAACGAGAGACCGCTCATTCTGACGTACTTCTTCGACAGCTCTCCGAGAACCCTGCGTGTCCAGCCATAATCGAAATCGCACGCGCCGCAGCCGATCAGCTCGAGTCCCTTAGAGGCGTTCGCCATTACTTCGGCGTACCGGCGGTATTCGCCAGCGTAGTATTCGGGCGTCATGTTTCCGCCGCCGCCCCAGTTTTCGTTGCCTACTCCCCAGAGCTTCACGTTGTACGGAGCGGGATGACCGTTCCCGGAGCGCAGCTTCGCGTATGTGGTTGATCTCTCGGGAGAGTTCACATAATCAACCCAGTCGCGTATATCTCTCGGGGAAGCCGACGTTATATTCGCGGCGAAATACGGTTCAGCGCCGACAAGCGAGCAGAAATCGAGAAACTCGTCTGTTCCGACAAGGTTCGGCTCATATCTGCCGTCATTCTCGGTCCACCAGTTTATTCTCGTCGGGCGTTTTTCCTTCGGTCCGACGCCGTCCCGCCAGTCGTATGTCTCGGCAAAGCATCCGCCGGGCCAGCGCACGAGCGGCGTGCGGATAGCCTTCAGCTTCTCGATGATCTCTTTTCTGAACCCGCGCACATTCTCCGCCTTGTCTCCGCAGTAAATGCCGTCGTAGATGACGCCTCCGATGTGCTCGGCGAAGACGCCGTAGATGTCCGGGTTGATCGTTCCGATCTTTTCCGGCGCGATAAGATAAATTTTTTCCACCATGGAATTGTTCTCCTTTCGGGTGTGGCACGGCGATTTTTCAGCACATATGGCGGTATACTCAGTTCCCGTCAAGGCTTTCCGCGCCCCTCTGCAATAATTTTAACATAATCCGCTTGAAATTGAAAGTTATTTATTGTATAATACTGGACAATAGTTATCTTTTTTTTTGAGGAGGAACGGAATATGATCAATCAGGACATGAACTCCCGAGACGGATTCGTCTACGACGCGCGCCTGTACTACGGAATGAGCTTTCTGTATCCGCACCTGCACCGGAGCGCCGAGATTATCCACGTCATAAAGGGTGAGATACTGGTCGACATAAACGCCGTGCGCACACACGTTCCCGCCGGAAAATGCGTGCTCATACTTCCATACCGTCTTCACTCCTTCGAGTGCGCGCCGGACGCGTTATTCATGGTTCACGTCTTCTCTCACGACTGCGCGCCGGAGTTTTTCCGCCTGCTCGGCAGCAGGACATCTCAGTCGCCCGTATTTGACGCGCCTGAGGAGAACATCGCGTACTACCTGAAAAAGTTCGGTGTTGACAAAATAAATCACTCTGAACATTCGTTCGAGATGCTGCCGCTTGCCCACACGGACCAGTTTGTAGAATTCCATCCGAAGGTCGTGACGCACAACCCGGTCCTTCCGCAGGACGTCAGGCTGAACCTCATAACGGCGCTGGAGAGCGTTCTCGCCGGTTTTCTCGCGAAGCCGGACCTCGCGGAGGGCGGCGGCGGCTCGCTTATAGAGCGCGTTCTCTCGTACATAGGCGCGCACAGCGACGAGGACCTGACGCTCGAGACGGTAGCGGCGGAGCTCGGCTACGAGCCGCACTATCTCTGCCGGAGGATGAAGCGGTACACAGACATAGGCTTCCGCACGCTGGTGAATTCTTTCCGGGTAGAGCACGCGAAGGAGCTCCTCTCCGGTACCTCGATGCAGACAACGGCAATCGCGGAAATCTGCGGGTTCGGATCGCTCCGGACTTTCAACCGGGTGTTCAGACAGTTTACGAAGATTACGCCGAGTGAGTACAGAAACAGGTAAATAAAAGGCGGCTGCCGCTCGGTTACGGCAGTCGCTTTTCTGTTCAGAGAATATTTCTGTCAGCCGGAATTTCCCGTTCCATGATATCGAGCAGCTCATCAATCTTCGCCGTGTCCTGTTCCTTTACGGCGTTGGTCATGGCGTACCGGTTGTTTCCCTTCGCGAAGGCGCTGATCAAAGCGTACATTCCCGGCAGGACGGCGGTCTCTTCATCCGTGAATGGTCTCACCTCCCGATATCCGCGGAAGAACTCACGCGCTATCCTGTCTGACATTTCATCGGTCAGCTCTGTCCCGTAATCCATGAGATGAGCCTCGAACCATCCTTGCATGACAGCGTCCGCGAAGAGAATATTCTCCCCGGCACAGTTGTAGTCGAAGAATCCGATGTTCCCGTCCGGCGTCAGGTATGTGTTGCAGTCGCTGATATCCCCCTGAACGGCGTACCTCGGGCGGAAACGTATCGGGGCAAGCTTCGCGTATATGTCGTCCGCGAAGTGTATCAGCTTCACCGCGCGCTCCTTCTCTTTTTCCGGCAGCTTCCCGGCGAGCCCGCGGAACTCGTCGACATCGAACAGGTCGTTCGCGGCAAAGAAATCGAAGATCACCTCGTTTTTCACGTGGCAGTCGTTCTTCTCGGATATATCGTGTGTGCGGGCGAGCTGCCGTCCGGTCAGGTATGCCGTGTGTTCATTGACGCGCTTTATCTCGTTCTCGACAAAATCCTCGAGAGTGACCGTGAGCAGACAACCGTCGAACTCCCTCGTGATGGCAAATTTCCCGCCCGACATATAGTGGCGCGGAGTCTCGAAGCCGTTCTCCCGCAGAATTTCCGAAAAGCGGCACATAGACTCGACGGCGTCCTCCTTGTCCCGCTCGTCCCCTCCGCATATCTTTAGGACAACAGGTGAACGCCCGGCAAGATCAAGTCGCAGTATCAGCTTGAACTCACGCCGGAACAGCTCTTCAGGCTTGCAGTCATAGCGAAGAAGCTCGCTCTTTCCGGTGATATCGTAATTCATTCCGAACGCCGCGAGAGCCGCTTGTATATCATTATCGGTGATGGTCATTTTTTTCCTCCGGCTATAGTTGATATTATCATTATAACACGACACAGGCAGCGGGTCAAGGGAAAGAACCAGTATAGCCCGAAGATTCCGGCACAGCGATACCCACACAAAGCAAAAAGCCCTGTAAATACAAGATTTACAAGACTTTCTCTGGTCGGAGTGAGGTGATTCGAACACCCGACCTCTTGGTCCCGAACCAAGCGCTCTACCAAGCTGAGCCACACCCCGGTTTGTTTCTCTCGAAACAACATAGATATTATACCACAACACGAAGCGTTTGTCAAGGGGTTTTTAAAAAAAAGTCGGATTTTTTCTGATTTTTAGTTTTGTCTGTTCTCGATGCCTTTTTCGGTGATGATCATGTCCACGTCATCAACCCGGCATATGTTGAACGCGTAGCTCGCTCCGAACTTCCGGCTGTCGCAGAGCAGATATTTCCGCTTCGCCCTGGCGAACATCTCGCGGCGTATGCTGGTCTCCTCGAGCGAAGAATCGCACACCATGCCGTCCTCAGTCACGCCGCGGCAGGAAAAGAGCATCACATCGGCGTTCACTCGCCGTATAACATCCTCCGCGTCACGTCCTACAAGCGCCACCGACTCGTCAAGGAGCAGTCCCCCCGTCGATATCGTCCGGATGTGCATCCCGGCAAGCTCGAGAATCGCCTTCGGACTGTTCGTCACGACTGTCAGCCCCGTCCGCACGCTGAGAAGCGGCACAACGCGCATACAGGTCGACGACGCGTCGAGAAAGATCGTGTCTCCGTCGTGTACGAACCTTATCGCCTTCGCGGCTATATTGCGCTTCGCCGTGTCGTTCTCGCGGTCGCGCGCCGTCAGCGGAATCTGTATTCCCGGACCCGAGACAAGCTCCGCGCCGCCATGCACGCGGTGGATTCTTCCAGCCTTCTCAAGGTCGCCGAGATCCCTGCGGACGGTCGCGTCGCTGACATACAGGCGCTTTGAGAGCTCAGACGTGCTCATCGTGGTGTTCTCGGTCAGAAGACCTATTATACGCTCCTTACGCTGGTTTTCAAGCATCGCGTGTTTTCCTTTCGTTCGTTTGTGATCGTTTCCGGGCATATTCCGTTCATATGGTCAATATGGCGCTCATCAGTTGACATCGGCGCTGATTCCTGATATAATGTGTATGTAAAGGAACGCGGAAACGTTATTCATATAACCATTATAACACTCCGCGTCCGCTTTGTCAATACAAAACGCTCAGAAACAACAAGGAGTTGATCATTTTTGACCGTAAGCTCAATGCGTCTCGTGAAAGACAACCAAACCGTGCGCTTCGAGGAGCATACGCACAACCTTCCCCCACTGCTTCCTGACGAAGTGACGCTGAAAGTAGCGTACACCGGCGTCTGCGGGAGCGACATCGCGAGATACCGCGGTTCGGCTTATCATTACCCGATAACGATAGGACACGAATTCTCCGGCATAGCAGACGCTCCGGGACAAAAAACCGATGGTATGAGAGCTGTCGTCTTCCCGGTTCTCCCCTGCCATGAATGCGAACCCTGCAAAAAGGGACTGTACGCCCTGTGCGAGAACTACGACTACTACGGATCAAGATGTGACGGTGCGTTCACGACCGCACTGAATGTAAAGAAAGAGAATCTTCTGCCGGTTCCGGACAACGTATCCCTGAGAGAGGCGGCGATGTGCGAGCCCGCCGCGGTCGCCCTGAACGCGCTCAGGAAGGCAAAGGATATCGCCGGACGTAAAATAGCCGTATACGGCGCGGGAACGATCGGTCTGCTCGTGATGTCAATCGCGAAATCCCTCGGAGCCGCCGGATGTCTCTTCCACGACCCCGACCAGAAACACCGCGAGTTCGCCGAGAGGCTCGGATTCGAGGAGATCGGCGACAGAAACGACGCCGACATATATGTTGACGCCTGCGGACATGTCTCAGCCCTCACTGATATGATATGCTGCGCAAAGCCCTGCTCGGAGCTGATTCTTCTCGGGAATCCAGCCGGTGACGCGGACATTCCGAAGGACGTCTATTGGAAGATACTGCGCCGCGAGCTGACGCTTTACGGCACGTGGAACTCACGATATTCGATGCCGGGGGAGAGCTTCCGGAACGACTGGAAGGACATACTCGGTCTGATGGAATCCGGAAAACTCGACGTGAAGCCGCTGATCACACACATCCTGCCGCTCTCAGACGCCGACCGCGCGCTCCGGATCATGACCGACAGAAACGAGTTCAGCGTAAAGGTAATGCTCGACTGCGGAGGTGAGACGAAATGAACAGGCTCTGCCCGTCAATGATGTGCGTCAGACCGTCAGACACCGCCGGAATGTGCCGCGTCTTTGAGGAAAACGGAATAACGGCGCTTCATGTCGACATAATGGACGGCTCCTTTGTTCCGAACTTCACGCTCGGTACTGATTACTGCCGGTATCTGCATGAGATATCGACACTTCCGCTCGATATACACATGATGGTTGACCGACCTGAGGACAAACTCGACTGGTTCCCGATAAAGGACGGCGACTATGTCTCGATACACACCGAAAGCACAAACCACCTCGGACGCGCCGTCGAGCGCGTCAGGGCAAAAGGCGGAATCCCTCTCGCGGCGATAAACCCAGCGACTCCCGTATCAGTTCTGAATGATATACTCCCCGCTCTCGGCGGAGTGCTTATAATGACCGTCAACCCGGGCTTTGCCGGACAAAAGCTCTGCGAATACACGCTCGGAAAGATCTCCGCGCTCCGTGAGATGACCGATCTCCCGATAGAGGTCGACGGAAACGTCAGCGCGGAAAATCTCGTGCGAATGAAAAATGCCGGAGCGGATATGTTCGTCGTCGGGACTTCCGGATTCCTTCGCGGAGAGATCGGCGAGAAATTGCGAGAAGATATCAAAAGGTTTGAAAATCTATAACAAAAAGGAGATATGAAAATGAAAAACCACACAAGAATGGTGACACTGGTGCTTGCCATGTCAATCGCGGCAGGACTATATTCCTGCGGAGAGAACGAGCGGGAACAAAAAAACGACAGCACCACAGCTCCGGACACCACTGAAACCACCGCGTCAGACCTGAATATCATGGAACAGCGCGAGCTGCTTGACGACGGACTCGGTGAGAAGGATTTCGGCGGCGCGGAGTTCAACATTATCACCGAAAAGCAAGCTATCGCTGATCTCTTTGTGGCTGAGGAGGAAAACGGCGACCTTGTGAACGACGCGGTATATCGCCGCATGGTTGAGATAGAAGATCGTTTCAAGATAAAAATCAAAACTACCGCCACAGGTATAGAGAGCTCACAGCACACCCGTCAGCTCGCGACGCTGATCTACGCCGGCGACGATACCTACGATCTATGTCAGATGCACTCGATGGAAGGACCAAACATCGCGCTCCAAGGCGGACTTGTGAACCTATATGACGTCGACCAGATAGATTTCTCTCAGCCATGGTGGCTCGACTATATCGTCGACGAGCAGACCTTCATGGGGCAGCTCTACTGCTTCAACAGCCCGATTGAGACGAATGTAATCTCGGGCGGAATAATCCTCTTCTTCAACCGTGACCTCATAGAGAACAGGAAGTTGGATGACCCATACACACTTGTTAAATCCGGAAGCTGGACGATGGACAAGTTTTATGGCATGACCAAGGATGTCTATGAGGATCTGAACGGCAGCGGCTCGGCAGATATGGACGATCTCTATGGCTACGCCGGGTTCATCGGCGAATCCTATTATACACCGGTCTCGGCGGGACTGAAGATCATCGAGAAAGGCAAGGATTCGCTCGAGCTCACCGTCAATAACGAGCGGACAGTCAGCTTCATCGAGAAGTGGTATCAGATCTACAAGAGTCCTTCGTCGCATATAAAGAAAGAGTGGGCAACCGACGAGCAGGAGGAGCTCTTCAAGAACGGTCGCGCGATGTTCGTAGAAGGTGATGTCAACAGCATCTCGAGCAAGTACCGCGACTGCGATATTAACTTCGGAATGATCCCGATGCCAAAACTCGATGAGAATCAGGAAGACTACTACACAATGGGCGGAAGAACTCAGTACGGAATTCCCGTGACTGTCAAGAACCTTGAGATGAGCGGAACGATAGTCGAGGCGATGACCTGCTCGGGTTATAAGACGCTTCTACCGACCTACTACGAAATGGCGCTCAAGAACAAGTACCTCCGCGACGAGGAGCACTACGAGGAGGCGCTCGAGGCGCTCGACATAATCGAGCGTTCGCTTTCGATCCCCTTCTGGTACACCTTCGGCAACTGGAATCTTTTCCACAAGATGATGACCGATCTGTACAGCAAGGACTCGACCGACTTCGCGTCGTACTATGAAAAGAACAAGAACACAGCGCTGAACCGGCTTCAGGAAATCACAGAGTTCTTCGCGGAAAATAAATAAGGAGACTAAATATCATGAACGAAAAAGACCTTTGGTACGCCCGCCCGGACCACATCCCGGTCCTCGGGCACCGCGGAATATGCGCAAGATTTCCCGAAAACACGCTCATCTCGTTTGAGGCGGCGATAGACCTCGGCGTCGACCTGATCGAATTCGATGTGAACCTTACACGCGATAGGGAGCTCGTCGTGATACACGACAACAGCATAGACAGAACGTCCGACCATACCGGTCTGACGCGAGATTACACACTGGCGGAGCTTAAGACATTCGACTTCGGAGTGAGATTTTCAGAGAACTTCAAGGGAACAAAAATCCCGACGCTCCGCGAGGTTCTGGAGCTCGTGAACAGCAAATCAGACACACTCCTTCTGAACGTCGAAATAAAGGACATGACACACGAGTGCGTCGACAAGACCGTCGCCATGCTCCACGAATACGGGCTCGCTGAACGCTCGGTGATAGCCTGCTTCGACGCCGCGGTGATCAGGTACACAAAGTCGGCTCACCCGGAGATGCGCACGCAGGGCTTCCCCGGAAGGTATATGCAGAACTTCACCGATGAGACCTATGACTGCATGTTCGGCATGGGAATCCCGATAGGCTGGGGAGACTGCACAGACGAAAAGATAACGGCTGACGTGAAGTTCGCGAGGTCCCGCGGAATACTGGCGTGGCTCTTCTGTGCCGATACGCCGGAAGCCGTCAGAAGATGCGTCGGCTTCGGCACAGACAACATAACAGGAAACAATCCAGCCGTGGCGCTGGAAACACTGAAAGAAATGGGACTGCACGCCTGAGCGTACGGAAAAGGCATTCCGCCGTGAAACGGAATGCCTTTTATTATTTGCGGCTTACTCAGTCAACCCAGTTCTGAACAAGCTTTTCAGCCAGAGTCTGAGCGGAGGTCAGCTTGGACGCGAGAGTAGACGCTAGAGGAGTCTGGTCAACAAGCACAGAGTTGAACGCGTTCATCATGCCCGAGAAATCGTAGATCGCGTTGAAATCGAGGTAAACGTTATCGAAGACGATGTCAAGCATCTCGGCGGACTCGTCATCACGGGTAGCCTTAGCCTTGTAGGTGATGTCATAAGCGCGCGGACGGATTACTTCATAGGAGTAGCGCGCGAGAGCCTCGGTGATGAAGCCGGAAAACTCAAGGTCAGCGTTAGCCGGGATAGCCGAGAAAGCGTTGATCCACGCGTTGACAAAGGAACGATAGCCATCCTGAGCCTCATCGTACTTCGGCACCGGAAGAATATAATAATCGCTGTTCATCGATCTGAAGGTGTTTATAGCCTTCTCGACGAAGTGCATCGTGACAAGAGCCCTGTCCTCAGAGAAGACCTTGCCGGTATCGACAGAATAACCCTCGAAGGTGATGTTGTGCGGAACAACCTGCTGGAGCTTCGTGAAGACGTTTTGAGTGCGCTCGCTCGAGAAATCGAGAACGATATCAGTCTTGTCAGCGTTAAGACCCGAAAGGTCAACGCCCGCGCCGACAAGCAGCGACTCAGTCATAAGAGTCTGCATCTGCGGAGCGAAGCCGAAGAAATCGTCCTGATCGGACATAACACCGTCCTGGTTGAGGTCCTCGTCCTTGTCGCGGGTCAGGCTGTAGAGCTCATCGACAGTCCACTTTCCGGTGGTGACAAGCTCATAGAAGTTAGTGTCGATATTGTACTTGTCAAGCAGCGAACGGTTGATGTACACGCACGCCGGCATCTGATAGAGAGTCGGGGTGATATCGCCGGTGGTGTAGTACATACGACCCTCGAGCTGGAGGTTGTCGTACATATAGTGGCTCCACCACTTGTCCGAAAGCGAGAGATACGGGGTGTCAAGCAGGTTCGCGAGGACGCCGTCGGTAGCGATCGAGCCGAGTCCGCCGCTCATCAGGTTCGACATAACGAAATCATAGTCATTGTCGCCAGCGAGAACCGAGTTCTTCAGCGCCGCGCATCCGTCGTTCGCGTTCGCGATCTGGACATAGTCGAGCTTGACGTTGTACTTGTCCTCAATGACGCTGTCTCTCTGGTAGAGCAGGTCATTGATCGTCTCGCCGGTCTCCTCGTCAGCGGGAATGTTGACGTGAGCCGCCGGGTTGCCGTTCGCGTCGAGGAAGTTGAAGGTGCGTCCGCCGAAATCCTTGTCCCCGAGGTCGTCGAGAAGCGACTTCGCGGTTGTCTCCTCAGCGGTAGTGGTCTCATTTCCGGAGGAAGACGCCGTAGTGTCGTTTCCCTTTTTGTCGGTGCTGTCTCCGCACGCGACAGCCTGAGCCGCGGTCAGCGCGAGGAGCATGAGCGCGAGTGAAAGTGAAAGTTTTCTTTTCATTTTTTTCTTTTTCTTTTCTTTGGGTATTTGCTATCCTTTTGTGATGCTGTAAACATTGTATCACATATTCCCGCGTCTGTCAATCGCGCACAGCAATATTTTACATTGCCATGCACAAAACTTAACAAGCACCCTGACATCACATAATTTTCTATACGTGAAAGGCAAAAACGACCCCGTTTCCGCAGAGCCGTTTTTGTCAGATTTTCAGTGATAAAAGACAGACGCGTCAAAAATATGAACGTCACATCATCTTCTCGAGTTTATCAGCCGCGCCGTCGAGATAATTGTTCTCAAACAGTTCAAGCATACCCTTGTCGGAGAGAGCGGCGAGACGCGGATCCATCGGGATGTGCGCCAGAACCTCATAGCCGAACTTGCCGGCGACCTCGGTGATGTGGCTCTCGCCGAAGATCTTGTACTCCTTGCCGCAGTCGGGACACTTGAAGTATGACATATTCTCGACAAGCCCGACAACCGGGATTTCCATCATGTTCGCCATGTTCGCCGCCTTCGCGACGATCATCGAGACGAGCTCCTGCGGGCTGGTGACAATGATGATCCCGTCGAGCGGAATAGACTGGAACACGGTCAGCGGAACGTCGCCGGTTCCGGGAGGCATATCGACGAACATATAGTCGACCTCGTTCCACGCGACGTCAGTCCAGAACTGCTTGACGGTGCCGGCGATTACCGGTCCGCGCCAGACGACCGGGGAGGTCTCGTCAGGCAGGAGAAGGTTCACGCTCATGACCTTGATTCCGGTCTTTGTCTCAAGCGGGATTATGCCGCCTTTTCCGTCGCCTAGAACCTCGCCTTTCAGTCCGAATTCCTTCGGGATCGACGGTCCGGTGACGTCGGCGTCGAGTATCGCGGTCTTGTACCCGCGGCGGTTCAGGAGAACGGCGAGCATCGAGGAGACGAGGGACTTTCCGACGCCGCCCTTGCCGCTGACAACGCCGATGACCTTCTTGATTATCGTTCCTTCGTGCGGCTTTTCGAGCATGCTCTCCTTGTCCTGCGGCTTTGAAGAGCAGTGAGATGAGCAGGTGGAACAGTCATGCGTGCAGCCGGACTGTTCGTTTTCCTGCGTGTCATCATATATCATTTGACAGACTCCTTTCGGGAGATATTTTTTACGTACGAGAAAGCTATCGGATTCTCACACTCATACTATTATATACCATAAACACAAATTTTGCAAGCCTTTTTGCGGTTTAATATTAATTTTACGTTTTGTATAACTTATCGGATAGACTTCCGGCGCGTTTGAGTATATAATTAATGATAAAATTACAGAGTCACCCGCGTGAAACCGAGCGGGCGGCGGAAAAGAGATGTTTATATAATGGATAAGCTCCGCAGGTTCATGTACGGAAGATACGGCGTCGACGAGCTCTGCTACGCGCTCGTGATCCTCGGGATGGTGTTCACCTTCACCGCGAGGGTCAGTGGCATCATATGGTTCCAGATACCCGCGTACCTCGCGCTGATCTGGGCGATCTTCCGGATATTCTCGAAGAACCAGAAGGCGAGAAGCGGCGAGAGAGCCGCGTTTCTGAAGGTCTGGAATCCCGTGAAGAAATGGTTCAGATTGCAGTACAACCGCATCCGCGACATAAAGACCCACCGCTACTTCACCTGTCCGAACTGCAAGAATACCCTCCGTGTGCCGAAAGGAAAGGGCGAGATAACGATAACCTGCCCGGTCTGCAAGGCAAAGTTCGACAAGAAAACCTGACAAGAGAACAGCAAAAAGCCCGACCGCAAAGCGTATCGGGCTTCTGGAGCTGCTAATCAGAGTCGAACTGATGACCTCATCCTTACCAAGGATGCGCTCTACCAACTGAGCCATAGCAGCATATGGCGACCGGGATGGGGTTCGAACCCACGACCTCTAGCGTGACAGGCTAGCGTTCTAACCAGCTGAACTACCCGGCCATGTCTCATCAGAACACCCAATTATTATATCATATTCCGGAGCGTTTGTCAAGTACCGGAGCGAAAATAATCCGGATTTTCTCAAAAAATAACATATAAATCCGCGATTCGCAATATTTCACATAGCGGACCGCCAAATCCACCCGCGATTCTTGCAGATTGCAGATGGATTTTTTTTGAATAAATATTGACTTTAACCGGATAATATGGTATCATATTATTGTATTTTATTTTTAATAGAATAATATATTATCCGACTGTAAGCCGGAGACATTCAAGGAGGAAACAATCTTATGACAGGTTCGACGATACAGATACTGTTTGCCATGATTATATATATGGCGGCGGTCATCGTGATCGGCATTGTCTTTGCCGGCAGAGCCAACAAGAGCTCTGAAAACTACTTTCTCGGAGGTCGTTCTCTCGGTCCGTGGGTGACCGCGATGAGCGCGGAGGCTTCCGACATGAGCGGATGGCTGCTCATGGGACTGCCAGGCGTCGCGTACTGGTGCGGTCTCGCGGACGCCGCGTGGACGGCTATCGGTCTCGCGTTCGGTACATACCTCAACTGGCTCATCGTCTCGAAGAGGCTCCGCCGCTACTCGATACGCACAGATTCGATCACACTTCCGGAGTTCTTCTCCAACCGTTTCCGCGAGAAGAAGAAGAAGGTCGTGCTTACAATCTCGGCGCTCTTCATCCTCGTTTTCTTCACGGTCTACGCGGCGAGCTGCTTTGTCACCTGCGGAAAGCTGTTCTCTACACTGTTCGGGCTGCCTTATGTCACGATGATGTTCGTCGGCGCGGGGTTCGTGCTGCTTTATACGATCCTCGGCGGATTCCTCGCCGAGAGCGCGTCCGACTTCATGCAGTCGATCGTGATGATCGTGGCGCTGACTGTCATTGTTACGATCTGCACCGTGAAGGGCGGCGGACTCGGAGCTGTCATACAGAACGCTAAGAGCATTCCGGGATTCCTCGATTTCTTCGGTCTCGCGACTCCGACGCTCGGTGAGGACGGGATACAGATGGTCGAAAACGGAAAGCCGGTCTTCGGCGCGGCGCGTGAGTACGGATTCCTGAGTGTCGCCTCGATGATGGCGTGGGGTCTCGGTTACTTCGGAATGCCGCAGGTACTACTCAGATTCATGGCTATACGCCGTGAGGACGAGCTCAAGCGGTCGAGACGGATCGCTATGATCTGGGTGTCGATATCGCTGATCGTCGCAGTGTTCATCGGAATCGCGGGAAGACAGGTCGAGCCGACCATGCACCTTACGCAGACGAGCGCGGAGAATATCTTCATTACTCTCGCGACGAGCTTCCTGCCGCCGATACTTGCCGGCTTCGTCATGGCGGGCATACTCGCGGCTACTATAAGTTCTTCTGACTCTTACCTTCTCATCGCGGCGTCGGCGTTCGCTAAGAATATTTATCAGGGCGTCGTTAAGAAGGACGCGGACGATAAGAAGGTGCTGACTATTTCGAGGATAACGCTTTTCGCGATAGCGGTGATTGCGATTGTGATTGCGCTTGATGAGAACAGTGTAATCTTCAAGATTGTGTCCTTCGCTTGGGCGGGATTTGGCGCTACGTTCGGACCGCTGATGCTGTTTTCGCTGTTCTGGAAGCGTACTAACCGTGCGGGAGCGATTGCTGGCATGGTCGGCGGCGCGGGGATGGTGTTCCTTTGGAAGCTGGTGATTTCGAAGCTCGGCGGTGGGTTTGCTATATATGAGTTGCTTCCGGCGTTCATTTTCTCCTCGATTTGTATAGTGGTAGTGTCGCTCCTGACTCCGCCTCCGTCTAAAGAGATTGAGGAGGACTTTGAGTCCACGAAGCAGAAATCGACTATCTGAATATGAGACTATGGGGCTGGCGCATACGCGCCAGCCTCATTTTCTTTTCGCGGCAAAAAAAGAAGCTCTCGTCCGAAAACGAGGGCTTCTTTCGTAACCAAGGGTAAGTGCGTCGACGCACTATGTTTGATGAGGCAGAGCCTTCATCCGACCGTAGCCGATAAAATGACTATGCCCGCGGGGGCTCCCCCGCTCAGCGCTGTTCGGTGGGCTCGAGGGCGTCGAAGGTTTCGGTGCTGAAGAACTGACCGAGGGTTACTCCGAAACCGTCACAGAGCTTTTTGATGGTGCCGACGCCGGGGTTTTTGCTTTCGCCGTTGAGGATGCTCTTTACGGTTGCCTGGGGGACACCGGCTATGATGCTGATGCCGTTCGGCGTGAGTCTTCTTTCTTCGCAGAGTTCTCTGATGCGTTTTGCAACTGCTTCTCTTGTGTTCATGTTTCCTTTTTCCTTTCAAAATATCCTTGGACCATATATAAATATGTATATACGGATAGTATAATCATTATATACTATACCATGAACCAAAGATACTAATATACATCACTACAATGTAAAATGAATATTACGACGTATTATATCCATCATACAAGATTTCTGTTAATTATAACTTTACATAACGTCAATAATATCAGAGATGCTCGTTTACTTTTTTCTGCTTCCGGACGCAATCGGCATTGCGGTCATGCGGAGTTTGGCGGCTCCGTATGGGATGAGGGTGAGTTTTTCGGCGGGAGCTGCCGGGATTTTTGACAGCGGGAGCTTGGCGGCTACGTTTCTGAAGCCATCTTCAAAACCCCAGTCGATTTCCGTGAGTGTTGCTTTCAGGGTGGCGGAGGTGGTGTCGGCTGAGAACGGAACCCGCGCGGCTTTTCCGTCGTTTGCGTCAAGATCGCGGAGCGCGAAGGCGTAGTTCCATTTCCCGACGGGGGTGATGGAGTAGTCGCAGTACGGGAATTTACGCTCGACGCCGTTTCTTGTGTATTCGCTCATTCTGGAGGTGTATTTTATCGGGAGGGAGTAGACGAGCGAGCCGCGTTCGGCGGTGAAGAGACCGTCAGTGTACAGGACGAGCTTCGGCTCGACGGAATAGCTTATCGTGATGACTTTTTCTTCGCCCGCGCGGAAGCCGTCGAATACGAGGAGGGGACGCTTCGCGGTCTTTTCTCCGTTCACTATGATGTCCTTCGCGAAGGACGGGACGCGGAGCTTCAGTTTCATTTTCGTGTTTTTCTCCGCTTTGACACGGTAGACGAAAGAGTTGTTGAACGGGTAGTCGGTCTCAAGCGAGATGCTTACCGGCACGCCGTCGAATTCCGCCTTTACTTCACACGGAACGGGTACCGCCGAGATGAATCCGTCGTCGGCGCGCATGAACGCGGACAGAGCGAATTTGGGCCATCCCTGACCGAAGTTTGCCGTGCAGCAGCCGTAGTTCGGCTCGAGTCCGAAGACGTGCGCGTCGGAGCTGTTCGTGCGGAATACCGATCTTCCCGGGAACGGAGAGGCGCTTATCTGGTTCGTCATCTGGTCGTACTGGTGCGCCCACATATCGTCGGTGGTCGCCGCCGGGAGAGCGTTGAGAGCGACCTTTTCGAGCAGTTCCGCCCACTTTTTGTCGCCGGTCACGGCATAGAGCCATTCGAACGAGTACATGAGCTCGACGACGGCGCAGAGTTCGACGCCCTGAATAGGAGACCTGCCGGAAATGCACTCGTCGCCGGTGAAGGTACCGACCGGCATTCCGTGGTGCTTCATGAGGAAATTATACCTGTTCCACGCGAGGTCCTTGTATTCATCGTCTGTGAACAAGCTCATGAGGGCTTCACTCTTGAGCATCATCGCGAGGTTGACGACGTGCGTGTGTAATGTCCATTCGTTGATCGGTCTTTCCCAGCTGTCGTAGAAGCTGTCGTAGTCCGCGCCGGTGTCGCGCAGGAACGCCGCCATGTCGTCGAACCACGTCTCGTCCGGATACCATTTCTTCAGGTATTTCAGCGCTATGAGACCCTCGTACCAGCGGAATTTGCCCCACTCGTATATGCGCACCCCGCCGCTCTTCGCGAGCTCGTAGAAGTTCCGCATCGTGCGGTAGAGGACGTCCGGCACTCTCTCGTCGCCTGTGCAGTCATACCAGACGGTGAGCACCTTGGAGATCAGGTGGATCGCCCAGATGTCGTACTTGTCCCTCGGCGTGTCCCCGCTCGGACAGATCCAGCCGTCCGGCTCCTGACGCGCGATTATGGCGTCCACATACTTTTTCGCGCGCGCCTCCATGTCCTCGTCGCGGAGAAGGAACGCGAGCGGGATGAAGCCGTCGAGCCAGTACGGGACTCTCTCCCAACCCTCGGCGGTTCCGCCTATCCATTTGCTGTCCCGGACGTCAGGCCAGACCTTGTCGAGGTTTCCGGCGAGCCCCTTCGCTTCGATCTCAAGCTGACGGCGGAGCCATCCGGTCGGGGTGACCTCGCGCGACGTCAGAAAACTGTATTTGCTTTTCATAAAAATTTTCTCCTTTACACAAACCGACTTGACAAAGAGAGTCAAAAGTCTTATAATAATAAAAGTATACCTTATTTCCCGACTTTTTTCAATTGCCATTTCCGTTCGCAACATTACAAAAATCCGCACGCTTTCAACGGCAGACCGGATCGTCTGTCAAAATTCCAGGAGGAACCGATGTATCTGTCACCCACTCCGCCGCCCGAATTCCGCACCTGCGCAAAAAAGGTATTCGCTCCGGGCGAGGTTCATATCACACGTTTATACTGGCGCAGCGTCCTCATTCTCATGACGAAGGGAACCCTCACCTTCAGAGAGGACGGGCAGGACATCAGCGTCGGCGAGGGAGAATACTACCTCCAGCGCGAGGGGCTTATGCAGGAGGGTCTGACGCCCGGCGTATCGCCCGAGTACTACTATATCGAGTTCAACGGCACTTACCTCGAGTCGAACGAGCACGGCGTCTGCCTGCCGCTCAGGGGCACATACCGTGAGTCGGTGATACTGCCGATACTCGAGAGCTTTGAGGCGCTGTTCGCGGGTCACACGGCGAACCAGTTCCTGCTGAATTCCTACATGAACCGCGTCTTCGGCGAGCTCTCGAGCGGACTGCTTATGAAGAGCGAATCGGACGGCGTCCTCGACCTGATAAAGAACGACATCGAGGCGAGGTTCAACGAGAACACGACGATAGAGGAGATCGCGAAGCGCTACGGCTACACGTCCGACCATGTGATCCGCCTTTTCCGCCAGAAATTCGGGGTGACCCCGCACCGCTACCGCCTGCGCCTCAGAATGGAGCACGCGAAATGGCTCATCGGCAACACCGACATGTCTCTCGAGGCAGTAGCCGACGCCGTCGGATACAAGGAATTCCCGTCGTTCTGGAGATGCTACAGGGCGGTTTACGGGGTTTCGCCGGGGAAGAACAGGTAAATAGTCTGAAAATGAATTTTCAGACCAAACAGTTTTGAGGCTTTCACGACATAGGGTCGTGAATTTTGAAAGACGGACAAGCCGTCTTTCAAAACCGCCTCAAAACTGTAAGCTTGTACGAAAGGTATAGCAATAATGCGCCGGTCGTCATCTGACAGCCGGCGCTTTGATCATGCTTTTACCAATTTATCGCTGATTCTCTCAGTCAAGCACGCCCGTCGGCATACTCTTGTCAAGCGGTTTTCTTCTCTCGTAATCCGACTCGATGGCGACCTCGTAGTGCTCGTGTCCGCTCTTCGTGAAGCCCTCCATTATCTCGAGAACGTGCAGGGTCTGGACATGCGAGCATCTGAAGTCACGTCCGGTGCGAAGCGCCTTCGCCATGTCCGCGAGCCCGAGCGCGCGGCTGTTTCCGGAGTAGTCCGGGAATGTGAGCGGCACCTCACGAACTTCCTCTCCGGGTCTGAATACGCTCACCGGGCCGCCGAAGCAGTTCGGGTCCGGGACGAACAGCGTTCCCTTTGAGCCGTAAACCTCGAGCCGCGCCTGATACGGATAGTACGCGTCAAAGGTCGTGAAGAGCGTGCCGATGGCTCCGGATCTGAACCTCATCGTTCCGGCTATATACGTGTCGACGTCCACGTCAATGATCTCGCCGCCATGCGGTTTTGAAGTGATCGTGCGCTGTGCGAAGCTCTTCTTTGTCATCGCCGACACGTCGGATACTCCGCCGAGCAGGTTGATCATCGCGGTCAGGTAGTACGGTCCCATATCGAACATAGGTCCGCCGCCGTGCTTGTAATAGAACTCCGGATCCGGATGCCACGTCTCGTGTCCGCGGCATATCATGAATCCCGCCGCGCCGACCGGCGTTCCGATCTCGCCCGAGTCGATAAGCTCACGGCAGGTCTGTATCCCCGCGCCGAGGAACGTGTCCGGCGCTCCGCCGAGCATGAGCCCTTTCTCCTTCGCGAGACGCACGAGCTTGCGTCCCTCAGTGAGGGTCGCCGCGAGCGGCTTTTCGGAATAGACGTGCTTTCCCGCCATGAGCGCCGCCCTCGACACCTCGAAGTGCTCCGCGGGACGGGTGATGTTGAGGACAATGTCGACCTCCGGATCGGCGAAAAGCTCGTACATATCGCGGTAAAGCTTCATGCCGTACTTCTTGACGGCGTTCTCCGCACGCTCCGGGATGAGGTCGCAGACGCCCGCTATCTCGATCTCCTTGTAAAGGTTAGTGATATTTTCAAGATATATGCCAGAGATCGCGCCGACCCCGACAAAACCTATTTTAACCGGTTTCATGGTAGTGTTTCCTTTCAATACATTTTTGCTGTGTTCTCGAATCTTTCGGTCGTGAGATGATGCTCTTCGGCATACTTCTTGCCTTCCGCCGCCCAGAGCATTCCGCGCTTCATCAGTATCCCCGCTTCGGGCGACTTGTCGAAGACGTCGTCGTGATGACCGAGGGACGTGTAGAACACCCTGCCGTTGCCCCAGAACTTCGTCCACGCGACCGGCATATCCACAGGCTTGTTGGAAACGTGATAATAATTCACGAGCGGGAACCTCGTCGTCGCGAGCACCTCTACCGCCGGGTCAATGTGGAGATAATAATGCTCACTGCAAACGTGGAAGTCCTCAATGCCCTCAATGATCGGGCTCGAGCCGTGACGGATGTTGACCGTGTATTCGATGCCGTCTCCACCGGGATGGCTCACCCACTGGCCGCCGGTCATGAACTGCCACTCCGTGTTGTTCCGGAACGCGTCGCACATACCGCCGTGACAGCCCGCGAGACCCGTGCCGCGTCCGACAGCCTTCGAGATATTTGAGACGCGTTCCCCCGTGATGTCGCCCATCGTCCAGCAGGCGACGATCAGATCGTATTCGCAGAGCTTGTCCGCGTCGTCAAGGCATTCCTGATTGTCGAATATATCGACCGTGTATCCCTCTTCTTCCATGTAGCGTCCGAAACGCTTCGATGTGAGCTGCGGCTCGTGTCCGTCCCATCCGCCCTCGAAAATAAGTACTCTTTTCATTGTGTTATTCCTTTCTGTATCACAGTTTCGCGAGCGCGCCGAAGTCAGCTTTCAGATGGCCGTACAGCGCGTCATAGACGCCATAGAACCTTCCGTATTCCTTACCGCGGTTCATGTCCGGGGTGACAGTCTCCTTCGTCCTGACGACCGCCCCGCAGGCTTCACAAACGTCTCCGTATATCCCCGCGCCGACCATCGCGAGTATCGCCGCGCCGAGCGACGGCCCCTCATCCGACTCAACGGTCGAGACAGGTATGCCATAGACGTCGGCGAGCATCTGACGCCAGAATCCGCTTTTTCCTCCGCCGCCGCAGACCTTCATGTCGTCGGTCACAACGCCCATCCCGGAGAGCACCGACAGACAGTCGTTCAGCGAGTAGCACACGCCCTCGAGAACCGCCCTTATCATATGCGCGCGGGTGTGAACCGCCGACATCCCGACAAAAGCCCCGCGGCAGTCCGGGTCAAGATGCGGCGTCCGCTCTCCCATCAGATACGGAAGATATATCAGCCTGTCCGCCCCGACCGGCGTTTTTCCGGCTTCCGCGCACATTATGTCGTATGGGTCGACGCCCTTTTCTTTCGCCTCGTTTGTCTCCTCGGTGCAGACGTTGTCCCTGAGCCACCTGAGCGACAGACCAGCTGCCTGTGTGACGCCCATGACGTGCCACGCTCCCGGAACCGCGCAGCAGAAAGTGTGGACGCGCCCCTCGGGGTCAATGCGTATTTCATCGCTGTGCGCGAAGACCACTCCGCTCGTGCCTATCGTCGTGAAAGCCCTGCCGTTTCTGACGACTCCCTCTCCGACCGCCGCCGCGGCGTTGTCCCCGGCTCCCGCGACAACCGGTATCCCGGCGGGCAGCCCGGTCAGGTCTGCAATTTCTTCCGACAAGTATCCGGTTATCTCAGGTGATTCGTACACCTTTCCGAGCATCGAAATGTCTATACCGAGCTTTCCGGCGACCTCCTCAGACCAGCGTCTTCCCGGAACATCGAGAAGCTGCATACCGCTCGCGTCAGAGACGTCGGTCGCGAACTCCCCGGTGAATACGTATCGTATGTAGTCTTTCGGGAGGATGATGTGACGGCATTTAGCGAATATCTCGGGCTCATGCTTCTTCACCCATATTATCTTCGACGCCGTGAAGCCGGTCAGCGCCGGGTTCGCCGTTATTTCAATAAGGCGCTTTCTGCCGATTGTCTCCTCAATTTCGCGGCACTCCTCACCTGTTCTCTGGTCGCACCAGATTATCGCGTTTCTGAGGACGTTTCTATCATCGTCAAGCATCACAAGACCGTGCATCTGACCCGTGAGACCTATTCCGACTATATCATTCTTATCGACGCCGCTCTTCCTGACAACTTCGGCGGACGCCTTTATCGCGGCGTTTCTCCAGTCCTCCGGCGACTGCTCAGCCCAGCCGTTCCTCGGCTGATACAGCGGGTAATCGACAGTCACGGCGGCGGCGCGCCGTCCCATCTCGTCAAAGAGAGCCGCTTTCGTGCCGGACGTTCCTACATCTATTCCGAGTGTGTATCGCATATCTCCACCCGTATCAGAACATCAGCGAGTTCAGAAGGCTCTCGAGGTACTCCTGCCTTCCGCTCGTGTTCGTTGTCACGTCTCCCATCCTCTTCGCGTACTCTTCAAGCTCTTCGATTGTAGCGGTTCTGTCTGCGATCCTCTTTCCGATGCCGGTCGTGTAGCTCTTGTATCTCTCGGTGACAAACTCGTCAAGTCTGCCGTCCCTCAGTATCTTCTCCGCGAGCCTCAGTCCGAGCGCGAAGGAATCCATGCCCGCGATATAGGCGTACGCGACGTCCTCCCAGGTATACGATCCGCGCCTCGTCTTCGCGTCAAAGTTTAGTCCGCCGTTCGTGAACCCGCCCGCGCGCAGAACCTCGAGCATACACATCGTCGTCTCATAGACGTTCGTCGGGAATTGGTCGGTGTCCCAGCCGAGGAACATATCGCCCTGGTTCGCGTCAATTGAGCCGAACAGCCCGTTTATTCTCGCGACCTCAAGCTCATGCTGGAAGGAGTGCCCTGCGAGCGTCGCGTGGTTCGCCTCGATGTTGAGCCTGAAATCCCGGTCGAGCCCGTACTTCGCGAGGAAACCGCAGACTGTCGCGGCGTCGAAATCGTACTGGTGCTTCGTCGGCTCCTTCGGCTTCGGCTCAATGTAAAAGTCTCCCAAAAAGCCTATGCTTCTCGCGTATTCGGACGTTATCTTCAGGAGGAACGCGAGATTGTCAAGCTCGAGCTTCATGTCGGTGTTGAGCAGCGTCTCGTAGCCCTCGCGTCCGCCCCAGTAGACGTATCCGTTTCCGCCGAGCTTCACGGTCAGCTCCGCCGCCTTCTTTATCTGCGCCGCCGCAAAGGCGAATACGTCAGCGTTCGGGGATGTCCCAGCGCCGTGCATATATCTCGGGTTCGAGAAGCAGTTCGCCGTGCCCCAGAGGAGCTTCTTGTCATGCTCCGCCATGAGATCCTTTATAAGGTCGCTTATGACGTCAAGCCGCTCGTTTGATTCCCCGAGCGTGCGTCCCTCCGGCGCGATATCGCGGTCGTGGAAGCAGAAATAGTCTATCGAGAGCTTATCCATGAACTCGAACGCCGCGTGAGCCTTTGCCTTCGCGATTTCCATCGGATCGGTCTCTCCATACGTTTTGACATTCGTTCCGACGCCGAACATATCGGTTCCGTCGGCGCACATCGTGTGCCACCAAGACATCGCGAACTTCAGCTGCTCCCTCATTGTCTTTCCGAGGATCACCTCGTCGGGATCGTAAAATCTGAACGCCATCGGGTTCGCCGTGTTTCTGCCCTCGTATCTGACGCGCGGGATCATCTGGAAAAATTCTCTTGCCATGACAGTACTTTATCCTTTCTCTTGCCGGTTTATAGTTCCGGACGTTTTTTTGCTTTCTGATTATATTATAGTATATATCCACTTGATTTTTCACGCCATTTGTGATATAATTAATAGACATAATTTGTGATTGTCACACTGGAAGGAGATGATCCGGATTTTCTACGAATTCTACCACCCGGTCGCGAACGATTATTACGTGTTCCAGAAAGACGAGGATTTCTCGTTCTCATCGCATCTGCATTACTGCTTCGAGCTTATCGTCGTGACAGACGGCGGGATGGTCGTCCGGGTTGATGAGCGCGAATACACGCTGAGCGCCGGGGAAGCCGTGCTTATATTCCCGAACCAGGTGCACTCAATGTCGACGCCCGTTCACTCGCGCAGCGTTCTCTGCATATTCTCGCCAAACCTGATAAGCGCCTTCTCGACAAAGCTGACCGGCAGGGTTCCTGTCGACAACCGGTTCGTCCCGTCCGGGTTCTATATTGAAAGGATGATCGGGTACAGAAACGGCGCGGACAGGATTCATCTCAAGGGGCTTCTCTACTCCCTCGCCGCCGAGTTCGGCGAGAGGGCGGAATACAGGGACGCCGGGGCGGCGGGCGCGGCGCTTCTGGCGAGCACAATCTTCCGTTTCATAGAGGAGCGCTACACCGAGGACTGCTCGCTCTCGACGCTGGCGCGGAAGGTCGGGTACGACTACGCCTACCTCTCGTCGTATTTCAAGAAGACCGTCGGAATCCCCTACAACGAGTACGTGAACAGATACCGCGTCAGCAAGGCGTGCTACTTGCTGTCAAACTGCGGCAGGACAATCCTCGAGATATCCGCCGAGTGCGGCTTCAACTCACTGAGATCAATGAACCGGAACTTCAAAAAGCAGACGGGGGTTACTCCCGCGGAGTACCGTAGGCAGGATCACACCGGCGGGCAGACAAGCTGACGCAAATGACGGTTTTTATCATGTTTCGCGGCGGTTTTGAGCATTGACTGTACAGGCGCTTTCTGGTATAATAGTGACAGTAATATCAGAAAGGATGGTTAATCCATGGATAACAAGCAATGGTTCAGACAAGCCGGTTTCGGTATGATGATCCACTGGGGGCTGT
>URCP01000014.1 GCA_900546315.1 uncultured Eubacteriales bacterium
CGGAGGCGGTTTTTGTCGAGTCCGCCGAGGTCGCAGAGCCAGGGGATGAGGATGTCGAGGAGTTTGGCGTCGTTTATGAGGGCGGCTATGTTGGTTGCCTGCATGGCGCCCATTGAGCCGCCGTTCAGGGTGATGCCTTTGCCGTCGTATTCGGGGAGGGAGCGGATGAAGCGGGCGCCCTGGAGGTCGCGGAGGATTACGTTCAGGAAGTAGCAGGTGTCGGGCTTTTGGTTTTTGTCGTGTTCGAAGCCGAAGCCGGCGTGGGTTTTGGCGAAGTCGTCGTAGTATGCTTGTTCGCGGTTGTTTTCGAAGCCGTGGATGTTCATGCGCAGGAAGATGGCGCCGGGGACGCGGTTGACTTCGGCGGGTGAGAAGCCGTAGCCGTGGAAGGCTAAGATGGCGGTCAGGCTGCCGGGGGCGGCGTTCTTTGGCATTGTGAGGATGCCGGAGGCGGGCATGTCGCCGGGGGCGGCGAGTTTTATGTCGTAGGCGGCGTAGTCGGGGTCGCCGGAGTCGATTTCTTTCTTTTCGAGGATGGTGAGGGGGAAGCTTTCGAGTGTTTCGAGTTGTTTTTTCCAGAAATTGTCGAAGTCTTCTGGGTCGGGGCGACCTTGGGTTATTTTGTCGAGCTCCGCTCCCGCGCCGCCTTCGAATTTGTCGACGCCTTCGAGCGGGGCGCCGTCGAGGGCGCAGGCGGTGACGAGGACGTGGACGAAGCCGGGCTTTTCGAGCGAGGTGTCGAATGTGAGCTTTCCGGTCTCGCCGGGGATGAAGCGTCTTGATTGCCTGCCGTCGTCTCCCCATGTTTCAACGAGGAAGAGCGGGCAGCTCATGGTTTTGCCGTCGTGTACGAGTTCGAGCTCAAAGCGGATATTGTCGCCGCATTTGTATTCTACGGCGTTCGCGGTCGTGGAGCCGCGGAAATAGTTTGCCATTTTGTTCATTCCTTCCGGATGTATGAAAATTCCACTTAATTATACATTATCCGAAGGCGATTGTCAAGAGTTTACCACAAAAAAGTTTCCCATATGACAAAAGGGCCACCGGACGGCAGCCCTTGATTTTTCTATTTTGCGAGAGCGAACGACATTATGATCGTCAGCAGGATGAGGAACGCGAAGTTCACGAGGAGGAACAGGAGTATGTACTGCTTCGTACGCTCCGGATAGTTTTTTGTATATTCCCTGAAGGTTATGAGGCTCGCGAGGGACGCTATCAGTGTCCCGACGCCGCCGATGTTCACTCCGACGAGGAGCGAGCGGTAATCGTCAGTGAACTGCGAGAGCAGTATCGCCGACGGGACGTTCGAGATGAACTGGCAGGACAGCACCGAGAAGATGAGCGTGTTCTTCTCAAGCAGTCCCGAAACGAAATCCCGCACCGCGCCGATCCGCGCCATGTTGCCGGAAAACACGAAGAACGCCGCGAACGTGCAGAGAAGCGGATAGTCAACTTTCGCGAGAGCCTTTCTGTCAAGTATCAGCATAGCGATAAGTATCACCGCCGTACCGATAATATACGGTATCCCGCGGAACACGATAGCGATGGCGAGCGCGAAAAGCACACAGTACGCCGCCGTGCGCACGGGCGGGAGCTTCGCCGCGCCGTCCTCCGCGAGCGTTATCTTCTCCGGCTTCACGATAAAACAGCAGAGAGTTATGACAACGATCGACACCGCGAAAGGGAGCGCCATTATCGACACGAACTCCCCGGTCGGTATGTTGAATTTCGTGTAGAGGTAGAGGTTCTGCGGGTTCCCGAACGGGGTCAGCATACCGCCGAGATTCGCCGCGATGTTCTGGAGTATGAAGGTCAGCGCAGTCCATTTCTGGTACCCGGTCGTGCTGAGGACATAATACCCGAGCGGCAGGAAGGTCAGAAGCGCCATGTCGTTCGCGATGAGCATCGAGCCGATGAAGGTTATATACACAACCGCGATCACCGACAGCCGTATGTTCCCGCACTTCGCGACAATCCCTCTGGCGAGGATATAGAAAAAATTGATGTCCCGGAACGCACACACGACCGCCAGAACGCTGAAAAGACAGCAGAGCGTCTTGAAATCGAAATACCCGAAATACTCCCTGTCCGGAGGAACGATGAACGACGTGACGAGAGCCGCCGCGAGAGCGACCATAAGGACCGTGTTCTTTTTGATGAACCCGAGGACGCCGCCCGACTTGTTTTCGTTTTTCCTGTCCCCGTGTATGTCGGGGCGCTCGCGCGAGAATGCTATGAATTTCATATGTAAGTAAATATACCGTCACTTTCGGAAGAAAATAAATGTGACCCGCCGGTTTCCTGACGCGGCGGGTCGTTTGCTTTTATAACAGATTACAGTCCTTTTTGACTTCCCTGACCGCCGCCTCGCAGTCGGACGCCGCGAGCCTGCGCATACGGTCGGAAACTGTCCTGAGCGCCTCCGCAATGCCCTCACGGTCAGCCATGACAGCGTCCGCGGCGGAAAGAAGCTCGCTCTCGGCGACATTTCGCACGTCAAGGCAGAATTTTTTCTGTCCGATGTAATCGAGGAACGCGTCGATCTTCGGGTCATAAGAAATACCGATCATAGGCGTTTTTGCCGCCGCGGCGAAGATCAGCATATGCAGCCGCATTCCGACCGCGAAGGACGCGCGCGTGAGCAGCCCGCACAGCTCCGACGCCGAAAGCCCGCGGACGACCCGGCACTCGCCGATTAGTCCCGCAAGCTCCCGTGTTATGTCGGTATCCTTGTCCGGGTGCATCGGAACGAGCACCGGAAGAAGATCATATTTTCCGGATATCTTCTTTATATCCACCGCGATCGTCTCTATAGGCGGTCTCTCGCCCTTCGCGCTCTTGCCGGAGCCGAAATTGTTGCCCGGCTTTATCGAGACGAGGAAGAAATCCCTGCCGATATCCTCACGCGCGAGGATATGGTCGGTCCAGAGCGGGTCGGTCGGCTTCATCAGGAACGCGGGATCGGCGCTGACAAACGGTCCGCGCTTCGGGTCATCGGGAATACCGAGCTCACGCGCTATCCCCATCGAGTGCTCCTCCCTGAGACTTATCCTGTCCGCCTCACGCATAATCTCAGCCGCGCACCTCTTTCCCGACTCGCTGACAAGTGGTCCGAGACCGTTCGCGAGCAGCATCAGGGACAGACCGCGCTTCTTCGCCATACGCATTATAGTGACATAATAGAAAAGGCTCTTGCGGCTCGTGCCGTCCTGAAGCAGACTTCCGCCGCCGGAGATCAGCAGCTTCGCGCGGTTCATCTCAGCCGCGATTCGCGGTATATCGACGCGGTTCACCGAGCGGACGCCGTAAAGCTTCCTCGTCTCGGACGGCTTGTTCGACAGAACGGTTATCCCGATGTCCGGGTCGACCGAGCGTATCCCGTCGACAATCGACATGAGGAGCGAATCGTCGCCCATATTGTCGAAGCCGTAATATCCGCTTATCACGATGTCCCCGTGATCGTATTTCGGGAAAGCGACCTTTTTGTACGCGCGCACATAATCGTCCGCCATCTTCGAGACCGAATAACCGCGCAGAATCACCGAACGGTTATACCTGCCGAGATCAGCGCGCTCCTCCGGCGTCATCGCGTGGAGCCGTCTTAAATCGTCCGCCAGCAGCCCCGCCGTCGGCAGCTTTTCGCCGCGGCAGCAGAAATTCGTGCTCTCGGCTAATTTCTCGTTCTCTCTCGTGAGTATCCCGATATATCCCTGCGCCCCCGCGAGCACGACCGGCTTCTCCTCGCTCATGGCCTCGAGAGCCGAGCGCGACACGCCGACGAAAACATCCGCCGAGCCGATGAGCTCCGCGACGTCCGTGCGCGCGCCCGTGAGCTTCACGAGAGCCCTGCCCGCCTTGCGGTTCAGCTCGTCCGCCCTCGTTTTCAGCGCCTCAAAGGCGGTTCCGCCGCCGACGATCAGAAGCTCGAAGCCCGGTATCTCACGGTAAAGCGTCTCCGCCGCGTCGCAGAGGAGAAACGCGTGCATGGCAGCCTCAGTGTCAATACGGCTGACGCAGACGACGCGAAAACGACCGATCAGCCCGAGTTCGCGCTTGACGGCGTTCGAGTCGATGTTCTTCGAAAAGCGTTTCGTGTCAATGCCGTTTATCGTGAGGTCGATATTATCCGACGGCATCCTGTATTTATCTATCAGGTACTGCTTGACGTCCGGGCTCACCGCGATCGACCGCTCGCCCCAGTCGGACACGCGGGTCAGTATCGGGTCGACCTTATAAACGCCGTGCGTCGACGTTATGAAATGGAATCCCATCTTCTTCGCGAGCAGCCCGCAGACGAACGCCGGGATGCGCGCGTGCGCGTGAACTATGTCGAACTTCTCACGACTTATCAGCCGCTCAAGCCCCTTGTAGCTCTTTATAAGCGCGGACGGCGACTTCGTGTGTAGCGGCAGCGTCACGTGGCGTATGCAGCTCTTCTCAAGCTCGCGCTCATAGACCCCGCCGCTGCTCGCGACGACTATGTCATAGCCCCTCGCGCGGAGCTCCTTCGACAGCTCGACGACGTGCGTCTCCGCGCCGCCGATCTCAAGACCCATCAGGGTCATCAGTATCTTCATATCCTGTACCTCTCACGGCGTTCCGCCGGACTTTTCTTAAATAATATTGTACCACAAGAACGCCGTGAAGTCAATCACCGCAAGGTCTTTCAGATGATTATTTACATTCAGACAAAACAAAACTCCTGCCTTTTTTCAAAGACAGGAGATCTGGAGCTGCTAATCAGAGTCGAACTGATGACCTCATCCTTACCAAGGATGCGCTCTACCAACTGAGCCATAGCAGCGGATGGCGACCGAGATGGGGTTCGAACCCACGACCTCTAGCGTGACAGGCTAGCGTTCTAACCAGCTGAACTACCCGGCCATCTCTTCATCACGTTTAATATTATACCACATCCGAAAGCGTTTGTCAAGGGGTTTTCGAAAAAAAATCTCATTTTCCGAAAAAAATCATAATTTTCCGCCACGGACGACAAAAAGAAAGCGGCGGACACGCCGTGAAAAGCATATCCGCCGTCCGTATGTCACTGTATCGCGGCTTACTTCGCGAAGGCTTACTTCGTGAAGCCGTACTTCACCATCGTAGCCTTGAAGAATTCAACGAACTCCTCAGCGGTCAGGGGCTTTGTGTTTGCGACAACAGTGGTCGTGGTCTCAGTCTTCATATTTTTTTTTTCGTCCTCCGTTTTTTTCTCCGGCGCGGGCTCAGCCTTAGCCTCAGCCTTCTTCTCCTGCGACTTTCCGCAGGCGGGGCAGAATCTCGCGTCGTCCGGGATCTCCTTGCCGCAGGCAGGGCAGAAAGTCTTGCCGCTGTTCTCCGCGATCTCGGTCTTTATCTGCTTTATGACGTTCTTCTGCTCGTCGATCTCAAGAATCTCCGCCGCGATGAGAGCCGCGTCAGCCTTCTCGTAAGTGAGCTTTCCGAGAGCGGCAAACAGCCCCTCGAGCTTCGACTCCTCGCTTCTGAGAGCGATAGCGAGCTTTGCGGACTCAGCGACCTCGCCGGTCTTCTTGACGGCCTTGGACGCGATGGATTTTGCGCTTTTCGTGATATCATCTAAGAATCCCATTTTTATTCCTCCGTAACTTCCGGACAAACTCCGGAATAAGCATTCCGTCTTGGTCATGTTTCGGTGCGATAAAACGCCCGATCCTACTGCTTTATATTTTACTCCAACAATATGAACTGCGAAATACTTATTTGAAACAATTTCCGCACCATACTTTAATTTTGTGTAAAAACGGCAGATTCAGCGTCAGCGGTGTCATTCCCGTCGCCCGGAACGCCTTCTCCGTCCCCGGAATCCGGCAGGTACTCAATCCGCCCGCCGTCCTCGAGAACGGCAGCCACGTTGTCTCCGGCGTGAACCTTCCCCTCGAGCATAGCCTCGGCGAAGCTGTCCTCGACCCGCCTCTGAATCGCGCGTCTCAGCGGGCGCGCGCCCCAGACCGGATCAAAGCCCTCCTTCGCGAGCGACGCGACGAGCTTGTCGTCAAAGCGGATGTGAACGCCGAGACCCTCAATGCGGTGTCCGACCTCGGAGAGCATCACTGACGCGATCTTCTTTATATCCTCGCTTGTCAGCTTGTTGAAGATCACGATCTCGTCGATACGGTTGAGAAATTCCGGTCTGAACGTCTCGCGCAGAGCGCCCATGACGTTCGCCTTCATCGCCGCCGCGTCCGCCGCCTCGGAGACCGAGGTGAAGCCGAGACGCTTCGGCTCGGTGATGCCCGACGCGCCGACGTTCGAGGTCATGATGATGATCGTGTTCTTGAAATCGACACGTCTTCCCTGAGCGTCGGTCAGTATGCCGTCCTCGAGTATCTGGAGGAGAATATTGAACACGTCGGGGTGCGCCTTCTCGATCTCGTCAAACAGAACGACAGAATACGGGTGACGTCGTATCTTCTCGGTCAGCTGACCGCCCTCGTCATACCCGACATAGCCGGGAGGCGAGCCGATCATCTTGGATACCGACTGCTTCTCCATATACTCCGACATATCGACGCGGATCATCGCGTTCTCGTCGCCGAACAGCACCTCCGCGAGAACCTTCGTGAGCTCGGTCTTGCCGACGCCGGTCGGGCCGAGGAAGATGAACGAGCCCATCGGACGCTTAGGGTCCTTGAGCCCTATCCTTCCGCGGCGTATCGCCTTCGCGACAGCTGATACCGCCTCATCCTGACCGATTATCCGCTCCTTCAGGATATTCTCGAGATTCAGGAGCTTCGTCGATTCCTCGCTCGCGAGCTTCTTCACCGGAATTCCGGTCCACGCGGTGACGATATCCGCGATGTCGTCGGCGCCGATCGAGAGCGAGAGACCCGATCTCGAGTTCTGCCACGCGGTCTTCTTCGCCTCGCATTCTTTCTCGAGCTGTTTCTCCTCGTCACGGAGCGACGCGGCGAGCTCGAAGTCCTGCGACTTGATTGCTTCCTCCTTGTCGGCGCGGAGAGCTTTCACCTTGTCCTCCGCCTCTCTGAGATCCGGAGGAGAGGTGTGGGCGGCTATACGCTTCTTTGACGCAGCCTCGTCTATCAGGTCTATCGCCTTGTCGGGCAGATACCTGTCGTTTATATAGCGCACCGAGAGCTTCACGGCGGCGTCTATCGCCTCGTCGGTGATCTTCACCTTGTGGTGCGACTCGTAGCGGTCGCGCAAACCCTCGAGGATCCTTATCGCTTCCTCCTCGCTCGGCTCGCCGACCATGACCGACTGGAAACGGCGCTCGAGAGCCGCGTCCTTCTCGATGTGGCGGCGGTACTCGGAGATCGTCGTCGCGCCGATCAGCTGCATTTCGCCGCGCGCGAGGGCGGGCTTTATGATGTTCGCGGCGTCGACCGCGCCCTCGGCGGCACCGGCGCCGATTATCGTGTGAATCTCGTCGATGAAGAGAATGATTGACGGGTTCTTCCTGACCTCCGCCATGACCGTCTTCATGCGCTCCTCAAACTCGCCGCGGTATTTCGCGCCGGCTATCATCGAGGAGATATCGAGAGTGACGATAGTCCTGCCGATGAGCGTTTCGGGGACGCTTCCCTCGGCGATACGCTCCGCGAGTCCCTCAACGACGGCGGTCTTGCCGACGCCGGGCTCTCCTATCAGGCAGGGATTGTTCTTCGTGCGGCGGGAGAGTATCTGGATGACTCTCTCGGTCTCGCTCTCACGGCCGATTATCGGGTCGAGCTTGCCCTCTCTTGCCATTTCGGTGAGATCGCGCCCGTACTGCGCGAGAGCCGGGCAGTCCTTCAGCGCGGCGGACGCCTTCGGCTGCTTCTCGTCCGGGGTCTGATCCTCGGTGTCCTCGCCGCCGACGCTGCCGAGGAAGTTATACACATCGTTCGCGATATCAGACGCGGAAACGCCGAGCTCATCAAGTATCACGACCGCGATGCTGTCGCTCTCCGCCGCGATGGCGAGAAGAAGGTGCTCGGTGCCGATATAGGTCTGACCGAAGCGCGAGGACTGTATCGCGGCGTTCTCGATTATTCTCTTCGTGCGCGGGGTCATGTCGCGCGGAGTGATCCTCGTGCGCTCTCCCGCGCCGACCCGGCGGCAGATTGCGTCGCGGGTATTGTCGAATCCGACGCCGCGCGCCTCGAGAAGCTTCGCGGCGACGCTGTCCTTTTCGGACGTCAGCGCGAGCAGAAGATGCTCGCTGCCGATATAGGTGTGTCCGAGCTCGGACGCGAGATAAAGGGATTTATTGAGAACGTTCGTTGCTTTGTTGGTGAAACTCTTTGGCATATGATGACCTTTCCCGCCGTGCTCGCCCATGTTTCAGGCTGCGGCTTACGGCGCGGGTTCCTTCCTGCCGGGGCTGCCGTGTCCGCGGCGGCCTCATGTCTGCTTGTTTATGAGACAGCGATCGGGGCGATGACGTTTCCGCGTCTTCGTCCCGGACCGTTATGTATTATTTATTGCTTACATTTTATAATCGGTTTTGCGGAGCAAAATCGTTGTCGGAAGACAAGAAGATCATAAAATGTCTTTATTCGCTGACCTTCACGCCGCCGATCATGCTTCTGACCGTCTTGGCGCGCATGATCTCGAGTTCCGATGAGGCGACCTCCGTCCTGTTTCCCGCCGCGACAAGCAGATTTGCCGGCATAGCGGCGACGAGCAGCTCGTCAAGCCTTGTCAGAGACGGTTCAGTCAGTATCCCGAGCGACACGCCGAGTCTGACGTCGCTCCAGAGCCCCATGAACTCTCCGCCCGACATCATGTACGCGCTCGAGAGAACGCCTCCGGCGCGCATCACCCTGTCGCAGAGACGCGCGAAGCTGTCGCTCTTGAGGGTGCCGCGGAGCTTTCTCTCCGACTCGGCGAGCTGTCCGGCGACGCTCGTCAGCTTTTCGAGAATCTCATCCTCGGTCATGCCCATTGTCACTGTGTTGGAGATCTGATAAAGCGAGCCCGCTGACTCGCCGTTCTCGCCGATGAACGCCCTCATCGACACGCCGAGCTTCGAGAGTCCGCGCGCCGCGGAGCCTATCTGACGCGCCATCGTCATCGCGGGCAGATGAACCACAAGCGAGGCGCGCATACCGGTGCCGAGGTCGGTCGGGTTCTGCGTCAGGTATCCGCGGGTCTCGGAGTACGCGATCTCGGTGCCCTCGTCAAGAAGATCATCGAGCGCGACCGCGCGGTCATACGCGTCCTTCAGCGCCAGTCCAGCGGCGAACGTCTGGATTCTGACGTGATCCTCACCGCCGATCATAACGGTCGACTTCTCGTCCTTATCCACAAGGAGCGTGTGAGGAGCCTTTTCGTCCGCGAACTCGGAAGTGATCAGACGCTTCTCGGCGAGGGACGCCGCCTCGAGCGGAGATTCCGCGACAAGGTCAACTGTCTCAAGTCCCGCAGGGGCGAGAGCTTTCGTAACCTTCTCTATTATTTCGCTTCTCGCCGCGTCGGTGAGCTTCGAGCCGAACGGATAGCCCGCGATATTGCGCGCGAAACGCACGCGGGAGCTTATAACGACGTCGTTCTCGGCGCCGGATTCATTATACCATGCCATATTTGATCATTGTCCTTTCATTAAGCGCCGTTAAAAGCGCTCGCCCTTAGTTTCAGGCGTTTTCGGTTCCGCTGTCTTTATTTTCTTCGTGACAGCAGGCGTCGGTCGTGTTCTCCGCTTCGGTCTTTGCTTCTGTAGCCGGAGCCTCGGCGGGCCTCTTGCAGCAGCATTCAGCAGACTCGTTTTCGAGCGCCTTTATCTCGTCGCGGAGCTCGGCGGCGTGCTCGAAAGCCTGCTCGCCTATCGCCTTCTGGAGTTCGGCTTTGAGAGCCGCTATCTTCTCTTCCCTCTGGTGCTTCTCACCGAAGCGCTTCGGGCTGCGTCCGGTCGGTTTCGCTGCGCCGTGAAGCTGGTTCACTGTGGAGGAGAGCTCCTTCTCGAACACGTTGTAGCACTCCGGGCAGCCTATATGCCCCGTCTTCGCGATGTCGGCGAAGGTCGACCCGCAGACCGGGCAGCGCTTCTCGGTCTTCCCGGCGCCGAGCGCGCCTCCGAAAAACCCGGAGATAAGCGGTGAGAAATCAAACATCCTCTCGCCGAAGAGATCCTCGGCACGGCTGTCCAGATGAAGGACGCCGTTCTTCTCAAGCTCGGCGGCGCATTCGGGGCAGAGGTTGTACTCGGTCACGTGACCGTTGATGTTTTCCTTATAATATACGGTAGCTTCGTTCTTCTTGCATTTTTGACATAACATACAGGATCAATTCCTTTCATAATGAGTTCCGCCGGATCTTTTTCACGGACGGAGCCCGGTTTTTATTTGCTGATTATATTTTACTTCATGAACGACAGTATAAGCTGTCGGAATATGTCCGCGCGGATCATTTTTTTCTTCTCCTGCGGAACCGCGCTGAGCGCCTTCGCGCTTATCGCCGCCGCGGCGACCTGCGCGCTCGCCGGCGGAACAACTCCGCTGTCGGCGAGGTTTTTGAGTATCGCGAGGGCGCCGCCCTCGTCAAGCTCATTGCCTATCGCGCAGAAGCAGTGCATCAGGTACTGGTCGTTCGGAATCTGTTTCTTGACGATCCGGATATAACCGCCGCCGCCGCGTCTTGACTCGATGAGATACCCGCGCTCCGGCGTGAACCTCGAGGTTATGACGTAATTTATCTGGCTCGGCGCGCAGCCGACCCTGTCGGCGAGGTCGCTCCTGCGTACCTCGACTTGCCCGCCGCCCTCGCGGAGGAGTTCCTCGATGAGCTTCGCGACGCTGTCTGATATGAGCATCTTATGATCATTCCTTTCACGCCTTTGGCGTTGATCCACGGTCATCCTCGTCTTTGACTATCTCTGACCTTGTGATAATATTATACACCAAACGTCAGTGAATGTCAAAGTCAAAGATAGTCAAACGTATTTAAGAAATAGCGGTTTTTCGCGGTTCCGCTCGCTATATCTCGCTTGTTCGTATTATTTCGTGATTTTTCGCTGAATTTCGCGGCGCAAAAAAATTTGAGTTTTTTTGAAAAAGCTCTTGACAAAACGGGAGATGTGTGGTATACTATAGAGGTTGAATCCCAAGACAGCAGGTATGGTCGTGAGATCATGTAAGTCCTGCCGAGGATGATCGTTTCGGAATATCGCTCCTTTGGGGGTTTTTTGCGAATCTGTCAGTCCGGGTCGTCTCGGGAGGACGGATTTTTCTTTTGTTTCCGGCAAGGGTCATGACTTGCGTCTTACCGGAGTCGGGGACACAACCCCGGGAGGTGAAAATTATGCCAAGTGAAAAGATTTTAGCAGCGAAGCAGCAGGCCGTAGCAGAACTTACCGATAAGATAAAGAGTGCTACTGCGGGCGTTATCGTCAACTATTCCGGCATCACCGTCGCGGACGACACCGCGATGCGTGCGGCTCTGCGCAAGGCAGGAGTTGACTACGCGGTCTACAAGAACACCATGACCGGAAGAGCTTGTGAGAATGCCGGATACGGCGATCTCAAGAAGGTTCTCGAGGGCATGACCGCTATCGCTGTCTCGAATGAAGATCCGGTCGCACCGGCGAAGATCCTTAAGGAATACGCCGACAAGATCGAGTCCTTCGAGCTCAAGGGCGGCTTCGTTGACGGAGAGGTTCTTGACAAGGCAGGCGTCGAGGAGCTGGCGGCTATCCCGCCGAAGCCGATACTCATCGGAAAGATGCTCGGTTCGCTCCAGAAATCGCTTTACGGTCTCGCTTACGTGCTTCAGGCGAAGATCGACAAGGAAAACGGCGGAGCAGAGGCTCCCGCAGAAGCATAACAGGATCGCATAAGCGAATCTTACCATAATTCAGGAGGTTTACTAAAATGGCAAACGAGAAGACTACCCAGATCTTAGAAGAAATCAAGACCCTTACCATCCTTGAGCTCGCTGACCTTGTAAAGGCACTCGAGGAGGAGTTCGGTGTATCCGCTGCTCCTGTAGCAGTAGCAGGCGGCGCAGCTCCGGCAGCAGCAGCCGCAGAGGAGAAGACCGAGTTCGACGTTATCCTTACCGGCGCAGGCGCAAACAAGCTCGCTGTTATCAAGGTCGTCCGTGAACTCACCGGTCTCGGCCTCAAGGACGCTAAGGACCTCGTTGAGAGCGCTCCGAAGCCGATCAAGGAAGGCGCTTCCAAGGAAGACGCAGAAGCAATCAAGACCAAGCTCACCGAGGCTGGCGCTTCTGTCGAACTCAAGTAATTCTGAGTTTAATAAAAAAGATCATGCCATCCGGCATGGTCTTTTTATTTACCATTTTTCGTATCGGAAGGTTATCCGTCCGTGTTCCTCGTCGATCACGACTTTGTCCGTGCGTCCGTGTTTCACAGTTTCCGCAGGTTCGCGTATCATATATTCGGTGACGTGGTCGGTAGCGGTGCGCCTTGCCGCCGTGTTCGCGAAATGAGCGTTATATTCGCCGAGCTTTTCCGAGGATGTCCGGAAGGACAGTTCGAGAAATTCCCTGCCCCTGATGAACGGCATCCGGAAAATGAACTTCACGTCCTCCGCGCCGTCCGGTATCTCGTCCGGGAAATACCAGAGCGAGCCGTCACGTCCGGCAACTCCGAGCCATCGCCCGTAGTCGCCGGCGTCCGTATATTCCGTCGCGGAGATATTCACGCACAGACACACGACGGCGGCGGCAGCCGCGCTGACGAAAAGTATGACGAGAAGTATCACGACGAGCCATCTGAAAGTGACGTTATTACCGCTCATCGGTCTCCCCCGCCGCGGAGAGCCTGCGCACGACCTCTCCCGCGATAATGAGTCCGGCGACCGACGGAACGAAGGAAATCGATCCCGGAATATTGCGCACGGTCTTCCCTTCAAGCTCGCTCGCGGTCAGCGCCTTCACAGGCAGCTCGTCCGAGAAGAGGACATCACAGTGATTTATTCCGTTCTCGCGCAGCTTCAGACGCATGACTTTCGCGAGCGGACAGGTGTGTGTCTTAGAGATATCGCATATTCTGAATTTCGTCGGATCGAGCTTCGCTCCGGTACCCATAGACGAGATGATCGGGATGTTTCGTGCCTTCGCGGCTTTGATTATCGCGATCTTCGCGGTAACTGTGTCAATAGCGTCAATTATGAAGTCAGGCGACGCGCCGTCGATCAGACTGTCGATATTTCCTGCGTCGGCAAATACCTCAAGTCCTGAGATATTTATCTCAGGGTTTATTTTTTTTGCTCTTTCGCAGGCGACCTCGGTCTTGCTCCTGCCGACAGTCGTTATGTCAGCGATTATCTGGCGGTTCAGGTTCGTCTCGGCTACCGTGTCGTTGTCGACGACGACTATCCGTCCGACACCCGCTCTTACAAGCCCCTCGAGAACAAATCCGCCGACGCCGCCGACGCCGAATATCATGACGCCGCTGTTTTTAAGTCTCTCCACCGCTTCGTCACCGATGAGCATTCTCTCGCGGTGCAGCCAATCATATTTCATACACGCACTTTCCTTTCGTGGTCATGAAATAATTATACACCATACCGCGCGGATTGTCAATCGTCAATTTGCCGGGATATGTGAGGACGTTTCACCAAAAACCCAGAGATAGTGATCTTCAAGCGTGGGAGCGGCGCTTACGGCTTCTTCTCCAGGGCGCTCATCCGAGATCACCCGCAGAAGGACTTTCCCGCTCCGGTCGTCGCGTGAGATATTCGTCACGCGGAAAACATCCTGCAAGCCCTGAACTTCTGTCTCATCGCACGGAAGGAGCCATATCTTTCCTTCTATCTTTTTCGTCAGCTCATGCGGAGGCGCGTTTTCGACTATAACGCCCTTCTTCAGCATGATTATGTCTTTCGCTATGAACTCGATGTCAGACACTACGTGAGTCGCGATTATCACAGTCTTGTTGAACGCGATCTTCGAGATATAATTGCGTATTGTTATTCTCTGCTTCGGGTCAAGACCGGCGGTAGGCTCGTCGAGTATGAGGAGCTCCGGGAGCCCCCTCCTGCTGTCTCCGAGAACCGCCTGAGCGAGAGTCAAGCGCTGCTTCATTCCGCCGGAAAGCGCTCCGATGCGCCGTCCGGGAATGTCGTCAAGCTCGACGGCGGCGAGAATCGGAGGTATCTCGCGCTTCGCCTGCTCCTTCGTCAGACCCTTGAGCGCCGCCATGTACCACATGAAGCGCTCGACCGTGAAGTTCGGGTACAGCCCCGGATACTGCGGCATGAAGCCGATCTTCTCGCGGAAACGCTCGCCCATCGCGAGGGTGTCCTCACCGTCGCAGGTTATCTGCCCGGAGTCAGCTTTAAGGTTGTCGGTGATGATGTTCATGAGAGTGGATTTGCCCGAACCGTTCGGACCGAGCAGAGCGTATATACCCGGCTCGAACTCCGCGGTGAAATTGTCGAGCGCGAGGTTGTCGCCATAACGCTTCGTGATGTTCTTTATTGACAGGCGCATTGTGATACCTCCTTTTCAGCCTGTGATACTGAATATATATATGTCCCCGGTCGTGAGATCGACACGCATGAGCCTGCATACCGCGCCGCCGGATGTAATCATCGTCGAGTATTTGTTGTCGCCGTCGGTGAATATTCCGTCGCCGTCCGCGTCTTCCCAGTACGAGTACTCGCAGTAAAAATAATTTCCGACGACTATCCATCCGAGCGGGGAAAGACCTTTTTCGATGTCTGTCACCAAAGCGAGGCGTTCCTCGCCGCTTCCGTCGTGGCGGCTCCGGCAGATGACGAGCGGAGTTATCTCGACTTCAGACGACGCGTAACCGCGGATATCAGCTTTTCCGAGAACAACATCGTCTCCGTCCGGCTTCATGTAATAGATGTACTCGTCAGTGAGCATATACGTGCCCGGACTGTAAAAATCCCGGACGACAATCTCCGCCTCACCGCCTTCAAGTCCGCGGCGCCAGATGTTTGTGAAATCATCGGTTTCCTGATAGTATATAAATTCCCCATCCGTGAATATACGGCCTCCGCTCTTTTTGGCGAACAAATCCCTACGGTCTCCGCCTTCCTTGTCAAGCGAGAAGAAATTCTCTCCATCCTCAAAATAGAGTCTGTCTCCGATATTGAACCACGGCTGAGCCGTAAGAGTCACATATTTCCCGTCAGCACCGGTCGTTCCTCCGAAAAATGAACTTCCGCCGTTTTTGAGGTCAGCGCGTCTGACGCCGTATGTGGCTTCATCCTTTTCGGCGTCATACTCGAAGCCATCGTATATACAGTAATCACCGCAGTATATCTCGGGGCCGAACGACCGGAATGTCGCGCCGTCGTAGTCGTCGAGCAGCACCGTTTTCATCTTCGCGGCGTCATACCGCACGAATCCCCGCGAGCCCGGGAAACAGACGCTGCCGTCATCGCTCAGATAATATATGGATGAACCGCCGATCCCGTAAAGCGGGCAGTTCTCGCTGTCGTGAACACAGATCGGATCCTGGCAGACGGTCGTTACGTTCCCTGTAGAGATGTTGACGCGATAGAGAGTATCGCTTACGATATAAACATAACCGTCGTAGTATTTCACCGTCCCGATCGTCTGTGTGCCGAAGGAAACCGGTTCGTCGGAGTTTTCTGTGTAACTGAACTCCGCGTTGCCAGTTTCTTTTTCCCTGTCTCTCTCGATATAATGGAGTCCGCTGTCATCGCAGGATATCACTAGCAGCGCGGAACATATAACCGCGATGAGATTAACCACATTCATAACTGACTTCATGGACAATACCCTCCGTTTTTTCATATCACCGCCGCGAGTAGATATCCGCCGTATTCACAACGTCGATGAAGCTCCCGTCCGCCGGGTCGATTATCACCCAGCCGCGCGTTTCCTTGTAATCGTACCATATTCCAACATGCTTATTGTCAATTTCGTTGTAATCATCGTAATCCGTGTCGGTGTACTCGAAGAGAAGTTTTCCGTCGACCGAGGGGATATCCATCGCGCTCAGACAGTGTCCGGTTTCAAGGTACAGCGTCTCTTCGCCCGTCCGGATATTCTGCCGCCAGATCTTTCCTCCGGTTCTGTTGTATCTTTCCTTGTTGTCGTTCCTGTCAAAGCCGACAACGGGAGGATCGTCTATCCAGTTCGCAAAATAAATGATGTCGCCGTCGCGCAGGAAGTACACGTCGCCGATGTTGTCGTTGACGAGCCATTCCTCCCCGGTTTTAAGGTCGCACGCCCAGAGGGTCTGGTCTTCGAGGTCATACCTGCCGTCGTCCCCCTGCTTCGGACAGTAGAACAGGACAACGTCGTCTTCAATCTTGTCTGTGCAGACGAGCTGAATTATCTTGTCTTCCGCGTATTTTTTTGAAATATTGCCATCAGAATCACCGAGCGCGAAGCCGTGCGTGAGGTATTCACCATACTGCCCGCCAAGGTCATATATCGGATAAAAATACTGCTTTCCGTACTGCCCGATCGGTCTTTGATAATTTTCGTCGAGCGTTTCGAGCTTTTCTGCGGCGAGATCTACCCGCAGGCTGATCTTATCGCCGTTCTCGTCCTCGTAGCTGCGCCAGAAATAACCGAGGCTGAAGCCCATTCTGCCGCCGCCCGCGAACTCATACAGCGACTTCTCGCTCTGCTCTTCCGGGTCGTACCTGATGATGCAATGCACGACACCGATATCTCCCGGGTAGCTGCGCCAGAAATACAGTTTTCCATCATACTGATATATTGATCTACCGGAAGCCAAGCCGAAGAAGTGACAGCCGCTGTCCTGCGTGTGGCGGCAGAGCGGATCCTGACAGAGCGGCGAGATACTGCCGCTGTGAACGTTCAGCTTCATGATGGTGCTCGCGCCCTGATCCTTCCCGACGAACAGCAGATAGTCCTTGTATGGCGATTCAGCGTCCTTTTTACCGCACGAGAAAAGAAGAGCGAGCGTAAGAGTAAGTGCCAGAGCGATAATTTTCTTCATGAATCATTCCTCCATTAATCAGCCTTTGACAAACATTTTCTTAGCCGGCGCGAGCAGAGCCAGCACTATGACCGCCGCCGCGCCTATCCAGACCGCCATCATCGCCCACCCGCAGCCGAACAGCGACGCGCTTACCGATTCAAGATACAGCGGCGTCCCCGCGAGCAGCGTGAGAAAGTTCACCTTATCCGCCGCCGGAAGCCCGAAGTAAGCGAACAGCGCCGGAAGCAGCGTCAGAATGACACAGGTGCCGAGCACCGGTATATACCTGCAAAGCAGCTCCGACAGCGCACAGACGAGCACCGACATGATGAGCGCCCCGGCAAGCCTCAGCGTCAGGAACAGCGCGAGATACCCCCCGACGCTGATCCCCCCGCCGACCGCCGAAAACATCCGCACAGAGGCAAGCGGAGCCGCCGCGGACGGCATATCGAAGTTCCGGAATATCACCGCGACGTCGACCGCGCCGAACAGTACCGCGATCACACCGGACACCGTGACCGCCGAGATGAGCTTCGCGTAAAACGTCTTCTTCCGCCCGTTCTTAGTGGCACGGAGTATCGCGGCGAACCCTCCGGACGACGAGCGGGAGATATACTCGGACGCGAACGATCCGGTGAGAAGCAGCAAAATGCAGGTGTAGAGAAACAGATCCGCGTCCCCCGAATAGAGCTTCTTCCAGCCAGTGTCGTACATGAACCACGCGTCGACGCCGCTTTCCTTCTTCATCTCAAGGTACGCCGCGTGATCCTCGATAACGCTTAAAAGCTCCGAGCGCGAGAACGCGTAATTGTAATCGTCGAGATAATCCCTGTAGTCGTCAAACGATATCTCGTCGTTCACATACGCCAGCTGCATCTGTTTCTGTTTTCCGAGAATGTCGTTTATCTTTCCGCGCTCATCTTCAAGCCAGTCGAGCTTCTCGTCGGTGAGCGGTCCCTCGAGCGTCGTCATGTACTCCTTGTATACCGTGTCGGAGTAGCTCCTCGGCGCGGCGTTGACATTCAGCGAATACGAGCACTTGACTATCAGGAGAAGAACCGCGACGATAATAAACCGCGATGAAATGAGCGTCTTGTAGCTCTCCGCGGCGAAGAGCGACATCGAGTAGACGCGCCCCCTGCGCCTTCCGTTCCGGAACGCGCTCCTGATCCTTGCCCTGACTCCCGTGAGCGCCGTCATGACAGACGACACCGCAAAGTCGATGAAAACCGGTCTGATCTCCGCCGCCGACCTGACAAAGAAGAGCACGGTGATTCCCACGGCAGCAGCGGCAATTATCATATACACAGTCAGCATACAAGGCACGTACCCGAGGACGTTCCCGAAGAAGCTGACGGCGCGGTATCTCGAGAACAGCGGGTCGACCGCCGCGACGGCGACGAAATTCAGGTTCTTCAGCGGATTCGACGGGTCGATATACTTCAGCGTGTAAAGTAAGAAGCTGAGCCCGAATATCCCGAGACCCGAAATATAGATGAGAATATAGTTATAGAACAGCGTCGAGAGCGCCATCACAATAAGCACGAATACCGAGAACACGATGAGCTTCACTCCGACGCTTACCGCGAAATATCCGCCGATCGTCAGCTGATACGGCGACAGAGTGAACTCTGAGAGCGCCTGCAAGGCGTTGTACGGCGATGAATACCCGAGCCGCAGTCCGTACACGGCGAAGGTCGTCGCGGTGAACACGAGCGTCAATACCCATGTCAGAATGAGTGAAGTCAGTATCTTAGCCGCCGCCGTCCGCCCGCGCCCGTTCTTCGAAACGCGCAGAACCGGAAGAAACCCGACCTGCTTCTCCTCCGCGAAGACAAGACTGCCGAGCATCAGGACGAGGAAGAAGATATAGATATTGACGATATCATAATCGAAATACTCGCCCCATCCGCGCGTATACTCGACGCCGATGCGCACGTTGTCGCGGACCGACTCGTAGAGCCGTATCACCTTTGTCTGGTAGCGATAGGTGAAGGAGTCCTCCGGTATGCCCATCATGACGAACTCATTGAGGTTTGACTCCGCGCGCTCTATGACCTGCCGCATGACGTCCGGGTAATCCGCCGCGGCGTTCAACGCGCTGTAGAGCTTATCGAACAGCCTGCGGTCGCTGTAATTCTCATCGTCCGACCAGACACTCGGGAGTGTCTCCGGCTCAAAATCGAGCTCTCCCCTGTGCAACGCCTCAATGACAAGGCGGTCCTGCTCAGCGTTGAAGCGCTGTATTTCCTCATAATACGCGTCCATCTTCTCCGGCTCTTCAAAATACGCCTCAAAGAAGGCTGATATCGTGTCCGAAGGCTCCTCCGCCGCCGGCGTCCTGCCCGCCGTATACCACGCGGTCAGTGTGTTGGCGATGAGAAGCACCAGAACGAACGCCCAGAAGAACTTCTTGCCGAGCAGCTTTGTCATCTCATACCCGACAAAACGCTTTTGCTCAGTCTGCCTGACCGGCGTCATGTCGAGCGCCGCGTCGTACCATTTTTCGTCGATATTTCCGAGCGACACTATGATATCGTCCGCCGTTATCCTTCGCCTGCTCATACGCTGATCCCCCTTTCCGCGAGGTACTCTCTCAGGTTTTTTCTTGTCTTCATGAGTATTTTCGACACCTTGTTCTCGCTCATTCCGAGATCCGCGGCGATCTTTTTCACCTGCTCGGAGAACAGATAGCGCCGAAGAAACACTCTGGCTGACGTTCTGTCGAGCGTCTCAAGGAAATCGTCCAGTATCTCCTTAAGCTCCCCGCCTTCGTCGATGACCGCGGTCTCGCTCTCGCATTCCTCAAGCTCAACCATGACAGCCGAGCGCTTCACAGCGTGCTCCGCGCGGAAGACGCTTATCGCGAGGTTCCGAACGATCTTCACGGCGTAAGCCTTAAGTGAGACCGGCTTTTCCGGCGGGATGCTGTTCCACATCCGGAGTGACGTGTCGCTCACGCATTCCTCCGCGCTCCCGTGATTGCCGGTGATGCCATACGCCACCGTGTGGCAGAGCTTCTTATATTTGTTCTCGAATTCGCTGATAGCCCTTTCGTCACGCTTCCAGAACAGCGCGATTATGCCGCTGTCCTCCATGGCGTTCACCTCCTGTCCGGCATTACACACTTCACGGTTCTGCCGCCGGAGACCTCATATATAAGCGTATCCGGCGAGACATTGTAATCATATCCTTCTTCGTAGTAATCGTTTTCGATAAATCCGCTGAACATCAGAGCGATATACGTCTCCTCCCCGTCGTCAAGCACACCGCCGAATACACCGTAAAGGTACGCGAAATCAAATTCCGTGTCAGCGATAAGCTCAGCACCGCTTCCGTCGGTGTTCATGCGGTATATCTTCCCGCCGCAGAGATCGTAATACGTGTCGCCGTGAACCATGATAGTCTCCGGCTCTTTTTCCGCGACGGTATAATAAATCTTCCCGCCGGAAACGATGAACTGCGCGATATTATCCGAGAGCTTTTCCGGTTCTCCGCCGTCGATTCTGACCCGCCAGAGCTCGTTTGTATTCTGCGACAACAGCCGCCCATAAGCGTCGTTTGCTTCCGACGGACGCTTTATCGTGTAATATGAATAACCGTCCGAAAACTGCCCGTTCATAGCCTGCGGAACCGTTATATCAAGCTCGCGCCTGTCTTTCCCGTCAAGGTCTGTCGACCAGAAAGCCATCCCGTCCTCCGCCGCGCCGTACCAGTATATCCTTTCACCGTCGACCGCGAAGATCTCCGGAAGATCAGAGGATCCGGTGTCATTGGAACAGTATTCATCTTTCATCGGCATCTCGCGTATTTTCCTACCGTCGGCATAATAGAAATGATATTTCGCGGAAACTCCGTCGCCATCCGGAATGAGCCTGTAGAAATACACTCTGCCCTCCGCCGCCGCGATGATTGACAGCGCGTCCTCAAACGCTCCGATTTCCTTCGTGTCTCCGTTCAGCATATCATACGCGCAGAGCGCGACCTTCCCGGAGCGCTCCCCTGTATTTTTGTCGACAGACATCTCCCCGCGGATGAAGAACATCGTGTTCCCGGACGGCACGCACTGCTCCGCCTCATAGAACGGACATCCGCCATCGTCATGCCCGCAGAGCGGATCGACGCAGACAGGCGTGACAGCTCCGGAGCGGTAATTCACTTTATAAGGGCAGCCGGTATCGACTTCTCCGAGCGGAAACCCCTCCGCGTTTCTGAAGAAATATTCGTCCCGCACAGACAGCGTCTTTCTGTTGCCGCACGACACGGTGAGCATGAAAACGACCGTCATACAGAGTATCAGAACACGTTTCATAAAGTCCTCTCACCCCTTCACTTATAAAGACGCGGAAACCTCCGGAATCTTCCACCTTGAATGATAAAAACAAAACCCGCCGTCCGGAGACCTGCGCCTTGCGGCTCCGGTCTTTTGGGACAACGGGTATGTTTTTTCAAGCGATCCGATCAATGATAACTCATAGAACGGTCATCTCGGTGAGCTTTCGCTTATTCAGCGTCAGCCGCTGCCGGCGCCTTGTCTGCCTTCTTAGCGGACTTTTCTTCCGGCTTCTTGATATTGTCAAACTTGGTCAGCTTGATGAGAGCCATCTCAGCTGCGTCGCCGCGGCGCGGACCGAGCTTGTATATCTGGGTGTAACCGCCGTTTATGTCTGCGTAATCGGGAGCGATCACGTCAAACAGCTTCTTTACGACGTCTTCCTTCGTGATGAAGGCAAGAGCCTCGCGGCGGGATGCGAGTGTATTTTCCTTGCCGAGAGTGATCATCTTCTCTGCGAGGCTGCGGACCTCCTTAGCACGTGTAAGGGTGGTCTCTATACAACCGTTCTCAAGCAGATAAGTCACCATGCCTCTGAGCATTGCTTTTCTGTGCGCGGTGGTTCTGCCGAGCTTTCTGGTTCCGGGCATTGGAATTCCCTCCTTTTGTGGATCAGTAAAGTATGTCGGGCGAGCAAACGATTCCGGGCGCGGTCAGACGACATCGTCGCCGACCATCGCCTTATCGGAATTATTCCTCTTCCTTCTTCAGATCAAGGCCGAGAGAGTGTAACTTCTGAATTACCTCTTCGAGCGATTTCTTTCCGAGGTTGCGGACCTTTATCATGTCCTCCTCGGTGCGGTTGGTAAGATCTTCAACCGTATCGATGCCGGCGCGCTTCAAGCAGTTGAAGCTTCTGACCGACATGTCAAGCTCCTCAATGGTCATCTCAAGAACTTTTTCCTTGATTGTCTCTTCGCGCTCAACCATGATTTCCGCCTTCTTTGCCTCATCCGAAAGATCGACAAAGAGGTTGAGATGCTCGTTGAGTATCTTGGCGCCAAGTGAGATAGCTTCCTTAGCCGAAATTGTACCGTTAGTCAATACCTCAAGCGTAAGCTTGTCGTAATCGGTGTTGCTTCCGACGCGGGTATTCTCGACCGTATAGTTCACATTGTATACGGGCGTGTATATCGAATCGGTATAGATCAGTCCGATCACAGAGGGGTTATTCTGCTTGTTCTTCTCCTGAGAGACATATCCTCTGCCGTGATCGAAGGTCAGCTCCATGTAGAAGCGGGTTCCCTCGCTGACTGTCGCGATATGATGCTCAGGGTTGAGGATTTCGATGTCCGCATCCTGCTTGATATCGCCCGCGGTAACGTTCGCCTGTCCGTTGACGTCGATAGTAACCGTCTTGGGTCCGCTGGTATGCAGCTTAGCCGTTATGCCCTTGACATTGAGGACGATCTCGGTGACGTCTTCCTTGACACCCGGGATCGTGGATATCTCGTGCAGAACGCCGTCGATCTTGATGCTTACCACCGCAACGCCCGGAAGTGAGCTTAAAAGTACTCTTCTCAGCGAATTTCCGAGAGTTATTCCGTATCCGCGCTCCAGAGGCTCGATAATGAACTTACCGCTCTTGCCGTCTTCGCTCAGATTAACGGTCGCAATATTGGGCTTCTCTATTTCTATCATTCAATAACCCTCCTTTGATTATAAACACAGCCTTTGTGTACTGGGTATATAGGAGGCTGTTATTACTTGGAATACAATTCGACGATGAGCTGCTCTTCGAACGGGAAGTCGATGTCGTCGCGCACAGGGAGCGCGGTGACCTTCGCTGCGCCATTCGCCTTGTCAAGCTCAAGCCACTTCGGTGCGATAACCGAATCCATGCCCTCGATGAGACCCTTGAACTTCTCGGATCCGCGGCTGTTCTCGCTGACTGCGATAACGTCGCCGACCGAAACGAGGTAGGACGGAATGTTGCACTTCTTGCCGTTGACGGTGTAATGAGCGTGGCTCACGAGAAGACGTGCTTCGCGGCGGGTCTTTGCGAGTCCCATACGGAAGACGACGTTGTCGAGGCGGCGCTCAAGAAGCGAGAGAAGGTTCTCACCGGTCTTGCCGGCCATCTTCTCGGCCTTGAGATAGTAGTTGTGGAACTGCTTCTCCATGACGCCGTAGATGAACTTTGCCTTCTGCTTCTCCTGAAGCTGAGTTGCGTACTCACCCTTCTTACGGGGCTTAGCCGCGCTGTTGCGGGTGGTGTTCTTCTTGTCGTAACCCATGACTGCCGGAGAGATTCCGAGAGTCTTGCAGCGCTTTGCGATAGGCTGGTTGTTTTTAGCCATGATTCTTTTATCCTCCTGTCAGAGTTAAACGCGGCGGCGTTTAGGCGGACGGCAGCCGTTGTGAGGTATCGGCGTCACGTCCTTGATGAGGCTGATGTCAAGACCGGTCGCCTGAAGCGCGCGGATTGCGGATTCGCGTCCTGCGCCGGGACCCTTGACGAAAACCTCAACAGTCTTCATACCGTGATCCATAGCAGCCTTGGCAGCCGTTTCAGCAGCCATCTGAGCCGCGTAAGGAGTGGATTTTCTGGAGCCCTTGAAACCAAGCTCTCCGGCGGAAGCCCACGACACGGCATTTCCTGCTACGTCGGTAATGGTAACGATCGTATTGTTGAAGGTAGCGCGGATATGAGCCGAACCCTTTTCGATGTTCTTGCGCTCACGGCGTTTCTTGACTACCTTTTTAGCTGCAGCAGCCTGTACTTTAGCCATCTTTAGTCACTCCTTACTTCTTCTTATTCGCGATGGTCTTTGCGGGACCCTTTCTGGTGCGCGCGTTGGTCTTGGTCCTCTGGCCTCTTACGGGCAGACCCTTTCTGTGTCTGATTCCGCGGTAGCAGTTGATCTCGATCATGCGCTTGATGTTGAGAGCGACGTCACGGCGGAGGTCACCTTCAACGTGGTAGTTCTTTTCGATCTCTTCTCTGAGCTTCGCGGTCTCTTCCTCGGTGAGATCCTTCGCTCTCTTATCGGGATCGATCCCGGTAATCTTCAGAATGTCCTTCGAGCTCTTGAGTCCGATACCGTAAATGTAGGTGAGAGCGATTTCAACTCTCTTGTTGTTTGGAATATCAACACCGGCAATACGTGCCATTCGTTAATTCACCCCTTTTAGTTAGTTGGTTGTGGTTGTCGTGCTGAAAACTCAGCCCTGTCTCTGCTTGTGCTTCGGGTTTTCGCAGATGACCATAACGTGACCTTTTCTCTTGATGATCTTGCATTTCTCGCAGATCTTCTTAACGGACGGTTTCACTTTCATTGTGTTCACCATGCCTTTCTCACAATACGTGATTTCGTATACGGCCCCGGAGATTACTTCGCTCTCCAGGTTATCCTGCCCTTCGTAAGGTCATACACGCTGACTTCAACCGTGACCTTGTCTCCGGGGAGGATCTTGATATAGTTCATACGGAGCTTACCGGATATGTGGGCAGTGATGATATGCCCATTGGACAGCTCCACCTTGAATACGGCGTTAGGCAGTGCCTCAATTACCGTACCCTCGAATTCTACAACGTCGTCCTTCGGCAGAATAATCCCTCCTGTTCAATCGACTTTTGTCAGAACGATAGGTCCGTCGTTCGTGATCGCTATCGAATGCTCGTAGTGAGCCGACAGCGTCCCGTCCTCAGTGACCACCGTCCACTTGTCGCGAAGCTCTCTGACATCCGGTCCACCGATGTTAACCATAGGCTCGACCGCGATGGTCATTCCGGCGTAAAGCCGTACTCCGCGTCCCTTCGTACCGAAATTCGGAACATCCGGCTCCATGTGAAGCTCCTCGCCGACTCCGTGTCCGACATAGCGTCTGACAACGGAGAAGCCGTTCTCCTCAACATAGGACTGAACCGCGTGACCTATATCGCCGACACGGTTTCCTGGCTTCGCCTCGGCGATGCCCTTCCAGAAGCTCTCTTTCGTTACGTCAATGAGGCGCTGTGCCTCGGCGCTTATCCTTCCGCAGGGGAAAGTGTTCGCGCTGTCGCCGTGGAAGCCCTTATAGAAAGCTCCGACGTCGATCTTGACAATGTCTCCCTCGTCGATGACGCGGGGACCGGGGATACCGTGAATCACCTGATCGTTGATACTGATGCAGGCGCTTCCGGGGAATCCGCCGTAACCGAGGAAGGAGGGCTTTGCGCCCTGACTCTCGATATGCCGTCTGATGATGGTATCGAGCTGCTTCGTGGTAACGCCGGGGCGGATGGCCTCGGCCGCGAGCAGAATCGACTCACCGGTGATCCTGCCGGCCTCCTTCATCAGTTTTATCTGATCAGAGTTTTTAACCGATATCATTATTTACTGCCTTTTTTCTCTTCGATGAGACCGAGAGTGAGCGCCGTAGTATCGGCGACCTCTTCCTGTCCGACCACCACCGCGAGCTTGCCGGTCTTCGAGTAGTACTCCTTGAGCGGCTCTGTCTGTTCGTGGTAGGTTGCGAGACGGGACTTGACGACCTCCGGAGCGTCATCCTTGCGGATGGTCAGCTCCTCGCCGCACTTGTCGCAGTTCTTCGAATCCTTCGACGGGTTGTAAACCGTGTGATAGGAAGCACCGCACTTAGCGCAGACGCGTCTGCCGGTCATTCTCTCGATTATCTTTTCGTCCGGAACTTCAATGTCGATGACAAGGTCGATGTTCACGCCCATCTTATCAAGCGCTTCCGCCTGAGGAACGGTGCGGGGGAAACCGTCAAGGATGAAGCCGTTCTTGCAGTCATCCGCCGCGAGACGGTCCTTGATGATCCCGATGACGACCTCGTCCGGGACGAGCGCGCCTTTTTCGGTGTACTCCCTTGCAGCCTTGCCCATTTCGGTCTGATTCTTGATTGCTTCTCGGATGATCGCGCCCGTGGAAACAGCGGGGATCGAGTACTTTTCGGAAACGATCTCAGCCTGAGTGCCTTTGCCGGCGCCGGGTGCGCCAAGGAAAATCATGTTCATTAATCAATTCTCCATGTTTTAAGTTGCGATCGGTCTCCCGGACGGTGAAGCCGGGTTACCGGTCTCACCGAAGCGGAAGTAATCGATCTTATTCAAGGAAGCCCTTGTAGTGACGCATGGTCATCTGAGCCTCGATCTCACGAGCGGTCTCGAGCGCGACGCCGACCACGATTATGATCGAAGTGCCCGCGAAAGCGATGCCGGAGATTCTGTTGCCCGAGATGATATTTGCGGCAAGCGGAAGAACCGCGATGACACCGAGGAAGAATGCGCCCATAAGAGTTACCTTATTGAGGACCTTCGTGATGTAATCGGCAGTCGGCTTGCCGGGGCGGATTCCGGGGATGAAGCCGCCGTTCTTCTTCAGGTTGTTTGACACCTCGATCGGGTTGAACGAGATCGCGATGTAGAAGTAGGAGAAGAAGACTATCAGCACCATGAACACCACGGCGTACAGCCACGACGTATAGGAGAACAGGCTCTGGAAACCATACCAGAAGGTGCCCTCTTTAGGAGTCGGGAAGAACATCGCGATGGTGCTCGGAAGCGCCAGAATGGAGTTCGCGAAGATGATCGGCATGACGCCGGCCATGTTCAGCTTCAGCGGGAGAGTGGAGCTCTGACCGCCGTACATCTTTCTGCCGACGACGCGCTTAGCGTACTGGATCGGCAGACGTCTTTCAGAGTTGGTCATGAATATGATGAACACAACCATGAAGACCGCGATGATGATAGTGACGATTGCGGTGATGATTCCGCCGATGCCGTTCTTGAAGTAGCTGATAAGCATACCGAAAACAGAAGGTATCGAGGATACAATGTTGACGAAAAGGATGATTGAAATACCGTTTCCGATGCCATTCTCGTTGATCTTCTCGCCGAGCCACATGATAAGGCAGGAGCCTGCGGTGTAGCAAGCGATGATAACGATAGCCGAGAATACGCTCTTATTGATAATAAGACCGTAATTACGGAGCATCATGTAGTAACCGTAAGCCGTGATAAGCGCGAGACCGACGGTCACATAACGGGTGATCTGCGTGATCTTGTTCCTGCCGTCCTCTTCCTTCGCCATATTCTCGAGTGCGGGAATGGCGGTGCAGAGGAGCTGGATGATGATCGACGCGTTGATATACGGGGAGATGGAGAGTGCGAACAGTGTCGCACGGGAGAACGCGGTACCCGACAGTATACTCATGTACTGAAGGATGGAACCGTTTCCGAGACCCTTTATCGTATCCATCATCGAAGCGTTGATGTACGGGATCGGTATTGCCGCGCCTATACGATACAGAACGATGATGAAGATGACATAGAGAATCTTCTTGCGAAGCTCGGGAAGCGAGAAAGCGTTTCTAAGTGTTTTGAACAACTTAGATCACCTCGGTCTTTCCGCCCGCTGCTTCTATCTTTTCTTTCGCAGTTGCTGAAAAGACCGATGCTTCAACGGTAAGCTTCTTTGCGATTTCTCCGTTGCCTAACACTTTGAGTCCATCATACGCGTTACGAATAATGCCCTTTTCCATAAGAGCTGCGAGGTTAACGGTCGCGCCGTCTTCGAAGACGTTAAGCGCCGAAACGTTCACGATAGCATAGTTCTTTGCGAACTTGTTATGGAAGCCTCTCTTCGGAAGTTTTCTGTAAAGCGGGATCTGACCGCCCTCGAAACCGGGTCTTACACCGCCGCCGGAGCGAGCGTTCTGACCCTTATGACCCTTACCGGCGGTCTTGCCGTTGCCGGAGCCGGTGCCTCTGCCCTTGCGCCAAGCCGGAGTTACCGAGCCTGCTGCGGGCGAAAGTTCATGGAGCTTCATTGGTTTTTCCTCCTTATATAGAAATTTAAGTTGCTTTTGAATTTAAGACTCGCGAAGCCTTTGGGGCTTACGCCTCTTCCTTCTTTACAAGGTGAGAAATAACCTTAACCTTGCCGCCGAGAACTTCATTATCGGCATGAATTGCGACGTCGCCGACCTTCTTGAGGCCGAGGGAAGCCGCGGTAGCCTTCTGATTGGGCTTTGCTCCGATAAGGCTCTTTACAAGTGTGATCTTTGCGTTTGCCATCTTATAAAGCCTCCTTATTTCGTGACGTTCTCGACGCTGATTCCGCGCATAGCCGCGACCTCTTCAGCGGTGCGGAGCGACTTCAGACCCTCGAACGTAGCTTTGATGACGTTGACCGGGTTGTTGGAACGGAGGCACTTGGTTCTGATGTTGCCAATGCCCGCCTTCTCAACGACCGCACGGACTGCGCCGCCGGCGATGACACCGGTACCGGGAGCAGCCGGCTTCAGAAGGACCTTACCTGCGCCGTAGATGCCGAGCACTTCGTGCGGGATGGTGCTGCCCTTGAGGGAAACCTCGATCATGTTCTTCTTTGCGTCCTCGATACCCTTGCGGATAGCGTCCGGAACTTCGGCAGCCTTACCGAGGCCGTAGCCTACGTGACCGTTGCCGTCGCCGACGACCATCAGCGCGGTGAATCTCATGACGCGGCCGCCCTTGACGGTCTTCGAAACGCGCTTTATCGCAACGGCGGTTTCCTGAAGATCGAGAGTTGCCGGATCAAAATTCTGTTTTGCCATTTTTGTTTGCCACACAGGTTTTTATAATAATCTCTGTCGATTATAACCTGTTTTCCTCTCTGTTATTAAATTTGGATGAAAATTCATTCAAACCGTGTATAAACTGGTCTTAACCAGAGCGAAAGACAATAAATGTCCCTCGCTTCGGTTTTGCCGGACTCAGAACTTGAGTCCGCCTTCTCTTGCGCCTTCCGCAAGCTCCAATACACGACCGTGGTAAACGTATCCGCCGCGGTCGAAGACGACCTCGGTGATACCCTTTGCCGCTGCGCGCTCGGCAATCAGCTTGCCGACCTGCTTTGCGGCTTCCTTGTTTCCGCCATTACCGCCGAAAGACTTTTCCTGGGAGGTAGCGGCTGCAAGAGTCACGCCCTTAACATCATCGATAACCTGAGCCGAGATGTTGTTGAGCGAACGATATACGCAGAGACGCGGACGAGCTTCAGTGCCGGAAATCTTGGCTCTGACTCTCTTGTGTCTCTTAAGGCGCTGTATATTACTGTCCTTTCTCGATACCATGCAAGTCCACTCCTTTCATTACTTACCGGTCTTACCGGCCTTGCGGCGAATATGCTCGCCAGTGTATCTGATACCTTTTCCGAGGTAGGGCTCAGGCGGTCTCTTCTCGCGGATCTGAGCGGCAATCTGACCGACAGTCTGCTTGTTGATGCCCGAAACGATGATCTCGGTCTGCGACGGAACATCAAACTTGATGTCGTCGAACTCGTCGAAGGTGATAACGTGCGAATAACCGAGGTTGAGAGTGAGGGTCTTTCCTGCCTTCTGGGCACGATAACCGACACCGTTGATCTCGAGCTTCTTGGAGAAGCCGTTCGTTACGCCCTCGACCATATTGTGGATAAGAGTACGGGTGAGTCCGTGAATCGCGCGATCTTCCTTCTCGTCGGTGGGACGGGTGACGTGAATCTCGTTGCCTTCCTTCGTGATGGTCATACGGCCGTTGAAGGTCTCGGTGAGGGTACCCTTCGGTCCCTTGACGGTGACAACGTTTCCGTCCGCGATGGTGACATCGACACCTGCGGGAATGGCGATCGGCTTTCTTCCTATTCTAGACATTATATTCTCCTCCTGCCGATTACCATACAAAGGCGAGAACTTCACCGCCGACATTGTTGGCGCGAGCCGCCTTGTCGGTCATGATGCCCTTGGAGGTAGAGATGATTGCGATTCCGAGTCCGTTCATGACCTTCGGCATATCCTCGCAGTTCGAGTAGATGCGGAGACCGGGCTTGGAAACACGGCGAAGACCCTTGATGACCTTGGACTTGTTCTGGCCATACTTCAGGGTGATACGGATAACGCCCTGCTTGCCGTCCTCAATGACCTGATAGGACTTGATGTAGCCCTCGTTCACGAGTATATCGGCGATCGACTTCTTCATGTTGGAAGCCGGAACGTCGACGGTCTGATGCTTGGCGTCGTTTGCGTTGCGGATTCTTGTGAGCATATCCGCGATAACGTCAGAGATTTGCATTGTTTTATCCTCCTTTATGCAAGTACGCTATAACCCTTGCTGCCGGTGTCACCCGGCCTGCAACCGGTGGTTAAGACAGCAGATGCCGCCGGAGCGATATCTGCTTCTTCCTTCCGGTAAGATTGGAGCGATTTTTTATTCAGGCGATCTCACGTCGCCTGTAATCAGCCGGCTTTACCGACGAATTACCAGGAAGCCTTCCTGACACCCGGGATCTCGCCCTTGTATGCGAGCTCACGGAAGCAGATACGGCAGATTCCGTACTTTCTGAGGTACGCGTGCGGACGACCGCAGATCTTGCAGCGGTTGTATTCACGGGTGGAGAATTTCTGCGGCTTCTGCTGCTTCAGAATCATTGATTTCTTTGCCATTTGTCTTCTCCTTACTTTGCGAAGGGAGCGCCCATCAGAGTGAGCAGCTCTCTTGCTTCCTCATCGGTGTTGGCGGTGGTTACGAACGCGATGTCCATACCACGGATCTTCTCGATCTTATCGTACTCGATTTCCGGGAAGATCAGCTGCTCCTTCAGACCGAGCGAATAGTTGCCGCGGCCGTCGAAAGCGTTCGGGTTGATACCCTTGAAGTCACGGACTCTCGGGAGAGAGAAGTTGAAGAGTCTGTCCATGAACTCATACATTCTGTCGCCGCGAAGAGTTACCTTCACGCCGATCTTCATGCCCTGACGGAGCTTGAAGTTAGCGACCGACTTCTTTGCGTAGGTCGGAACCGCCTTCTGTCCGGTGATCATAGTGATCTCGGAGATAACGGTGTCGATGACCTTCGCGTTGTCCTTGGCGTCGCCGGTACCGACGTTGACCACGATCTTGTCGAGCTTCGGGATCTGCATCGGGCTCTTGTAAGCGAACTTCTTCATGAGCGCGGGAGCAACGTCATTCTTGTATAAATCTTTCAGTCTTGCCATGATCTATTTCTCCTCCACTCACAGATTTTCGCCGCATTTTGCGCAAACGCGGACTTTCTTGTCGCCGTCCATCTTGGTCTTGGCACGGACGCCCTTGCCGCACTTTGCGCAGTAGAGCTGAACCTTGTCGGCGTACATAGCGCCCTCAACCTTGACGATTCCGCCCTGCTCGCCCTGACGGCGCGGCTTTGCGTGCTTCGTCACGATGTTGATTCCCTGAACGATTACCTTGCCTTCCTTCGGGGAGACCTCGAGGACCTTGCCCTTCTTGCCCTTGTCGTCGCCGGAAATTACAATAACGGTATCGTCTTTCTTAACGTGAACCTGTTTATTCATTTTAAGATACCTCCTATTATAATACTTCGGGAGCGAGGGAGAGGATCTTCAGGTAGTCGCCTTCGCGAAGCTCTCTTGCCACCGGGCCAAAAATACGGGTTCCCTTCGGGGTCTTATCGTCCTTGATGATTACCGCGGCGTTCTCGTCAAACTTGATGTAGGAACCGTCGGCTCTTCTCAGACCCTTGACGCTTCTCACAACGACAGCCTTGACGACCTCGCCCTTCTTGACAACGCCGCCGGGCGTTGCTTTTTTAACAGCGCAAATCACGATATCGCCGATGTTGGCGTATCTGCGAGCAGTGCCGCCGATGACTCGGATGCACATGAGCTCCTTTGCACCGGTGTTATCGGCAACCTTCATAAGTGTCTGTTGCTGTATCACTGTGCTTATCCTCCTTGCTTCGGCACGCAACGACGTGCCTACTTATTTATAAGCCTAATTATTTTGCCTTTTCGACTATCTCGACAAGACGCCATCTCACAGTCTTGGAGAGAGGTCTTGTTTCCATAACGCTTACCTTATCGCCGATGCAGGTCTCGTTCTTCTCGTCGCGGACATGGATCTTGACGGTACGCTTGACGACCTTGCCATAGACAGGGTGCTTCACGTTGTCAAGGATAGCGACCACGCGGGTCTTGTCCATCTTATCGCTGACGACGACGCCCTGACGGGTCTTTCTGAGGTTGCGCTCTGCTGCTTCACTCATGACTTTTCTCCTTCCTTAACTTACGCATTCTTCTCTTGAAGAATCGTCATTACGCGAGCGATGTCTTTCTTGACGTCCACGATCTTGTGGGGGTTGTCAAGCTGATTGATCGCGTGCTGGAAGCGGAGATTGAAAAGCTCGTTCTTGAGCTCTTTCAGCTTAGCGTTGAGCTCATCGCCGGTCATATCCCGTAACTCTTTTGCTTTCACGGCTTATTCCTCCCCTTCGCTTGTCGCTGCTTCTGCGGTTTCTTTCATCATGAACTTGGTCTTTATCGGAAGCTTGTGGCCCGCGAGACGCATTGCCTCACGCGCGGTAGCCTCATCGATGCCGTCCATCTCGAACAGTACTCTGCCCGGCTTGACGACTGCGACCCAGTACTCAGGCGAACCTTTACCGGAACCCATTCGGGTCTCAGCCGGCTTTTCGGTTACCGGCTTGTCCGGGAAGATCTTTATCCAGACCTGACCGCCACGCTTGATGTAACGGGTCATTGCGATACGAGCCGCCTCGATCTGGTTGCTGGTGATCCATGCCGGCTCAAGAGCAACAAGACCATAGGTGCCGTTGCTTATGACGTTACCGCGGGAAGCCTTGCCCTTCATTCTTCCGCGCTGTACGCGTCTGTATTTCACTCTCTTAGGCATTAACATGGTGATTACTGCTCCTTTCTGTCGGAATTGTTGTCGCGGCGCGCCGGTCTGTCACCGCGCGGACGACGGTCACGGCGATCACGTCTGTCGCCTCTGTCGTTTCTGTCGTTTGCTCTCGGAGCCTTCGGCTGCTCGACTTCAACTCTTGCCTTCGCGCCGTTGAGGACCTCACCCTTGTAGATCCAGACCTTTATGCCGATCTTACCGTAGGTGGTGTTTGCCTCTGCGAAACCGTAGTCGATGTCTGCGCGGAGAGTCTGAAGCGGAATGGTACCCTCATGGTAGTGCTCGGTACGAGCGATTTCCGCGCCGCCGAGACGGCCGCCGCAGCTGATCTTGATGCCCTTCGCGCCGAGCTTGATGGTTCTGCCGATGCACTGCTTCATAGCGCGTCTGAAACCGATACGGCGCTCGAGCTGGCTCGCGATGTTCTCAGCGACGAGCTGAGCGTTGAGGTCGGGGCTTCTTACCTCGACGACGTTGACCGAAACCGGCTTCTTGACGATCTGCTCGATCTCGAGTCTGAGCTTCTCGATCTCCGTGCCGCCCTTACCGATGATGGTGCCGGGCTTTGCGCAGTGAATGAAGACTCTTACCTTCTGGCTGTCGCGCTCGATCTCGATCTTCGGAACGCCGGCTGCCTGGAGCTTCTCTTTGAGATACTTTCTGAGATTGTAGTCGGAAACGAGCGTGTCGCTGAATTCTTCGTCACGGACGTACCATCTGGAATCCCAGTTCTTTATAACGCCCACACGTAAACCGTGGGGATTGACTTTCTGACCCATTTTGGCATTGACCTCCTTTTCGGATTATTCTTTTTCCTTGACTGCCAGGGTGATGTGGCTGGTTCTCTTGAGTATTCTGAATGCTCTTCCCTGTGCTCTCGGCATGATGCGCTTGAGAGTCGGTCCCGGGCAGACAAAGCATTCGGAAACATAAAGCTTGGACGCGTCCATGCCGAAGTTGTTCTCGGCGTTGGCGACCGCGCTCTTAAGCAGCTTCTCGAGATATTCGGACGCGCTCTTCGGGGTGTTCTTTATGATACCCATAGCGGTAGCTGCGTCCTTGCCTCTGATGAGATCGAGAACGACCTTCACCTTGCGAGGAGATATTCTGACATACTTGAGGTATGCCTTGGCTTCTCTTGCTTCCATTGTTTCGTTATCCTCCCTTCGCTAAAAGCGATGCGCCGGTCTGTGCCGTCACACCATGACGGCCAGCGGCGGGTTCAGTTTTAGAATTCTTAGATCAGTTGCCGTTGTTCGAGGTCTTGGATCCGGCGTGGCCCTTGAAGGTCCTCGTGGGAGCGAACTCGCCGAGCTTATGCCCGACCATATCCTCGGTAACATATACCGGAACGTGCTTGTGACCGTCGTGAACGGCGATCGTGTGACCGACGAATTCCGGGAAGATCGTAGAAGCGCGCGACCATGTCTTCAGAACCTTCTTCTCGTTCTTCTCGTTCATGGCTTCGATTCTGTCAAAGAGCTTCTTTTCGACGAAAGGTCCTTTTTTAAGACTTCTGCTCATTTAATGGTGCCTCCTTCTCTCTTACTTGCCGTTTCTGGACTTCACGATGAACTTATTGGTGCGTGCCTTCTTGTTTCTCGTCTTATAACCGTTGGTAGGCTTGCCCCAAGGAGTTACAGGAGACGGACGACCGATAGGAGCGCGGCCCTCACCACCACCATGCGGGTGGTCGCACGGGTTCATGACCGAACCGCGGACATGAGGACGGATGCCTCTGTGACGGGTCTTGCCGGCCTTGCCGAGCTTTACGTTCTCGTGTTCGATATTGCCGACCTGACCGATCGTCGCGACACAGTCAAGTCTGACGAGGCGGACTTCACCGGAAGGAAGTCTGACCTGAGCCATTCCGTTCTCCTTAGCCATCAGCTGTGCGGCAGCGCCAGCGGAGCGGACGAGCTGTGCGCCCTTGCCCGGATAAAGCTCAATGTTGTGGATGAAGGTACCAACCGGGATATTCGCGATAGGAAGCGAGTTGCCGGTCTTTATATCAGAATCAGCGCCGGAGTAAATGACGTCGCCGTCCTTCAGACCCGCAGGAGCCAGAATGTAGCTTCTCTCACCGTTCTCATACTCAATGAGAGCGATATACGCGGTTCTGTTAGGATCGTACTCGATTCCGATGACGGTAGCGGGCTTTCCAGCCTCCATGCGCTTGAAATCGATGATTCTGTACTTCTTCTTGTTGCCGCCGCCGATGTGACGGACGGTGATCTTGCCGTAGCTGTTGCGTCCGGCGGTCTTCTTGAGAATGACAGTGAGCTTCTTCTCAGGGCTGAACTTTGTGATCTCAGCGAAGGACGGGTCGCTCATGTGTCTTCTCGACGGAGTCGTGGGCTTGAAAGTAGTAGACATTTTTCACTCCTCCTCGATTACATCATGCCTTCGAAGAACTCGATCGGCTTGGAATCCGGCTTCAGAGTGACGATAGCCTTTTTCCATTCAGAGGTATAACCCTGATGATATCCGAGTCTCTTCGGCTTCTTCTTCATGCTGACAGTGTTGACGCATAATACGTCGACCTTGAACAGCTCCTCGACCGCCTTAGCGATCTCGGGCTTCGTTGCTCCGGACATTACCTCGAAGGTGTATTTCTTGTCAGCGGTTCTCGCCATGCTGTCTTCGGTAATGATCGGCTTTACAATGATATCGTGCACCGTTTTCATTATGCGTACACCTCCTCCATTTTTTCTGCCGCGCTCTTGACCACGATGAACTTATCGCAGTTAAGGACGTCATACACGTTGACCGTGTTGACAAGTGCGGTCTTTACACCGGGGATATTTGCCATGCTCTTAACGACCTTGGCATCGTTGTCAGCGAGGACCACGAGAGCCTTCTTGTCGCTGCCGAGAGCCTTCAGCATATTAGCCATGGTCTTGGTCTTGTACTCCTCGGTCTTGATAGCGTCGACGACGATCATGTCGCCGGTCTCGACCTTAGAGGAGAACGCGCTCTGAAGAGCGATTCTCTTGACCTTCTTGTTTATCTCGAAGCGGTAGCTTCTGGGCTTCGGGCCGAGAGCCACGCCGCCGTGAGTCCACTGAGGAGAACGGGTCGAACCCTGTCTTGCGTGACCGGTGCCCTTCTGCTTCCACGGCTTCTTTCCGCCGCCGGAGACCTCGGTACGGGTCTTTGTGGACTGAGTGCCCTGTCTCTGATTTGCGAGGTACGACTTTACAGCGATATGGAGAACCGCACCGTTTACCTCTCTGCCGAATACGGCGTCAGATAAGGTGATCTCGCCGACTTCCTTGCCGGCCATATCCATAACCTTCATGTTAGGCATAGTGATTTCCTCCTTCCGCTTATGCTTTTACAGAGTCGCGGAGGAATACGATGTTGCCGCGGGATCCGGGAACTGCGCCCTTGACCGCGATGAGATTCTTTTCCGCGTCTACTTTGACAACTTCGAGGTTCAGAACGGTAGACTTGACGTTACCGTACTGACCTGCCATCTTCTTGTTCTTGAACACTCTCGAAGGAGTGGAGTTCGCGCCCATGGAACCGACCTGACGGTGGATAGGACCGGTACCGTGAGTCATGCGAAGAATGTGATGACCCCATCTCTTGACGGCGCCCGAATATCCGTGACCCTTGGATGTACCGGTTACATCGACCTTCTCGCCAGCGGCGAAGGTATCGGCGGTAATCGTGTCACCGACATTCATCGAAGCGGCGTCCTCAAGACGGAATTCCTTCAGATGCTTCTTGTTCTCGCATCCGGCCTTCTTGAAGTGGCCGAGATCAGCCTTCGTGAGGTGCTTTTCCTTAGCGCCGCCGAAGCCGAGCTGCACTGCATCGTAGCCGTCGTTGTCGACCGTCTTCTTCTGGACGACGACGCAGGGACCAGCCTCGATAACAGTTACCGGAATGACGTTTCCGATCTCGTCAAAGATCTGGGTCATACCGACTTTCTTTCCGATAATGCCTTTTTTCATTTTGTTTTCCTCCCATGATTATTGGTTGACGCTTTAGATTCAGGTTTTAATGAAGCCTGTACGCCAACATGACCTTGGTTTGCCGCGTGAGATTAAAGCTTGATCTCGATCTCGACGCCGGCGGGTAATTCGAGTCCCATCAGAGCTTCGACTGTCTTCTGCGAGGGCTTCAGCACGTCGATCAGTCTCTTATGAGTTCTCATTTCGAACTGCTCGCGGCTGTCCTTGTACTTGTGGACCGCACGAAGGATCGTGATGATCTCCTTTTCGGTCGGGAGCGGAATCGGACCGGAAACTGCCGCGTCATTGCGCTTTGCGGTCTCAACGATCTTCTCAGCTGCCTGATCGACCAGGGTGCTGTCGTAGCTTTTCAGACGAATTCTGATTTTTTCCTTGACTGCCATTGTTTTTGCCTCCTTACTTTGACTTGGAGGGCGGTTTATTTCGGAACACTGCGTCGGGTGTTTCTTTGCCCCAATCATAAAATCCGTAGATTCTACGGAAGAGAGCTTTCAAAATATCCGGTGCAGGACTCCGAATTGACAACGCCCGGTTAAATATCGGACATACTCCGGTGGAAATTCCCAGCGTATCGCCGCGCGGCAGAACCGCTCAGTGATGTGCTGCAACCTTTCACCATAAAACGCACGTCAACTCCTATATTATACACCAAACCCGCGAAAAAATCAATACCCCGGAACAAATTTGTCCCCTTTATCCGTGAAAATCTTTGTCAAACTTTCAGCTCATTTTTTGTGCACTATTACCAATCTTATTCTTTTTCAGTAATTTTCCGGATTTCCGGGCAGGCACAGCCGGGAAATTATTATAAAACGCGGCGAATTTTAACATCACGTTCACAGGTATGGTTTATAATATCAGTGTCTTATTTTATCGAATGTATCTGAAAGGAAGTCCCGGCACGCTCCGGGCGGTATATATTATTATTATGGAAAAGAAATCACGGGCGTTCATTCTGTCCGCGGCTGCTGTCGTCGCGGCACTCGTCTCGATAGCGGTGCGTGTGATCCTCACGCTGACCAGCCTCGACGTGAAATACGGCGTCTACAAGCGCGGCAGCGTTCTGTCGACGGTTTATCACATCATCCTAGCGCTCGTCTGCCTCGCCTTCATCGCGGTTCCGCTCGTGAAGAGAAAGAAGCTCGGGGTGCCCGAAAGCCCGAAGGTCGGCGATCTCACGGTGTTCGCGTCCTGTATATCCGCGTTTCTCATCGCGGCGGACATCATCATCTCGGTCATGAATATCGTGACTAAAAAAGCTTCCGCCGACGCAATCGGGATACTGACGATAGTCTTCGGTCTCGGCTCGGTACTGTATTTCCTCGCGAACGTCAAAAGTGGTGACAGATCCCCTGCGGCGATGACAATCGCGTCCTTCTTCCCGACGGCGTTCATGGCGACAGATCTAATAAATACTTATTTCGACACTTCGCTCCTGACGACGAGCCCGGGAAAAACGATGCACGAGCTCGCGCTTCTCGCGGGAATGGTGTATTTCCTGTCTGAGTCGCGTTTTCAGCTTGGTCGTACGTCGGCGGCGCTGTTCTACGCGTCGGCGCCGGTGGCGGTCGTGATGCTGCTGACCGCGACGATTCCGGAGCTGCTCTTCCCGTCGAAGCTGCTGATCGGCGACACCGACAGTTATCTCGTGCGCGCGGCTGAGGCGGCGATCGGTCTCTATGTTCTCTCGCGTATGTTCTCGAGCGCGAGAACCGGCGTCATGGCGCCGGAAGAAGCGAAACCAGAGACCGCTGAAGCGAAAACCGAATAATCACGAGGGAGCCGTCCGCGGCTCCTTTTTCGTTTCCGGCTCCGCGATTGTTGTCAAAAACCGGTCATTATTTGTCGAAATCCGTTATCAGAATTATCTTTTTTCTCGTGGTGCTTGACAAACGACCGATGGTCATGTATAATGTAATTATAAATCATGTCCATTCAGAAAGGAAACCAGAACATGAAATTTTCAACAAGATTCGTCTCGGCGACCCGCGAGTACTCGACTTTCGAGAAGCAGATTCCCTCGCCGTATTTCAGAAAGTCGTTCACACCCGGAAAGGTCTCGTCCGCCGAGGTGACGATCTGCGGGCTCGGGTTCTATGAGCTCTTCATAAACGGACAGCGGATCACCCGCGGGCTGCTCTCGTCCTACATCGCGAACCCGGACGATATCCTCTACTATGACAATTACGACCTGACGCCGTACCTCACCGAGGGCGAGAACGTCATCGGCGTACAGCTCGGAAACGGCATGATCGACTGCTTCGGCGGTCAGGTCTGGGAGTTCGAGAAGGCGAGATTCAGAAGCGCGCCGAAATTCGCGCTGACCTTCGAGTCTGTCTCAGAGGACGGCGCGAAGACTGAGTTCGACGCGGCTGACGGCTTTGTCTGCACCGAGTCTCCCGTTTACCTTGACGATCTGCGTATCGGCGAGTTCTATGACGCGAGACGTGAAATTCCGGGCTGGAACAAGCCGGGCTTCGACGCGTCCGCGTGGAGAGAGACGATCCCCGCCGAAACCCCGCGCGGAGAGTGCCGTATCTGCGACTGCGACCCGATCCTCCCGACGCGTGAGATTAAGCCTGTCTCGATAAAGCCCGGCAGAATCTCGAAGAACTTCGAATGGAAGCAGGCGCTGCTCGCTCCGCTCTCCGACGAGATAATGTTTGAGTATCCCGAGGACGAGAAGCCTGAGAATGGTTTCATCTACGATTTCGGCGTGAACGCCGCCGGACTCTGCCGTCTCCATATCAAGAACGCGCGCCCGGGTCAGAAGATCGTTCTCCAGTTCGGGGAGACGCTGGCTGAGGACGGCGGGCTCGATATGCGCGGAATGCCCTTCCTGCCGAGGAGATACAATCACCGCGACATATATATCTGCCGCGGCGGAGACGAGACATGGATGCCGTCCTTCACATATCACGGCTTCGAGTATGTCCTTGTCACCGGTATCGACGAGGCGCAGGCGACCCCCGACCTTCTGACGTACGTCGTCATGAACACAAGCCTCAAAGCGCGCTCAACCTTCCGCTGCTCGGACGAGATGGCGAACAAGCTGTGGGACGCGGCAATAGTCTCCGACTGCGCGAACTTCTTCCACTTCCCGACCGACTGCCCGCACCGCGAAAAGAACGGCTGGACCGGAGACGCGGCTCTCTCGGCGGAGCAGATGGCGATGGCGCTCACCCCCGAGCGCAACTGGCGCGAATGGCTCCGCAACATCTGCAAGTCGATGAAGCTCTCCGGCGAACTGCCCGGAATCATCCCGACCTCCGGATGGGGCTATGAGTGGGGCAACGGACCCGCGTGGGACATCGTCCTCTTCAACATTCCGTATTTCACGTGGATCTACACCGGCGATCAGACGATAATGCGCGAGTGTGCGGCAAATATGCTCCGCTACATAAACTACATAACGACCCGCCGCGACGAAAACGGACTCATACACATAGGTCTCGGCGACTGGTGCCCGACCGCGCGCGACGGACACTACATAGCCCCGCTCGAATTCACCGACACCGTCATCTGCATAGACATCTGCGACAAAGCCGCCAGAATGTATGAAGCAATGGGCATGAAGGTACAGCAGACCTTCGCGGAAACCGTCGCCGGAGAACTCCGCGCCGCCGCGAGACTCCACCTCATCGACCACAGCACCGCGACCGCCCTCGGCAGATGCCAGACAACTCAGGCAATGGCAGTCTTCTACGACATCTTCTCCGACGCCGAGAAGCCGCGCGCCGTCGAAAAGCTCATCGACCTCATCCATGGCGAAAACGACTCCTTCGACTGCGGCATCCTCGGTCTCAGAGTCATCTTCCACGTCCTCTCCGCCTACGGTCACACCGACCTCGCCTACAAAATGATCACCAAAGAAGAATTCCCGTCCTACGGCTACCAGATAGCAAACGGCGCCACCTCGATCTGGGAAGACTTCCGCCGTGTAGATGACGCCCCGAACTCCCGCAACCACCACTTCTTCTGCGACTACATCTCATGGTTCATGAAGAACCTCATCGGTCTGAACGTCAACCCCTACAGAAGAAACCCCAACGAATTCCTCCTCGCGCCGAAATTCATCGCCGCCCTCGACCACGCCGAAGCCACCTACAACGCTCCTGCCGGCGAAGTCAGAATCAGCTGGAAACGCGACGACGACGAAATCCTCTACTCCGTCACCCTCCCCGAAGGCGCAAAAGCAGAAATCACCCTCGAAGCAGGCTGGCAGTTCGACGACGGATTCACACACAAGAGATTCACGGGAACGGTTGAGTTCAGAATCATTCCCGAGAGCAAAAAAGACAAATACTGCCATGTGTAAGTAACGCAGGGGGAAACTTTTCGGAGAAAAGTTTCCCCCTGCACCCCTTTCAAAAGCTTTATACTCTTGACATTGCCGCAATTCTGCGGTACAATATTATCAGAGATAAACCAAAGGAGGGGTCATGATAAAACTACTTATAAGCAGGCTGTTCGACGAAAAGCTCGAATTCAGGCTCAGGATATTCAACATGCTCGCCCTCGGCGGGATCATCATCAGCTACATGATGGCAATAATCACGGTCTTTCAGGGCGGAACCGCCATGATGGCACTCATGAACGCCGCCGCCGGAACCGGCGCGCTGCTCCTCACCGCCCTCACCAACATAAGCGGCAGATGCCAGCTCGGCTACACCCTCACCGCCATCACCGTCTTCCTCATCACCTTCCCCGTGATGTTCTTCATCGGCGGCGGATACAGAAGCGGAATGCCCTGCTTCTTTCTCTTCGCCGTAATCTTCACCGTCTGCATGCTCGACGGGGCAAAGATGTTCATTTTCGCCGGGCTCGAACTCGCCGTCTACTCCGCCTGCATCTTCACGGCGTATCTCCGCCCGTCGCTCATCACCCCTCTTGAGAGCGAAGCCGCGTACCTCTCGGACGTCTACGCAGGCTTCGCCGTCGTCGCGCTCGTACTCGGCTCGACCGTATACTTTCTCCTGCGGCTGTACAAAAAACAGCAGAAGGTCCTCGACGAGCGCAACCTCCTGCTTGCCGAGATGAACCGCCGCAAAACCGCGATGCTCGCCGATATGTCGCACGAAATGCGCACCCCGCTGACCGTCGTCTCGGTAGACATCCAGCGCGCCGCAGACATGGCGGGCGAAAGCTCCCCGGAAACGAAAGAACTCCTCGCCGGAGCACAGGACGAAATAATGCGCCTCGCGAGACTCGTGAACGGTCTTTTAAGCCTCGCGTCGGTCAGGGAAAGCGTCTCAAGGCAGAAAACCGACTACTCTGCCCTGATACGCCACACGGTGCAGGCGTGGTCTACCCTGACGGCGAAGAAAAACAATTCCCTCACCGACTTGACCGAGCCCGGGCTTCCACCGGTATTCTGCGACCCGGACCTGTTCGCCGAGGTCCTGTCGAACCTTTTCGAGAACGCGAACCGGCACACCTCCGGAGGCGAAATACAAATAAAAGCCGTCCGTGACGGCGGCATGATAAAAACGACCGTCTCCGACACCGGCGAGGGCATACCGGAAAAGCTCCTGCCCGACATCTTCGCGCGCGGCGTCTCAGGGAGCGGCGGAACCGGCTACGGGCTGTATATCGTGAAAATGATAATCGAGGCGAACGGCGGAACCGTAACAGCGGAAAACCAGCCCGAAGGCGGCGCCGCGATAACCTTCACCGTGCCGGTCTACGCCGGTCAGGTCTGACCATTAAGGAAGGAACCATATGAAAGACATACTCCTCGTCGAGGACAACAGACACATACTTGACGGAAACCGCTATTTTCTCGAAAAGGCGGGATACACCTGCGCCGCCGCGGAAACGATCGCGGGCGCGAAAGAAATTATCGGGGAAGAGACGCCGCGTCTCATGATCCTCGATCTCATGCTTCCGGACGGGAACGGGCTCGACCTTCTCTCGGAGCTCCGCGCCTCGCCCAACCCGGCGTTCTCCGGGATGCCGGTGCTCATCCTGACCGGTCTCGGGAGCAATCCAGACGTCGTGCGCGGACTGTCGGCGGGCGGCGATGATTATCTGCCGAAGCCGTATGACTATGAGGTTCTGCTCGCGAGAGTGAATGCTCTGATGCGGCGCTCCGGGATGAACCGCGCCGAGCGGTCCGGAGATATCAGAGAGCGCGGCGCGCTGAAGCTCGACATACTCTCGTCGCAGGCGTTCCTCCGCGGGGAGGATCTGTATCTGACGCCGAAGCAGTTCGCGCTGCTGCTGCTCCTTGTGCGCGGCGAGGGGAAGATACTCTCGAACGAATACCTCTACGAGACGGTGTGGAAACAGCCGCTCACGGACGACTGCGGCGCGCTCTGGAAGCAGATGTCGCGGCTCCGCGCGAAGCTCGACGAGGGTCACGGGGTGTTTATCACGCAGTTCCGCGGCGAGGGATACTGTCTGGAGATACAGTGAACAGATCGGGTTTTGGCAATAAAAAGCCTTGGATTTATGGGCTTTTTATTGCCAAAACAACCTCAGATCACTGTTTCTCTGGAGATTTCGGCAGACAACTGAATATCATGTTCTCCGGACGAACCTGACAAAAAAGGCAGTTTCGTCCGGAGGGCGTTTTTTTGTGGTATAATTGTATCAGAAATTAAGAAAGGACAATTCTCAGATGTTCAGAAAAATGTTCGCGCTCGACAGTGACTCGCCGCTTCTCAAGCTGTCGCGCGTCGTGATCGCCTTCGTCGCGCTGCTGCCCGCGATGAACGCTCTGCTGTTTTTCGATAATTCACCGTCGTTCATCGGCGCGGTGCTCGCGATTATCGTTTACGCCCTCGTGTTCGGCGCGCTCTCACTGCTGACCACGGCGATACTCGGCATCGTGCGGGCGCGCGTGCAGTTCAGGGCTCTCGCCGAGGCGGACGCGGACGGCACGGGTGAGCTCGAGAGAAAACGCATAAAGGCGCAGACTATCGGAAATATCATAAAGCTTCTCGAGGGTCTGACGTCGATAGCGTGCGCCGTCGCGTTTATAAGCGGGGCGGCGATGATCGGTGTCGTCGCTGTCATAGTGCTCGCCGTAATCGCGCTGATCTACAAGGTGACGATAAAGCCTATGGTCGACGATTACAAACTGTCCTTCAAGGACGCGGTCGTAAAGCCCGCGCTTGAGGAATTCCTGAGCGACCTCGACTACAGACCGACCGAATCGATCCCGTATCCCGACATCCTCGCGTCAAGGCTCTTCCCGGCCCACACCGAGTGCAGCGGAAACGACCTCATAAAGGCGAAATACAGGGATTTGTCCTTCACGCAGTCGAACGTCACGATGCTTGACGAGCGTGAGGTCATGGGCGACCCGGAGAACGGCGGGGTCACAACGACCGAAAAGGTGGTCGTCTTCTCCGGAACGCTGATGATGATGGACTTCGACGCGTTCTCCGACGAGCCGGTCGCGGTCAGGCGGCGCTCCGGAAAGCCCGGAAAAAATGACATCCTTACAGAGTCGGACGCGTTCAACAAGCTGTTCAGAATAGACGCGAAGGACGCGGTATCGGCACTCAGGATACTGACCCCGCCGGTGCTCGAGGGCTTCATAAACGCGTCCGAAAAGCTGAAATGTCCGCTCGAGGCGGCGTTCAGGAACGATAAGCTGTACATAACCCTCGCGAACGGCGACACGCTCGAGGCAAACGAGACCGGGACCCGCACGATAAACGAACAGCGCGAGCGGATAAAGACCGAGATGCAGGACATCTTATCCGTCGTCGACAACATCTACATAAGCGCCATCATAAAGAACCGCGCGAAGTCATCCGGTGCTGACGGCGCGGGAAAATCGGACCAATAATATTCAGGAGGATATATCATGAACACGACAGGTTACGTTCTTATCGGAATCGCGATAATCGCCGCCGCGATAGTCGTCTGGCTCGTCAGCACGTCGAACGAGTTCAGGACAATGCTCGTCCGGATAAAGGAGGCGGACTCCGGGATAGACGTCGCGCTGACAAAGCGCTATGACACACTGACAAAGATGATGGACGTCGTCAGGGCATACGCGAAGCACGAGGTCGACACGATACAGAAAACGATAGAGCTGCGGCAGGGCATGAGCGTCGCCGAGAAGGCGGATTGCAGCCGGAAGCTCGACGGCGCGTCGGAATCTCTCCGCGTGATCGCCGAGGCGTACCCGGAGCTGCGCTCGAGCGAGAACTACCGCGTGCTCGAGGACGCGATCCTCGACGCGGAGGATCATCTTCAGGCGGCGAGACGGGTGTACAACATGAACGTCTCGGCATTCAATCAGCTCCGCGTGAGATTTCCCGCGAGCCTTATCGCGTCCGCGGCGCACTACGGCGCGCAGCCCTTCTTCGAGGCGGACGCCATAAAACGCGACGACGTGAAGATTAATCTCGACATAAACAAATAATCAAGAAAGGACATATACCATGAAAAAACTTCTTATAACAATGATTCTCGCGGCGTCGACCGCTCTTCTCGCGTCCTGCGGCGATACTCCGGCTGACGATGAGGTCGGCGGCGACTGGCACACATGGCGCGCTTGGTCGTTCACGACCGTGAATGATGACGGAAACGACGTCCCGCTCGCATATGAGCTGGGGGAGAAATACTTCTACGCCGTCATAGACAACGGCACCGAGGATTCGCCTGAGACCTACGCGTCCTTCGACCTTCCCGCTCCGCTGACTGACCTTTCAAAATCGACCGAGGGTCTGATATTCGCCGACGTCGACAAGAACGGGCACACTGATATTCTCATTCCGTGGTCCGACGACACCGGCTCTGAATATCTCTACATCTACAGGTGGAGCGACGCCGACTCGGATTTCCTTCTCGACGAAGACGCCTCGTATGTCGAAGGGCTCAGATGGGAAGACGGAAACCTGACCGACGGCGAGGAGATATGGCTCCTCATCGACGCACAGTGAACGGGGGAGTTGTGATATGAAGGTCTGGATGGCGGCGGTTCTCGCCGTTATAGGCATCATCGGGCTTATCCTGTCGCTTTTAAAGCTCCGCGGCGGGGCGAGGGTCGCGCTCGCGATAATCTCCGGACTTGTCGCTCTGCTCGGTGTGCTTTACGTGCTCGCCGCGATAGTGCTTGTATCGGCGGTGGACTGATGAAGCAGAATAAGGTGCTCTGCGTGCTCGTCTGTGTGCTCTCCGGAATAATTCTCCTGATGATCGCCGGGATAGTTCTGATACTTCTCTCGCCCGACGGAGAGGAGACGAGCGAATACCTCGCCGGGAGCCGGGGCGTCATCGGCTTTTACGGGCGCGGACTGACGACCGACGGCGACGATCTGATAGTTGACACGCCGGAGCTGTCCCTTGTCCTGACGCCGGTCGACGACGATGACGTGAGCGGCATAGAGGGCGAGACA
>URCP01000015.1 GCA_900546315.1 uncultured Eubacteriales bacterium
CGGCAGTTTGAGTCAAAAGGGTTTTCTGACATAAAACTCAATGCGAAAATGGCGTAAAAATGGCGTAGTAGCCGAAACGCCAAAACCCGAAAAACCTTGCAAATCAAGGAAAAATCGAAGGAGAATGAGTATATATGAAATTAGGTATCGTTGGTCTGCCGAACGTCGGCAAGAGCACCCTTTTCAACGCAATAACAAACGCGGGAGCGGAGTCCGCGAACTATCCGTTCTGCACGATAGACCCGAACGTCGGCGTCGTCGCCGTTCCGGACAGCCGCCTCGACGTCCTCGCTGAAATGTATCACCCGGAGAAGTACACTCCCGCCGTCGTTGAGTTCGTCGACATCGCCGGACTCGTCAAAGGCGCGTCCAAGGGCGAGGGTCTCGGCAACAAGTTTCTCTCGCACATCCGCGAGTGCGACGCCATAATCCACGTCGTGCGCTGCTTCGAGGACCCGAACATCATCCACGTCGACGGCTCGATCGATCCGATGCGCGACCTCGAGACGATCAACATGGAGCTCATCTTCTCGGACATGGAAATGCTCGAGAGACGCATCGACCGCGTCAAAAAGTCCATGAAGGGCGACAAGACGCTCGGCGGTGAGCTCGAACTGCTCGAGAGAGTCTACGCGGCTCTTTCGGACGGAAAGAACGCCCGCTCGCTCGACTACACCGAGGACGAGCTCGCGATCATGCAGGACTGCCAGCTCCTCTCGATGAAGCCGGTCATCTACGCGGCGAACATCTCGGAGGACGAGATCGGAAGCGATATGTCGGACAACGCCGGATACCAGAAGCTCGCGGCTTACGCGGCTGAGGAAAAGTCCCAGATAATGCCGATCTGCGCCGGAATAGAGGCGGAGATCGCTCAGCTCGACGGCGAGGAGAAGACCGAATTCTTAAAGGACCTCGGAATAAAGGAAAGCGGTCTTGACCGCCTCATCAAGGCAAGCTACGCGCTCCTCGGACTCATCAGCTACCTGACCGCCGGACCGAAGGAGGTCCGCGCGTGGACCATCGTCAAGGGCACGAAGGCTCCGCAGGCCGCCGGAAAAATACATTCCGATTTCGAGCGTGGATTCATCCGCGCCGAGGTCATCGGCTTCGACGAGCTCATCGCCTGCGGCAGCATGAACGCCGCGAAGGAGAAGGGACTTATCCGCAGCGAGGGTAAGGATTACGTTATCAAGGACGGGGATATAGTTCTGTTCAGGTTTAACGTTTAAGATTATTGTCGACCTGTGAGCGGGCGACCAATGGTCGCCCCTACAAGTGTCGTGTATATTGTTAATATTGTACCATGTCATAATTGCCGTGCCGCGTTATATGGAAACACTGATTTAAGGTTGTTTTCGCAGAAAAAATCCCATAAATCCAAGCCTTTTTTCTGCGAAAACACGAATTATTCAGTGTATCCATAGGTAATGTGCCACATTATAAAATTCAGCGCTCCTGTCTTTTGGCAGGGGCGCTTTTGTATTACAATGCTTCCGCGAGAAGGGATACCGCCTTTCTGATGTCGTCCTCACCTATCCCGGCGAAGTTCATGACGAGGGCGTTCGTGTAGAGCGGGTCGGACGGGCTTCCTTCGCGGCGGTATTCGCTCACTCCGGCGAGCGAGACGCCGAGAGACGCGGCTTTTTTCAGCACTTCTGTCTCGGGAAGGCGCTCGGGGAGACGGACGAGGAGGTGGACGCCCGCTTCCTTGCCGAGGATTTCCACGTCGCCGCCGAGCTTTGAGATTGATTCGATGAGGGCGTCGCGGCGGCGGCGGTAGATGCGGCGCATGCGGTTGATGTGGCGTTCGAGCGAGCCGTCCTTCATGAACCTCGCGAGGACGTACTGCTCGATCGCGGGAACGGTCGAGGAGTAGAACGAGAAGTGCTTCTCGTAGCGCTCGGCGAGCGACGGGGGGAGGACTATGTAGCCGATACGCATCGACGGGGCGAGGGTGCGGGTGAAGGTGTTCATGTATATGACGCCGTCCGAGTCGAGCGCGAAGAGGCTCGACGGGCACCTGCCCTCGTACCGGAACTCGCTGTCGAAGTCGTCCTCGACTATATATCGTCCGGGGACGGCGCGTCTCCATGATATCAGCTCGGAGCGGCGGGACATTGACATGACGGTGCCGAGGGGGAAGCTGTGGGACGGGGTGACATGGACGATGTTTATGTCGGGGGCGGCGGTTATGAGGTCGACGCGGATGCCTTCGGAGTCGGTGGGGATGAAGGTGGGGGCGGCGCCGAGACAGGCGTAGATTTTGGCGGCTTTGGTGAAGCCGGGATCTTCTACGGCGCATTTGCCTTTGCCGAGTAGCTGATAGACGAGACCTATGAGGTATTCTGAGCCGGCGCCGATTATGATCTGTTCCGGCGAGCAGATTATGCCGCGGGAGAGGGAGAGGCGGCGGGAGATTTCTTCGCGGAGTTCGGGGACGCCTTTGGGGTCGATGGCGGAGAGGAGTCTTGTGTCCTTTTCGGAGATGGTTTCGCGGACGAGCTTTGCCCAGGTGTAGAAGGGGAAGCCTTCGGCGGCGGCTGAGGCGGAGCGGAAGTCGAATTTCGGGCGGGGTTCGGGTTTTGCCTGTTTCTTTGGGGCGGGAGGCGGGGCGGGCGGGCGGGAGACGGCTGATTTTGAGACGAAGTAACCGCGGCGTTCGGTGCTTTCTATGAAGCCTTCGTCGACGAGGAGGTCGTAGGCGCCTGCGACTGTGATGATTGAGAGCTTTTTTTCAGCTGCCATGGCGCGTTTTGAGGGGAGTTTGTCGCCGGGGGAGAGGCGGCCGTCGAGGATGGCGGAGCGGATTTCATCCGACAGCGCTTTGTAGAGCGGCTGATCTTTCATTTATACCTCCGTGAATTTTTTGTTTTTTTCAAAAAAAGGCTTGCATTTTGTCTTTTTGTATGTTATATTATATATAACAACGCGTGGGGAGGAAATTGATATGCTGATGTGCGCAACTTCTGTACTGCTCGACGACATAAAGTCCGAGAGGATCCGCCTTGAAAAAGAAATACTGTCCGCCGACGGGGTCAACCCATCCGGAACGGTATATTATGTCTCGCCCGACGGAGATGACCAGGCTGACGGCAGAAGTCCCGGGAATGCTTGGAGAACGTCCGGGGCGGCGGACGCGCATGGAGTCGGGCGCGGGGATACTGTGCTGTTTGAGCGCGGCGGTGTCTGGCGCGGCGGACTCGCGGCGCGGGACGGGGTGACTTATTCGGCTTATGGTTCCGGGGAGAAGCCCTGTATTTACGGGTCGCCGTTTGACGGGGCTGTGATTGGCGCGTGGGACATGGTTTCGGAGAATGTCTGGCGGTACAGTGAGCCGATCGCTTCTGACGTCGGCGGGATTTTCTTTGACGGCGGGGCGCGTCGGGCTGAGAAGGTGACTCTGAATTACGCGGGCGGCGAGCCGGTTGATAATGTCAGTGGAAGACGGTTTTATGGGTTCCGGAGTCTTGAGGAGGATCTGACGTTCTGGCATGACCTCGGCGGGCGGATAAGTATCGGCGGGGACGAGATGTGCTCGGGCGAGGACGACGAGGGGCGCGGGTATGTGTATCTGTGCTCTGAGCGCGATCCGTCCGAGAGGTTTTCGGAGATAGAGTTTCTGCCGCGGAGGAATGTCGTTCAGGTCTGCGGGGACGACGTTCATATCGATAACCTGACGATACGTTACGGCGGCGCGCACGGCGTCGGGAGCGGAACCGCTAAGGGGCTCAGTGTCACAAACTGCGTCATTGAGTATATAGGCGGTTCGGTGCAGTATTATACCGAGGGCAGACCGGTCAGGTTCGGTAACGGCGTCGAGATATGGGGCGGGTGCGAGGATTACACCGTCGACCACTGCATTATCCGCGAGATATACGACGCGGGAGTCACGCATCAGTACAAGGGCGGGACCGACGAGTGCTTCATGCGCCGGATAAGGTATACGGATAACGTGATAACGAACTGTACCTACGCCGTCGAGTATTTCCTCGGCGCTCCGGAGAACGACGCGGCTACAAGGTATATGGAGGATGTCCTTATAAAGGGGAATTTCCTCGGATATTCCGGTTACGGTTTCGGAAACGGACGGCCGGATAAATCAACTCCGGCGCTCATCAAGAGCTGGGACAGCAGGAACACGGCGCTGTCCGACAGCTTCGTCATTGAGGACAATACGCTCTGCCTCTCGGCATATAAGCTGATACATATCTGCGCCGCGGAGGAGGGCTGGCTTCCGGTACTCAGTGGGAACACGTTCCTTCAGAGCGCCGGCGGGGAGCTCGGTATGTACGGGAAGTCCCCGGCGCTGTCTCTGCCGATGACCTCGGATACGACCGTGCGTGAGGAGTTCGCGGGGAACGAGTTCTATATTATTGATGACGATTGATCATACGGCTGCCGCTTTTCGCGGCGGCCTTTTTATTTCCCGTCCGTCATACCGGGTATTCCGCCGCTCAGGGCGGGGCCGAGAAGACGGTTCAGCGCGGCGCAGAATTCCTCTTCGGTGACGTCGATTCCGCTTTCCTGCCACCATCGCATCGTGTAGATGAGCCCGCCGGAATAGAACGCGGCGGTCATCTCACAGTCGGCGCGCTTAGGCTTTTCGCCGCGGCGGCGGTATTCGTCGAGGATCAGCTCGGTCAGGTCGCGCTTTATCAGGTCGTACAGAAGGTCGAGGAGGGAGGAGAGCATATTGCTCTCCATCATGTTTTCGACGAATTTTTTGTGCTCTGAAATAAAGTTGTAGAGCTCCCTGCCCATACTTATGAAATAGCTGTCGGCGTGATACGCGGCAATGTCGGGCGCGAGCGAGCTCTCGAAGCTCTCCCGCATCTCTTTTATATAGAATGTGAAATATTCGTATTTGTCGGCGAAGTGCTTGTAGAACGTCGTGCGGCGGATCATCGCCCTTTCACAGAGCTCCCCGACTGTTATGTCCTCAAAGCGCTTCTCTTCCATCAGTCCGGTGAAAGCCTCATTCAGTGAACGGTAGGTGCGCAGTATCCTGAGGTCTGTTTTTTGTTCCATATTTTTTCTCCGGTTCGGAAACACATAATGGTCAAGTGTCTCTTATCTCACAGAAATCGTGAAACTGACTCTTGCAAAATTCCTGGATATAGTTTATCATATATAACGTCATTTGTCAACAAAGAATTTATTAAGAAAGGTCTGAGATCTTGGAAAAGCAATACACCTACAGACTCGAGATGAGCGTGCCGCACGGCGTGCGGCACGGGGAACTCACTCTCGACGTCGGGGAGAAAGGCGTCGGCGGGACTCTCATGATGTTCGCCCACACGACGGATATCCTGTCCGGCAGGTTCGAGCACGGACTTGTCGAGTTCAGCGGGCTGATGCGCACGCTCGGGTACTCGATGAGCTACACGGCGAAGGGAAAGATTGACAAAAAAAGCGCCGATCTCGATTTCGTCACCGAAAAAGGCACATATCACGCGGTCGGAAGGCCGGGGCTCTGCCTCATCGGAAAGATAAGAAACGGAGTGAAGGGAGGAATGAAGAATGGCTGAGGAAAACAAGAAGGAAAACGGCGGTATGATGAAGGTAGCCGGTTTCATCGTCGACAAGCGGAACCTGATATTCCTCATCTTCGTTATTCTCACGGTGTTCTCGGCGGTCTCGAGAAACTGGGTCGAGGTCGAGAATGACCTCACGTTCTACCTGCCGGACGACTCCGAGACAAAGCAGGGTCTGACGCTGATGGATGACGAGTTCGTCACGTTCGGGACCGCGAAGGTTATGATCGCGAACATAACATACGACGACGCGAAGACGCTTTCGGAAAAGGTGTCGGAAATAAAAGGCGTGCAGAGCCTGTCCTTCGACGACACGGCGCAGCACTACGCGAACTCGTCGGCGCTGTTTGACATAACCTTCGATTACCCGGAGGACGACGAGCAGTGCGTAAAGAAGCTCGACGAGGTGAAGGAAGCGCTTTCCGGTCAGGATATCTTCATTTCCTCGACAATCGGGCAGGACGACTCGGTAACCATCGCGAACGAGATGAAGGTCATCATCGTCATAGTCGCGATTGTCGTCGTGTCGGTGCTGATACTGACCTCCGAGACCTTCGCCGAGGTGCCGGTGCTGATAATCACTTTCCTTTCGGCGGCGATAATCAATATGGGCACGAACTATATGTGCGGCAAGATCTCGTTCATCTCGAACTCGGTCACGATCGTGCTTCAGCTCGCGCTGTCGGTCGACTACGCCATAATCTACTGCAACCGCTTCAAGGTCGAGCACAGGACCCTGTCGATACGCGACGCGGCGGTCGTCGCGCTCAGCAAGGCTATCCCGGAGATCTGCGCGAGCAGCCTGACCACCATCGGCGGACTTGTCGCGATGATGTTCATGAAGTTCAAGATCGGCGGCGATATGGGTCTCTGCCTGATAAAGTCGATCTTTTTCTCGCTGTTCTCGGTCTTCTTCCTGATGCCGGGACTGCTTATCCTCTTCGGAAACGCTATGGACAAAACGAAGCACAAGAGCTTCGTGCCGAAGATCAATTTCGTCGGTAAATGGGACTACTTCTCAAGATTTGTAGTGCCTCCGGTGTTCCTCGTTCTCGTCATCGTGGCTTACGGTTTTTCGAGCGACTGCCCTTATGCCTACGGAATGAGCAGCATCGAGACACCTCTCCACAACGAAACGCAGATCGCGCAGCAGATGATAGACGACACCTTCGAGAGCACTAACATGGTGGCTCTCGTCGTCCCGGGTCATGACTCGGAAAAGGAAGGAAAGCTGCTCGCGGAGCTTGAGACCTATGACGAGGTCGACTCCACTCTTGGTCTTGCAAACGTCGAGGCGATGGGCGGTTATATGCTGACTGACAGGCTGACGCCGAGACAGTTCTCGGAGCTTCTCGATATCGACTATGAGGTCGCGGAGCTGCTCTACGGCGCTTACGCGGTCGACGGCGCGGCTTACGGGAAGATCGTCGGCGGACTGTCGAACTACAGCGTTGCGCTGATTGATATGTTCATGTTCCTCTACGACGAGGTTCAGGAGGGCTATGTCACGCTTGACGACGAGCTGATGGACACCCTTGACAACGCCTATATACAGATGAGCGCCGCGAAGAAGCAGCTCAGGGGCGAGAACTACGACCGTATGCTCGTCTACCTGACCCTGCCGGAGAGCGGCGACAAGACCTATGAGTTCCTCGACAAGATACATGAGATCGCGGACAAATATTATCCGGATGACACAGACGATATCTATGTCGTCGGCAACTCGACGAACGAGTACGACTTCAAGAAGTCCTTCGCGGAGGACAACGTGGTCGTCAGCGTCCTCTCGATACTGATAGTTCTCGTCGTTCTGCTCGGAACCTTCAAGTCGGTAGGTATGCCGATACTCCTTATCATCGTCATTCAGGGAAGTATATGGATAAACTTCGCGGTGCCGACGATTATCGACTCGCCCTTGTTCTTCCTGTCCTACCTGATCGTCAGCTCGATACAGATGGGCGCTAACATCGACTACGCTATTGTCATCTCGAGCCGGTTCCTCGAGGTCAAGGACACAATGCCGAAGCGCGACGCCATAATCGACACGCTGAACTTCGCGTTCCCGACGATAATCACGTCCGGCTCGATGATGGCGGCGGCGGGAATACTCATCGGTCAGATGACCTCGAACGCGGCTATCGTCGGCATCGGTCAGAGCCTCGGGCGCGGAACCATCATCTCGATATTCATCGTCATGTTCATCCTGCCGCAGCTGCTGCTCATCGGCGAGAGGGTTATCGACAAGACGTCCTTCTCCGTGAAGAACCCGATCCCGAGACATGAGTCGACCGGCAGAAAGGTCGTCATCAGCGGCATCGTGCGCGGCGAGATCCACGGAACCATCAACGGCGTCGTGAACGCCGTAGTCGACGGAGACGTCGATCTCAGCGTGATCTCCGGAAACGTCCGCGACGCGGACAGCGGGGATACCGTGTCATCGGCACCGCAGCAGATAACCGGAAGCGTCGTGGAATCAACAGCCGACGAGACATCGGCGGACGATACGGATGACGGAAACAACGATAACAAAGATAACAAAGATAACAATAATGATAACGGCGGAGAAGGAGGAGAAGAATAATGAAAAAAGCATATCTTAACAGGACGCTGAGCCTGCTTCTCGCCTGCATGATCGCTTTTCCGGCGGGGCTGACGGCTCTCGCGGACGACTCCGGGAGCACAGAGAGCGCGGGCGCGACAGACGGCATCGTGATGGCGTCTGACGGCTCACACTTCGATACCGGGGGCAGGTTCATCGTCGACAGCGCGGAGGCGCTCACGGCGCTTTCAGAGTACTGCTCGCTCGACAGCCGCTCGGAGGGACTGCGCGTTGTCGTTACGGATGATATCTCACTTGCCGGGGCGAATTTCGAGCCGATACCGTATTTCGCGGGGAGCTTTGACGGCGGGGAGCACACCATAAGCGGTCTTGTCATAGACGGCGGATACTCCCCGGCGGGGCTGTTCAGCCGTGTCGCCGAGGGAGCGTCGGTCAAGGACATAAACGTCCGCGGAGTCGTGACCCCCAGCGGGCAGCGCGAGAATGTCGGCGGAGTCGTCGGACAGAACGACGGACTCGTTCTGCGCTGCACCTTCACCGGAAACGTCCGCGCGAAGACCTCTGTCGGCGGCGTCGTCGGCAAGAACGGTACGAACGGCGAGGTCTACGGCTGCTCCTCCGACGGAAAAGTCACCGGAGAGAGCATGACCGGCGGCGTCATCGGAAACAACGCCGGAAGCGCGGTCGACTGCGTGAACCGCGCGGAGGTCAACACCGACAGCGTCGACTGGAAGCTGAAGCTCGACGACATCGAGATCGGCTCGATACGCGACATCTCAAGCTCGAAGCTGCTCGGGACGATGAATATCTCGACCGACACCGGCGGCATCGCGGGCTATTCGGACGGAATGATACTGTCCTGCCGCAACGAGGGGAACATAGGCTACAGCCACATCGGATACAATGTCGGAGGAATCGCCGGAAGGCTCACCGGCTACGCGGCGAACTGCGTGAACGCCGGAAAGGTCGACGGACGCAAGGACACCGGCGGCATCGTCGGACAGTTCGAGCCGAATGTCACTCTGAACCTCTCGGAGGACAACATCTCAAAACTGAAGACGCAGCTCGACGAGCTCTCGAACCTCGTCGACAAGGCGATAAGCGACGCGTCGGACGGCTCCGACAGGATACTCAACGAGCTGTCAAGTGTGAACGGGACCGTCTCGAGCACGAAGAATTCAGTGCAGAAGCTGACAAACGACGCCGGGAAGCTGGCGGACGACGCTGTGTCCGAGGTCAACCGCCTTTCCGGCGTCGCGACCGACGCGGCGGGCAGGCTCGCGAACATATCGGACAGCTTCGGCGGCGTCTGCGACGCTGTGACCGGCGCTCTCGACAGTCTTGAGAGCGCGGTGGACAGCATGGAGGAGGCGACGGCTCTCGGCGCGGACGCTCTGAGAACCCTCGAGGACGCGAGCGCCGCCGCGACCGACGCCGTTGACAGAATATCCTCCGGCGCGAAGACGATGGTCAGCGGCGTCGAGGATCTCAGGAACTCGGTCTCGATCGACGAGACAGCGATGAGAAACGCGCTCGACAAGATATCCTCCGGCGCGAAGGAGCTGTCCGCGGCGTCCGAGGTGCTCGCCGACTCGGTGCAGCAGATGATACGCGTCTTCAGGAACGCGGGCTGGACAGACGACGCCGTCTCGGACATGAACCGTCTCGGCGAGGAGATAAGCGCGCTCGGACGCGAGTTCTCCGCGATAAACAAGGCGCTGCGCGATATCTCTGACGCGATAATCGCCGACCCGGAAGGATTCCGGAAAGCGATAGACGACATCACCTCGGCGCTCGACGGCATATCGTCCGCCATGAAAGGATTCTCGGAGGCGGCGGACACCGCGAAGGCGGGCATGAAGAAGATCCACGACGGTCTCTCGATGCTGACCCCGTCGCTCGGCGTCGACAAGGAAGCGGCGAACAAGGCTGTGACGACCATCTCCGACGGCTTCGCGCAGTTCTCGACGGCTATGAAGGCGATGGGCAAGGCGGCAGGCGACGTTCTCGCGGCGCTCCCCGGCTCGTGGACGCCGGAGTGGCACGAGGCTCTGAAGAGCGCGCTCTCCGACATGAAGTCCTCCGCGTCGGACGCGGGCGACTCTTTGTCGGTGATAGCGGTCGGATTCGGAAAGCTCGCTGGCTCGCTGACCTTCACACCGGCGGATATAAAGGGTGGGGTAAAGCTGACCCTCGAGGGCTTCGACGATCTCAGAAAATCGATAGACCTCCTGCGCGCCTCGAACGACAAACTGTCGGCGGCGCTGAAGCTGCTCGGCGACGGAATCGACGAGCTGTACCGCTCGGTCGCGATAAAGGACACCGCGAAGATACGCGCGGCGCTCCAGCGTATCAGCGACGCGCTTAACAATATCGCGTCGATCATAACCGAGATCGGGCACACCGTCAGCGATATGTCAAAGACCCTCGACAGAATGTTCATCTGGGGCGACAGAGTGGCGGCGGCTGTCTCGGACGTCGCGTCAGCGGTCTCCGGGCTGTCCTCCGGAATATCGGAAATAGCGAAGGGCGTCGACGAGTTCAGAGAGAGCGTGTCGGTCGACACCGGGCTCTCGCGTAAGGGTCTCGACGAGCTGATCGCCGGGATGAAGAAGATACTCACCGCGGACAGCTCGATAAAGACTGCCGTAAACGAAATAGGCGACGCCTGCGGCACCCTCGCATCGGCGGGCGACAAGCTCACCGAGGCTTCGGGTAAGCTCTCGGATTCGGTGAACGGGTTCAAAAAGGCATCCGACCTCATGAGCGGGTGCTTCGACGAGATGAACGACCTGTTCGCATATCTCGCGGGCGTCGAGCCGATACAGGTGAAGTCGCCCGGAACGGCGCTCAAGGCGTCGACAAACAACGTCTACGCGAACCTGACCTCTCTCACAAATCAGCTCCAGAGCCTTGTCAGCGAGGCGAAGAGCGTTTCCGGAACGCTTGCAGAGGACCTGCGGAATATAAACGCGAAGTTCAGCGAGCTCTCAGACACGGTCGCGGACATATTCAACAGCACGCGCGACGCGTCGATCGACAACATCTACAGCGACGTGTCCGACGAGGAGATCGATTCCACGACCGACGGCAAGCTCGAGAAAAACACGAACGAGGGCGAGGTCCGCGGCGATCTCAACGTCGGCGGAATCGTCGGTTCTATGGCGATAGAGTTCGATCTCGACCCGGAGGATGACCTGACGAGCGGCGGCTCGGTGCTGAACCGCGTATATGAGACGAGAGCCGTTGTTCGCGAGTGCGTGAACCGCGGCGAGGTCATCTCGAAGAAGGACAACGCGGGCGGAATCTGCGGACGCATGGATCTCGGCGTCATCATATCATGTGAAAACTACGGCAATATCTCGAGCGAGAGCGGAGACTACGTCGGCGGCATCGCCGGGATGTCAAGCTCGAAGATACGAGATTCCTTCGCGAAGTGCACGCTTTCCGGAAGCTCATATGTCGGCGGCGTCGTCGGCTCTGGAAACACGAACGACCTCACCGGCTCCGACCTCGTCGTGACAGGCTGCCGCACTATCGTCGCGATCGACGGTGACAAGCCCTTCTCGGGCGCTGTGGCGGGCTGTGACGCTGGAACGTTCACCGGCAACAGATATGTGTCGGACACCCTCCGTGGGCTCGACAGGCTCAGCGAGAACGGCAAGGCTGAGGGTATAGCTTACGCCGATCTCCTGAAGGAGAAGAACATCCCGGAGGATTTCCGCTCCTTCACGCTGAAATTCACGGCGGACGGCGAGACGCTCAGGACCGTGACTTTTGGTTACGGCGATTCCTTCGGCGACGATATCTTCCCGGAGATACCCGCGAAGGACGGCTGTCTTGCTTACTGGAGCGTCACCGATCTTTCAGACCTCGTCTTCGACACGAACGTCGAGGCGGTATATGTCGGCTACACGACGTCGGTTCCGAGCACCGAGAAGCGCTCGGAGCGTCCGGTCTTCTTCGTCGAGGGCGACTTCGACTCGTCCGACACGCTCGACGCGCAGCCGATGGCGTCAGACCGGTCGGGTTTCGACAGACTTGTGGACAATTACATCTCGGTTGTCGGTGAGTTCTTCGGCTCATTCACACGCGGCGAGCTTCCTCCCGCGTACTTCGCGCGCGAGCTGCTTGAGCAGTGGAGCGTCACCCTGCCGGACGACGGCGCGGACACGCACACCGTTCGCTACCTCATTCCGGAGGGGAAGGAAAATCTCCGTCTCTACATCCGTGAGAGCGGAGCGCGGAGCTGGGAGCGTCTCGACACGACAACCGAGGGCAGCTACATGAAGTTCTCGACCGGAGAGAGCTCGTTCGAGCTCGCCGTCGCGACGACAATCGCCGCGTGGTGGGTCTGGGTCGTGATCGGCGCGCTGGCGCTCGTCGTACTCATCCTGATAATCTCGCTCGCGAAGCGCTCGAAGAAGCGCCGACGCGACAGGGCGGAGGAGATGCGCCGGATAGGAATGTCCGGCGGAGGCTTCACCGACGGAACCGCGGGATCCGGAACCGGCGGCGGAACGGCTGACAAGGAAACACTGATTTAAGGTTGTTTTCGCGGGAAAAAGCCCATAAATCCAAGACTTTTCCCGCGAAAACCCGATTTGTTCAGTGTTTCCCAAGAACTGACACAAGCAAAAGACCGATGAGACATGGTTCCCATCGGTCTTTGTTTCAGTCGTGAACTATCGAATGCTTGCAGACAAGGCAATTCTTCGCGTCCCGCGGGTTGTCGCACCCGCAGAACGGGCAGATCAGCGTCGGCTTTCCGACGACGAGCGGATAGGGGAGCCCGCGGTAGTGGCGGACTATGTCGCCCTCGTTTATCGGGAGGGTGAGACGAACGTTGTCGAGCTTTATCTTCATCGAGCGCAGTCTGCCGCTTTTCTCCTCGACGGTCAGCTCGACGAAATGCTTCTGCACCATTACCCTGCTGTAGTTGAACTTTGTGTTCGTCTCGACGGCGGACGTGTAATCGACCTTCAGCACCTTCCCCTCGAACGGTGTGTCGAGCAGATACCTGTGCCCGCCGAGGGCGAAGAACGGCCAGACCGACAGGATTATCCAGATAAGCACGGCGTTCACCTCGCCGAGACGTTCGACGAAGTACCGGTACATGACGGTGATTTCAAGCAGCGATACGCCGGCGGCGACGGCGAGGGTTATAAGACAGGTTTTCGCGAATTTACGGTTCAGATATTTGCTGATGTCAGAGTTTTCTTCCGGAAGCTTTGGTCTCATGAGATTATTCCTTTCAGATATCATATAACGCGTTCAGATGACTGTAACATCATTATACCATCAAACGAACGTGTTGTCAAGATATGAGACCGAAATATCTCATCTTCGGATATATGCACAAATTGAGGAGAAAAAACTGTATGATATGACAGAGGAAGCGGAACAACGGCAAAAATTGTATATTATGACAGTTGAAAAGCAGAGCGAAACAGTGTATAATATGATTGTATCCATGCGATTACCCCGAAAGGAAGACATATAAATGAGTGTAGTGATAGGAATAGACGTCGGCGGGAGCACAACGAAGATCGTCGGCTTTGAGAACACGATCGGCGGCAAGCGGCTCATCGACCCGATCTTCGTCCGCGCGACCGACCCGATAACGGCGCTCTACGGCGCGTTCGGAAAATTCACCGACCAGAACGGAATCGAGCTCTCCGACATAGAAATAATAAAAGTGACCGGCGTCGGCTCGGCGAAGATAAACAAGCCGATCTACGGTCTTGAATGCAAGCACGAGTCCGAGTTCGAGTGCATAGGTCGCGGCGGGCTTTATCTCTCCGGGCTCGACGAGGCTATCGTTGTCAGCCTCGGTACCGGAACGGCGCTGATCCACGCGAAGCGCGGCGGCAAGATCGAATACCTCGGCGGCACCGGCGTCGGCGGCGGCACCCTCGTCGGACTCTCGAAGAAGATGCTCGGCATGGACGACGTCGCGCACATACAGTCGCTCGCCGACTCCGGCGACCTCGACAAGATCGACTGGCGCATCGGCAACATCTCGAAGAAGGACATCCTCCCCGGCGCGCCGGACAAGATGACGGCGTCCAACTTCGGAAATATCAGCGACCTCGCGACAAAGTCGGATATAGCGCTCGGCATCATAAACATGGTCTTCGAGACGATAGCGATGGTCGCGATGTTCGCGGCGAGAAACTTTGATCTCAAGGATATCGTCCTCACAGGCAATCTTACAACTCTCAGAAAGGCGAACGAGATCTTCCCGGCACTGAATTCGATGTTCAACCTGAACTTCATCATACCGGAAAACGCTCAGTTCGGCACCGTTATCGGCGCGGCGCTCACGAAATGAACAGAACGCTTGAAAACAAGCAGCTCTACATCTTCGACATGGACGGGACGATATATCTCGGCGCGCGGGTCTTCCCGGCGGCGGTCGATTTCATAAAGTCGCTGAGAAAGTCGGGAAAGCGCGTGCTCTTCTTCACGAACAACGCCTCCCACTCGCCCGAGTTCTATATGGACAAGCTGACAAGGCTCGGATTCGAACCCGAGCGGCGCGAGATCATGACCTCGGGCGACGTCACGATAGAGTTCCTGAAGCGCCACAGGGCGGGGAAGCGCGTATATCTCGTCGGAACACCGGACCTCGAGGGGCAGTTCGGGGCGGCGGGAATTCCGCTCGCGGACACGAAGGGCGGCGCGGACATCGTCGTCACGAGCTTTGACACGACGCTGACGTATGAAAAGCTCGAGGCGGCGTGCCGTTATATCCGTGAGGGCGCGGAATATCTCTCGACCCACCCGGACTTCAACTGCCCGACCGAGAACGGGTTCATCCCCGACAGCGGGGCGATCGCGGCGCTCGTGACCGCCTCGACCGGCGTAACTCCGACATATTTCGGGAAGCCTTACGCCGAGACGATAGAGATGATCTCCGAGGCGACCGGCGTCGGAAAGGACGAGATGTGCGTCTTCGGCGACCGGCTCTACACCGACATCGCCCTCGGTAAGCGTCACGGCGTCACCGCCGTGCTCGTCCTGACCGGCGAGACGACTATGAAGGACGTCGGGAACGCGAAGCCGGAGGACAGACCGGATTTCGTGTACGACGATCTGGCGGCTGTAGCGGCTGATAAATAAACCGCGGCTGATATAAATAAAGAACGGGACTGACTGACAGCCCCGTTCTTTTGCGCTTATTCAACGTTTTCTCCGATTGCTACCGGCTTTGCCTGCGACACCGAGTCGAGCAGTGAGCGAAATGTCTCAACCACCCGCTCGCCGCTCTCGCCGAGCTTTATCGGTATTCCGCAGACGCGCAGTACGGCGCCGCCGCAGGTCTCCTTTTCATACGCGACAATCGAGAATTTCTCCGCGCCGCTCTCCGGGTACATCCTCCCGACCGCGACCGGAAGGGCGGTGAACAGCACCGACAGTACGACAAGATCGCACACGGCGCGGCGGATCGCTTTCATTATCAGTTTGAACATCTTTTTTCACCTCGCGGGAATTATCCGGTTCAGACCGGTATGTAGCTATTCCGCGTTGTCGCGTATCATCCCGACGAGGGAATATGTAAGCCTCTCCGCGGCGTATTTCGCCTCGGACAGCGTGTTTCCGGCGCTCCCGACCTCGATCAGCAGCGAGCCTGGCGCCAGCTGTTCGTTGAATGACGCGCCGCGCAGGTTTATCGGGCGCATGAGACCGGGGGAATCATTCTCGGCGCGTCTCTGCCATTCCTCGGCGACGGCGAGGTTGGTCGTCCAGTCCGGATGGTCGGCGCCCTTTTCGTTCGTCCCGACGAGGAGCATCACCTGCGCGGAAAGCCTTCCGCCCGCTTCGCAGACAGCCTTCACGTAGTCGCCGCCGCTCGTCACGATGGCGTCGCGGTGGACGTCGAAGACATATTTTATCGACGGGTATTTCGCGAGATAACGCCTCACCGTGTCGGCGGAGAGGGAATATGACTCGCGGTAGGAGTCTATGTCGTGCATCGTCTCGCAGTGAATGGTCGGTATTCCGGAGGAGTTCAGTATGTCCGCCATGACGCTCCCGACCGCCACGATGTTCTCCGAAATGTCGGACGAGCGCATACTCGTGCCGCGCTTCACCGACGTGACGCCCTCCGGAGCAAAGGCTTCGGTTCCGTGCGTATGGACGATCAGGACGAGCGGCGTGACGCTCATATTTCCGGATGAGACCTGAATGCTTTCAGGCAGGGACGCCTTTATCGGGTAATCGTCCGGAGCCCTGACCTCCGACATATCTATCTTTGTCGCGTTGCTGTACTTCATGCCGGTCTTTTTAGACGACATATCATAAGGGACGAGACCGACCTCGCCGGACAGGACCGACGCGCGGTCGAACGCGTAGATGTTATATCCTTCCGGTATGATATCTCCGCCGGACGGCGCGCCGGATATTGACGGCATATCGAGCGGGTCGTCCGGAGCCTCCGTTCCGGCGACCGGGGATGGCTTCGGCGAGAGCTCAAGCGTGCCGGTGTTCTCGCCGGCGAGGTCGAAATACAGCGCGTCGCTGCCGAAGAAAGCCGACGAGAGAAGGCTTCGCGCGATCTCCTCGGCGAGCTCGCCCGCCGCTTCTCCCGGCTCCGCGTCGTCGCCCGCGCTGCTCTCCGGGTATGGAAAGCACCTCTTCGCGATGTTCGTCACCGAGAACGACTTCGCCGCCTGTCTGACGCCCGCCGCGCACGCCGCCGTCAGTATAAGCCCGCCCGTTATCGCCGTGACGGCGGACAGCGCCCGCCTGAGTATCCGCGGTCTGTGCCGCGACGCCGTGTATTTTACGAAAGACTCGTCCATATGCCACCATCCTTTTTGTTCGCGTTCCTGTTTTCACGAAAAAAGAGATACTGAGACAAGTCTATTCGACGGCGCGGCGGAATATTCATAGCTGAAGATCAGCCGGAGAAGGCGAGCGTTATCGCCCTTGCCGACAGCTCCGCTAACTCCTTTATTATCGTGTCGGTCTCCTTCGGCGTCACGAAGAAGCTCCTTCCGCTCTCGAGGACATGGCGCAGCTCCTCCGGAATTCCGGCCATTCCCGCCTTTTCGAGCGCGTCTGTGACGAGAGTCGACGAGTCGACGACGGTCGGGACCCCGAGGGCTATGACAGGCACGCCGAGAGTTTCCTCGTTTATCGCGAGCCTTCTGCCGCCGATTCCGGAGCCGGGGCTTATCCCGGAGCTTCCGAGCTGAACCGTCGTCGCGAGCCGGTCGGTCGAGCGCGCGGCGAGGGCGTCCACCGCTACCACTATCTGCGGTTTCGCCGCCCTCACGGCTCCCGCGACGAGCTTCGCGGTCTCGATGCCGGTCTCGCCGAGTACGCCCGGCGCGATGGCGGAGATCTCACGGCCGCCGAGAAGGCCGAAGAGCTCGCGGTCAGCCTTTACGTGCCTTGTCACGGTTATCATCCCTACAACCTCGTCGCCGAGCGCGTCAGCGGTTATATGCCGGTTTCCGAGTCCGGCTATCAGTATCCTTTCGGGAATCTCGCCGCACATCTCCTCCGCGAGCCTCGCGAGCTTTCCCGCGATGATTCCCGCGGCGGCGGATACGCGCTCGTCGCCCTCGAGCCAGATTTTTCCGATGTCTATCGTTATATATTCGCCGGTCGGCTTTCCGAGGCGTTCGGCGGCGGCTTTCGTTCTTATCCTAATCGTCGAGACGCCGAAGCCGCTCCGGGTTTCCGTCCTCTCGTCGACGCCGTCTCGGTCGGTCAGGTCGAGCTCGGCGGCGAGGTCGGTGCGGACGGCGGGGAAAGAACGCTTGTGACAGTGATCTGTAAACTTTTTTCCTTTATGGGGCATTGATAAACCTTCCTGTTCCTTTGTGCAAATTGCGCAATAGAATTCTGCCCGGATGGCGATAGTTTTATTCCCTAACTATTCAAACGGGGATTTTTGGGGCCAAACGGGAAGAAAAATGGAATCATATGGATGTGATAGTATACTAATGGCAATTTTCTGTGTGAAGAATGCACAAAACAAAATTGCAATGTTGTGCAATAGTATAAATCTTTGGATTTTTTGCATTTTGGTGATTGATTATATAAGAAAGAAATGATATAATATATGTAATATCCTAATAGAGCCATGACCGGAGGGTCGGAACGTGACCCGGAAAACCTGCCCGGCTTTATTTCGTAAAGCACCATCCTGCCCTCACGGGCAAAATTTCAGGAGGAGTCACACTTATCATGAAGAAGATCATATCAATGCTGCTGCTGGCCGCCGTGCTCGCAACCTCGCTCGCCGGCTGCGGCTCTACGCTCAAGGGGGACGAAAAGGGAGCGATCGTCAACGTGTATATCGGAAACGAGATCTCTGACTACGACCCCGCGCTCGCGTACACAGACGACAGTGCCGTAAAGGTGCTCGGTCTCATCTATGAGGGTCTTACCCGCATAAACGACAAGGGCAAGGTCGAGAACGCGATGATGAAGAGCTACAAGATCATCGAGAAACCCGACAAGAACGAGTACAAGATGGAAATCACCATAAAGGACTCGAAGTGGAGCGACGGACGCGCCGTCTCCGCAGACGATTTCGTCTACGCGTGGAAGCGCATCCTGAACCCGGATTTCACATGTTCCGCGGCGGCCCTTCTCTTTGACATAAAGAACGCGCGCGACGTCAAGAACGGCGACAACTCTGTCGACGACCTCGGAGTCGCGGCTGTCGACAACACCGTCATCGAGGTTCAGTTCGAGCAGAAGATCGATTATGACAGATTCCTCGAGAATCTCGCCTGCCTCGCTCTCGTTCCGCTGAGAGAGGACATCGTCACACGTTACGAGAAGGAGATGGGTTCCTTCGGTAAGGCGGTCACTTCTCTGTGCACCAACGGTCCGTTCGCTATAAAGGACCTCAAGGCGGGCAAGGTGCTTCAGCTCGACCGCAACGTTTATTACTACCGCGATACCGAGAACGACGCGCTTGACAAGTACGTCCTTCCGTACAGACTGCTTGTCGATTTCTCGAAGAACGAGGACGAGCAGACCACCGATTACGAGAACGGAAACATCTTCTACCTCGGTGAGATCGGTCTCTCGAAGCGCGCTTCCTACGCGTCCGAGGCGACCGTTCAGGATCTGCTCTCGACTCACTGCTATATGTTCAACACCACGAACTCGACCTTCAAGGACGCGTCGACCCGTGTCGCTATGTCTCAGGCTCTCGACAGAAACAAGATGGCTGAGATCGTGACCTTCGCAAAGCCGGCTACCGGTCTTGTTCCGTCCACTGTCTATGACAAGTCGGTCGGCGACAGCTTCCGCGCCAACGGCGGCGACCTCATTTCGACTTCCGCTTCTTCCGGCAGCGGCAGCGGCAGATTCACTCTTACCGTCCGCGACAACGCCTCCGACGTCGCTCTCGCCGAGTACGCGAAGAGCGTATGGGAGGGCATGGGCTACTCGGTGACGATTGACGCTCTCGACGCGTCTTCCTATAAGGCTGCGTACGAGAAGGGCAACTATGACGTTATCGCTGTTGACTATCAGTCCCTTTCCACCGACGCTTTCTCCGCTCTCGCCGTGTTCGATCCGGACTTCTCCGGCAAGGGCATTGACCTTGAAAACGAAAATTACGACGCTGTCCCGTACGTCCCGGGCTGGTCGAACGACGCTTACAACGATCTGATCGAGAAGGCTTACGCCGAAACCGACCGCGCCGCTCGCTCGAGCTACCTGCACGACGCAGAGAAGATCCTCATGGAAGAGATGCCGATAATCCCGGTTATCTTCAACCAGGATGCGTATGTCTACAATTCCGGCGTGCTCTCGGGCATCAAGACCACTTACTACGGCTTCAGGAACTTCGACAAGCTCAAGATGAAGGACTGGAGAAGCTACATCGAGACCACCGCGGCTGAAACCACGGCTGAAACCACGGCTGCCGCCGCTGAGTAAAATCAAACATCTTTGCGGGCAGATGCTGCGGCATTTGCCCGCTTTGAATAACAGGAGGGAAGTCATGCAGGCACCGCTCAAGGATAAGAACGATATCAAGATATTCATACTATATCTTCTCGGCAGTGTCGGGTATCCGCTGGATTTCAACACGATAAGCGATATTGTCGTGCAGGATGACTTCGTCGGGTATTTCGATTTCGCGGAGTGCTTCGCGGAGCTCGTCGACTGCGGCAACATCGAGATCGTTCACGCGGAGCCGAACGACCTCTACAGGATAACGCCGAACGGCAGGCTCGTCGCCGAGCAGCTGCAGTCGAACATTCTCGGTATGATACGCGAGAAGAGTCTCCGCAGCGCGATGCGGCTCCTTTCGTTCAAGTCGCGCGGGTCGGATGTGAAGTGCCGGGGCGAGGCGAGAGAGGACGGAAGATACGATCTGAAGTGCGAGATAATAGAGAAGGGCGGTCCGGTGATGGAGCTGAAGGTTGTCGTCGACTCGAAATATCAGCTCGACCGGATGATGACGAACTTCGACCGCAAGCCGGAGGTCGTCTACCGGGGGATCATTTCTCTGCTGACCGGAGATATTAATTATCTTCTCGATTGATACGGAACAATTTTTAATAAAGAATTTCGTCGTGTACCATGTCACGAGGGCGTCTTCATGGGTATTCTGAATTTGATATTGTGATATGTGCACAAAATACAGGTGTTCAAATTATGCACGATAACGGCGGTTTTTGCGAAAATGTGGAAAAGTTCCGTTATTGTGCATAAAACGGACTTATATATGATGTGTATTGTCAATAAACGTCGGACGATTGCGGGATAAGAATCGTTCAAAACCTATTGACATTTTTTTAAATAATGGTATAATAATAGTAGGCTCAGAATGAGCGGGGGTGCGGGTTGAAAAATAATTCGGATATGATAACGAAAACCGAGAAACAGCTCATTCACCTGACAAAGATGAACAGCGACGACGGCTTCGCGGAGCTGGCGAGGCGGTATCAGCCGCTGATGTATAAGCTCGCGTCGGAGTTCATCGACGGCGGACGTCTTTCTCCGGACGAGCTGCCGGACCTCATGCAGGAGATGCTGATGACGCTTCACCGCGTGGCGAATACCTTTGACCAGAAGCAGGGCGAGGTCACCTTCGGACTCTACCTCAAGATCTGTCTGACGAATTGTCTGAGGAGCAGGGCGAGGGAGCGCGCGAGACGGCTCAGGGCCGAGCAGAGGGCGCGCGAGAACGAGAAGACCGGGAACTACGGCGGGTCGTCCGACGGTCGTTCCGGCGAGCTTGAGGCTCTCTCCGCAAGGGCTGAGGAGCCGGGGCTGCTGTCCGCGTACGAGCGGAAGGTGTACTCGATGATCCGCGCGGGAAAGAGCTGCGCCGAGATCTCGTCGGAGCTCGGACGCCCGGTGAAGTCGGTGTATAACGCGAAGGTCAGGATAAAGGAGAAGCTCAGCGGGAAAATTACGCCGAAGCCGAAAAAGCGCGCCGCGCCGACGCACGGCAAAAACGAGAGTGTCGCGAGGAAAAACCGCAGCCGGAAGGAGTCCGGCGAGCCGCAGAAAAGTGAATAACGGAACATATATATGTTCCGTCATATATGCCCGTATAGCTTAACAGAGAGCGTTGTGCCATTTTATGTATCAAAGGTGTCGGTTGGAATCCGTCGAGGGCAAAAAATTTCTTTATACACAAGCGAGGAAAAAACAATGTACCAGGACGAAAAATTGATCTGTAAGGATTGCGGCGCTGAGTTCGTATTTACCGCAGGCGAGCAGGAATTCTATGCAGAGAAAGGCTTCCAGAACAAGCCGCAGAGATGTAAGGCTTGCCGCGACGCGAGAAAGAATACCGCGAAGCCGGCAAGAGAGCTTTACACCACAACCTGCGCGAGATGCGGCAAGGAAGCTAAGGTCCCGTTCCAGCCCACCAGCGACAGACCTGTCTATTGCAGCGAGTGCTACGCTGAGATGAAGCAGCAGAGAGCCGACAACTGATAAGGTTCCCGGGGCGCGGAACTTACGGCAGGTGCGTATCGTTCGGATGAAGCGCGGGGGCTGCTATGCGCGGCTCCATGAAAGGTCCGGGGTATCGGTCCCGCTGTCACGGACGAGGTGTCGTGAGACCGCCTGAAAAAGAAAAACGGAGATGTCCGGACGGGCGTCTCCGTTTTTTTGGCAAAAAAATCACCCGCGGAGGGGCGCGGAGTAATAAAAACGCTGAAATTTGGTTTTTCCCCGCGCGGTACTTGACAAAACGAGCCTGTGATGGTATAATTATTGTAGTTAGCGGTAGCTAACGTGATGAAAGACCCGGCGGAGGGTCTGTTTTTCAGGCACTTGGTTAGCAGAGGGTAACTTTTCGCGCGGCGAGGCTGACGGCAAAATGTTGATGAATGAAGGGAAACAAACAGAATGAAGGCTGAAAAGAAACTTTCGATCGCTCTCGCGGCGCTGATGGTCGCGGGCGCGCTTCCGGTCGCCGTCGCGGCTGACGACACGACTGAGATGGTCTACGGAACGATGACGATCCCCTACGCGGAGTTCTACCGCGGCGAGGGCGTTGATTATGACGTTGACGTCGTGACGTCGGCTACCGCCTCTAAGTGGAAGAACGAGAACCTCGTCGGCGGAACCTATTCGCACGAGGCAGAGAAGGGCGGAGTCATCGACGGCGTCGTTTACCCTGTCGCTGTTCCGAAGGACGCCGTTGCTTCGATAGATGAAAAGTATTCGTTCACCGAGACGGACAGCGTTCCCGAGGCGTACAAGACCGTCTCCGTTGTCGACGGCGAGGTGATTTTCTCCGCGGTCGAGGGCGCGTCCGAGGACGTTGACAATATCGTTCTCACCCTCAGGGACAGCTCCCGCTACGGCGACTACCAGATCGACGCGAAGGGGCTTGACAACGCGAACGGCAAGTCCTCTCTCGGAACCATCTACGGCGTGCTCCTGAAGACGACCGACGGCGGCGTTTACGCTATGCGCCACCTCGAGAACATCTGGCGCGACAAGATAGCGTGGTCCTCCGGCTTCAACACGAAGGAAGCTCACGGAAACGCGCTCGCGTATGAGAATTACGCTACCCTCCCGGGCAAGACCATTTCTGAAATCGTTTACATAACCGAGACCGGATACCACACCGTTAAGGCGGATATCTATGTCCCTGAGAAGTTTGAGAACACGCTCACTATCGCTGACGCGGACATCACCGCCGGCAAGACCGCGGTCACGATGACCGGTTTCCCGGAGGATTATGACTTTGAGTATTCTGTCGACGGGCTTGAGGCTTCGGTCGCTGACGGCGTTCTCTCCTACACAAACGCCGCTCCGGGAGCTTACACGCTCACCGTGACCGACAAGGGCGGCAAGTACGCGTCGGTCAGCGCGTCCTTCACGCTCACCACCAATAATATGCCCGCAGAGTTCGACGGTGAGAAGATCGTCACCGCCAAGGGCGCAGACGCGGCTGATTTCGCTGAATTTCTCTCGAAGATTGCTACCGTGACCGTTGACGAAACGTCCTACGCCGCTTCCGGCAAGCGCGCCGTGAAGATTGTCGGCTCCGATGGTCGTCTCGACCTCACCGCAAAGAAGGGCGAGAACGCGATTTTCGCTGACGGAACTCACACCGTCACAGTCACTGCGACCGGCTACACCCAGACTGTTACCTTTGAGATCAATGTCAAGAACGGCGAGATAGCCGTGAAGAAGAGCTATCCCGGCATCATCGACATTCTGCTCGTCGGTATGCTCGGACTGTAAGATCGTAATAAAATAAAAACGGGTACGCCGGAGGGCAGCGATATTCGTCGCGGCGCCCTCCGGCGGCTTTTCATGAATAGAAAAGGAAAAGAAACAGATGCTCTTTATCATTTCGGTTCTGATCGCGGCGGCGCTCTCGTATCTTCTCCGCGGTCCTCTCAAAAAGCATCCGGCGCCGTTTTATATCGCGGCGGCGGTCATAACGGCGCTCGTGTCGGTCATGGACTTCTCGTGGGCTTCGCCGTTCGTCAGGAATTATGTGATCGGGCTGTTCAGCCGCGGCGCGCTTGCCTCCGGGTTCTGGGTCGTCATCATGTGGCTCGGAGCTCTGCCGAACGGTTCGAAGCCCGTGAAAGCTCTTATGCCGGTCAGGGGCGAGCTGTCGATCTTCACGGCTATACTGACCCTCGGGCACAACATCGGCTTCGGGCGGACGTATTTCGTCAGGATGTTCACCTCTCCGTTCTCGATGAAGCCCACGCAGCTCGCGGCAGGGACGATATCCATAATAATGCTCCTCATCATGCTTCCGCTCACCGTGATGTCATTTAAGAGCGTCAGGAAGAAGATGAAGGCGAAGACATGGAAACGTATCCAGCGGCTCGCCTACGCCTTCTACGGGCTCATGTATGTCCATGTGATGATACTTCTGAGCTCGCAGGCGAGGGCGGGGAGGATGCCGGCGCGGATAAGCGTTGCCGCGTACAGCGTCGTTTTTCTCGGCTACGCGGGAATGCGAATCGCGAAGGCGCTCTCGAAGAAGAAGCCGGACAAGCGCCGCGGGCATTCTGTCGTCGGCTGTGTGGCGGCGCTTGCGGCTGTGATCGTCGTTTTCATAGTCATGTCCCCCGCGAAGAGCGCGGCGAAGGAGCCTGAGGACATCGGCGCCCCGGAGAGCACCGGGGACGTGATTCCGGAGGAGACGGTGGATACGGTTCCAGAGACAGATTCCGATACGACCGGATCCGACCTGCCCGACACCACCACGGATGAGCCGCGGACCGACGACACGACAACAGGCGAGCCGGAGACAACCACGACCGAGACGACCGACGCCGAAACGACAAAATCACCGGAAACCAAAAAGCACGGAGAGACGACAAAAGCCCCGGAGACAACCGCTTCGTCAGTGACCACAAAAGCCCCTGAAACATCAGACACAACAGCTCCCGAAACCGAAAAGACGCCAGAAACAACTGCCGGAACGACAGCCGCTCCCGAGACCACAAAGGCTCCGGAAACGACGAAGGCCCCCGAGACAACGAAAGCGCCGGAGACCACAAAAGCCCCCGAAACGACCGCTTCGTCGACCGGCTACAAGGACGGCAGCTACACCGGCACGGCTTACGGCTACGACGGCGACATTACGGTCACGGTGAAGATCGAGGGCGGAAAGATCGTCTCGATCGACGCGAAGTCGGAGGAAGAGGACCCGTGGTACTTCGAGCAGGCGGAGAAGAAGGTCACGGACAGCATCATCGACAAGCAGTCGTACAGCGTCGACGTCGTGTCCGGCGCGACATACAGCTCTAAGGGCATCATGAACGCCGTTAAAGACGCTCTCTCGAAGTAAACACTGATTTAAGGTCGTTTTCGCAGAAAAAAGCCCATAAATCCAAGCCTTTTTTCTGCGAAAACCCGATTTGGTCAGTGTTTACTCAAGGCAAAATGAGTCAATAGTTGTAAAAAAACTGTGAACCCCTTGCTTTTCGCGGCGCGGTGTGGTATAATGGTAGTAATAGTTGAAACGCGATGACGGAAAGAAGTAGCTTTTTCTCTTTGCCGCGCAGAGAGGGTCCGGGCGGTGAAAGGACCACGGCGGGGATCATGCGAATACATTCCCGAGCAGGGTTCTGAAAATAAATAGTAGGAAATCCCGGGCGCGCCCGATACAGCGCGGCGTGTGATGACATGTCTCACGGTCGGCGCGACGACAGCCTTATGGTTGAACGGACGGCTTTCCGCGGCGACTGCCAGATACGCGATGAGGGAGCCGCCGCGAGACGTCTCCGAACATGAGGTGGTACCGCGAAGCCCGCCGCACTTTTCTGTGCGTTCGTCCTCTGTCCTTTTTATGGGACAGGGGACTTTTTTCGGCTTTATGTGCCGGTATGTGAAAGGAATTATGAAAATGAAGATCTACGAAGAACTCAAAGCGCGCGGTCTTATCGCGCAGGTGACAGACGAAGAGCAGGTGCGCGACCTTGTCAACAACGGCGGCGCGACCTTCTACATCGGCTTTGACTGCACGGCGGACAGCCTGACCGCCGGACATTTCATGGCGCTCACCCTGATGAAGCGCCTCCAGATGGCCGGAAACAAGCCTATCGCCCTGATCGGCGGCGGTACGACCATGATCGGCGACCCGTCCGGACGCACCGATATGAGAAAGATGCTCACCAAGGAGGATATCGACCACAACGCGGAGTGCTTCCGTCGTCAGATGTCGAGATTCATCGAGTTCGGCGAGGGCAAGGCGAGAATGATGAACAACGCCGACTGGCTCCTGAAGCTCAACTACATCGAACTGCTCCGTGAGGTCGGAGCCTGCTTCTCGGTCAACAATATGCTCCGCGCCGAGTGCTACAAGCAGAGAATGGAGAAGGGTCTGTCCTTCCTCGAGTTCAACTACATGATCATGCAGTCATACGACTTCTATCATCTCTTCAAGACGGTCGGATGCAACCTTGAGTTCGGCGGCGACGACCAGTGGTCGAATATGCTCGGCGGCACAGAGCTCATCCGCCGCAAACTCGGCAAGGACGCGCACGCGATGACGATAACCCTCCTAACCGACTCGCAGGGCAAGAAGATGGGCAAGACCGCCGGAAACGCCGTCTGGCTCGACCCGAACAAGACCTCGCCGTTCGATTTCTACCAGTACTGGAGAAACGTCGACGACGCGGACGTGATGAAGTGCATCAGGATGCTGACCTTCCTCCCGATTGAGCAGATCGAGGAGATCGAGCACTGGGATCCTTCGCGCGTCAATGAGAAGAAGGAGCTGCTCGCGACCGAGCTCACAACCCTCGTTCACGGCGAGGAAGAGGCGAAGAAGGCGCTCGAGGCTTCCCGCGCGCTGTTCTCCGGAGAAGGGGACGACACGCATATGCCGACGACCGAGCTTGCCGACGAGGATGTGCCCGCTGACGGAATCGGCATCGCGGACCTCATGCTGAAGTGCGGTCTCGCGGCGAGCAAGGGCGAGGCGAGACGTCTCATCCAGCAGGGCGGCGTCGCTCTCGACGGGGAGAAGGTCTCCGCCGTCGATCTTGTCGTCGAAAAGGCGAGACTCAAGGAAGGCGTCAAGATAAAGAAGGGCAAGAAAGTCTTCCACAAGGTCGTTCTCGGGTAAAAAAAGGAAACACTGACTTAAGGCTGTTTTCACGGGAAAAGCCCATAAATCCGGGTGGGCTGCGAAAATCCGATTTATTCAGCGCATCACAAAGAAAAAAGCAGGGGCGGGATATCCGTTCCTGCTTTCTTTTGGTTTCACATAATTCCTTCAAACGAGCTTCGTATTATTGGCATGACCGCGTTGCTGAGCAGCGCGAGTGCTACGACCGCGACAACCGCGAGGACGGCGCCGACGACAATCCAGATGAGCACCGCGCGGGAGAAGTTCTTCCGGCTGGCGTCCTCGCCCGAGAAGGCGGTGACAAGGCACACGATGAGACCTATGACCGGGACCGCGAAGAGGAGCATCATCCAGAAATAGTACGCCGTGCTGACCGGCTGGGCGGCGGGAGCTGACGGTGTGTATGTCTGCTGCGTCTGATATACGGGCTGTGGCGCTGCCGGTGTCTCCGGAGTCGCTTCGGGCTTCTTTTCGGCGGGAGCCTTCGCTCCGCACGCGGAACAGAAGGTCGCGCCCTCTTTGAGCGGAGCGCCGCATTCGGTACAGAATTTTGCCATTTTGAGTTTCTTCCTTTCGGTTTGTTTATCAACATAATTTTACCATAATTGCGCGGAATTGTCAAGCGGTGCGGGAAAATAAAAAAATTGCGAAGGAAAATTCGGGAAAACTCTTGACAAGCGGAAAAATATGTGCTATACTTGAATCAAGAAAAACGTTTTCGTTCGTTACGCCTGTCAAGAAAACGATTTCATCAGGATTTTTACCGGAGGACAGAATGGCGCGGGCTACTATTTCAGAGGTCGCCGCTGAGGCGGGGGTCGCTATATCAACGGCGAGCAAGGCGCTCAACGGCACCGGGGCTATAAGTCCCGAGACTGTGAAACGCATAGAGGAAGCCGCTCGCCGCCTCGGCTACAGACCGAACCGAGCGGCACAGCTGCTCGCCGGGAAGAACAAGAGCATCGGAATAATTGTCCCGAAAAATCCGGTCGAGGTCATGAAGCCGATTATTGACGGGCTGACCGAGACTCTCGACGAGTATGGCGAGTATGGGTTCAGGTATCAGATGCGGACGTTCGACTATATGGTCAATGGTGTCGAGGGGTTCCTCGACGGGCTTGAGGACATCCGGGACAGGATCAACGGGCTTATTTTCATTCCGGTTATCGACCTTGATATCTGCCGGAAGTTCATTTCTCCGCTGAAGATTCCGAAGGTGGCACTCCAGTCGGTGCTTGACCCGGAGATATGCCCGAGCGTTACGGTTGACGAGCGGATGGTCGGACGGATGGCGGCGGAGTTTCTGTCGCTGTACGGGAACGTCCGGAACGTCGCGATGATCGCGGGCAGCCGGCAGGCGGATATTCACCGGAAGAACTTCGAGGGCTTCAGGGACGAGACGATGGCGCGCGGGATGAATCTCGTTGACGTGGTCGACAGCTTCGACAGCATCGAGAAGGCGAAGAGCCTGACTCTCGGGCTGTGCGAGAGGTATCCGGAGCTCGACGGGATATTTGTCTCGTCGTATGTCTCGCCGGGTGTCTGTGCGGCGCTCGAGGAGAGGGGGCTCGCGGGGAAGGTGCGGGTCATCGGGGTCGACGTTTACGACCGGACGGCGGAATGTCTGCGGAATGGCAGTATGTCGGCGATTATTTATCAGAACCAGCGGGAACAGGCAAGGCGCGCTGTAATCGAGCTCCTCGACGGAATGCGGGAGGGGATGTCGCGGAGCGTGCATATCAAGCCTGAGCTTGTTTTGCAGAGCAATCTTTCGTTCTATATCTGAAATACCTCAGGGTATTTCAGATAATTCACAGGCTTTAAGAAAACGTTTTCGTAAAATATATTTATTTGGAGGTATCATAAAATGACAGAAATTCTGAGAGACAGGACGCTTCTGAGCTTTCTCTACGACGGGGAGCCGTTTGAAAAGGCGGTCGTCGGGAAGAAGACCGAAGAGACAGGGAACGTCATCACTACAACCTACGAGCTGAAAGGCGGGCTCCGGGTCACGAACACACTGCGGATCATACCGGAATTCGACGCTTTTGAGGTTGTCAACAGGTTTGAGAACAACGGGAGCGAGGCGAGCGGGATTATTTCGGAGCTCTGGGACTGCGAGGTTACGCTGCCGATGGAGCATGAGGAGAATTACCGCTACAGCGCCTATATTCCGGACAGAAAGAGCGCGACGAAGATATACGCGCCGATGGGCTCGACATGGAATGTTTACGAGTTTTCGTCGAATCCTGACGAGCACCGCGATAACAGCTATGTGAATTTCCTGTATCCGGGAAACTCAAAAAGATTCGCGTGTGTCGGCGGCCGCTCCTGCGACGGTCAGGCGCCTTTCTTCAATATACATAAGAACGGGCACGGCTACATCTATGCCGTCGGATGGACGGGTCAGTGGAACTTTGAGACGAAGAGAGGGAACGACGAGATAACTCTCCGCTCGAAGATCGAGGACACAAATTTCCGTGTGCTCCCGGGCGAATACTTCCGCACGTCCTCTGCGGTCGTGATGGCTTACGACGGAGACTTCATCGACTCACAGAACAAGTGGAGGCGCCTTGTGAAGAAGCATTTCTCACTCATAGGCGCGGAGGGGCGTGACAAGTACGGACCTGTCGCGGCAAGCATCTGGGGCGGCATGACGACTGATGAGGCTGTCCGCCGTGTTAACGTGCTGCGCGACAGCGGGATACCGTTCACCCACGTCTGGATGGACGCGGGATGGTACGGACATGACACGAAACCGACGCCTGACGAGTTTGAGGGCGACTGGGGAAGCCACACAGGCGACTGGGAAGTCAGTCCGCTGGTTCATCCTGACGGTCTGAAGGATTTTTCGAAGGCTGTGCATGACGCCGGGATGAAGCTCATCCTCTGGTTCGAGCCGGAGCGTGTCGTCACCGGCACCCCGACGATAAAGGAGCACCCGGAGTATTTCCTCGGCGACGGGAACCCGGAGCCATGGAACAATCTCCTTGACCTTGGAAACGAGGACGCGTGGAAATACATATTCGGGACGCTTTCCGGGCTTATCGAAAGCATAGGGATTGACTGCTACCGGCAGGACTTCAATTTTTCGCCGCTCGGCTACTGGCGGCACAATGACGCGGAGGACAGGCGCGGGATACACGAGATAAAACACATAAACGGTCTCTACAGGCTATGGGACGCCCTGCTCGGGAGGTTTCCTCACCTGATCATCGACAACTGCGCGTCCGGGGGACGGCGTATAGACATTGAGATGCTTCGCCGCTCGATTCCGCTCTGGAGGAGCGACCTTGAGTGTCCGGCGAATTTCCCGGTCTGCGGCGTGCAGGCGCACCATATCTCGTTCAATCTCTGGATGCCGTATTCCGGCTCCGGATCGGGACGTCTTTATGACACCTATCGCATGAGAAGCGCGTATGACGGCTCGATGACGACGAACTACTGCTATTCCCAGAGAAACGACTTCGGCGGCGACCCGGAAAAGCTCGCCTGGCTGAAAAAGTACGTCGGGGAAGCGAGAAAGGTTCAGCCGTACTTCTCGGAGGACTTCTATCCGCTGACAGAGGTCTCGGACAAGGAGGACGTCTGGTCAGCGGCTCAGTTCAACAGACCGGAAAATGGCGACGGCATAGTTCAGGTTTTCAGACGCGACGCGGCTCCGTACACTGAGTGCGAGTTCACGCTCAGAGGACTTGAAAATGACAAGACCTATATCTTCACCGACGCTGACACGGATGAGACGACCGAACAGAAGGGCGGAGAAGCGTTCAGGGTACGGATGCCGGAGAAGCATTTGGCGAAGATATTCTTCTACAGAGTGAAATAAAATCCATAAAAATCGAAAGGTGGTACACTAATGACAAAGAAAACGCTTTCATTGGTTCTTGCGGCGCTCCTTATGGCACAGGTTCTTGTCGGATGTGGAAATAGCAACGGCGATACTACCACTTCCGCTGACACAAGCGGAGCCACTACAGAAGAGACGATTCCGGATGAACCGAACAAGAAGAACGGTCTATGGTACGCAGATTATCTTCCGGAGAAGGACTACGAAGGGTATACGTTCAGGGTTCTGACGATGGACCAGTTCCCGACCGACGTCACCGAGGAAGACGGAGATATCGTCAATGACGCCTATTACAAGCGGAACAGCATCATCGAGAGCCGGTACAACATCAACTTTGAGCAGACTTCATATATGAACTACTGGGAGACGACCGAGGCGTTCAAGAAGAGCGCCCTCGCGCAGAGCGACGACTTCGATCTGTGCCGTCTGATTCAGCGAGACGCCTTCGCCGTGGCGCTCGAGGGTCTTGCCGCTACGCCGGATATGCTGCCTTATATCGATATGACGAAGCCTTGGTATATTCAGTACCTGAATGAGGCTCTGACTATTGACGGTCAGGCGATACTCGCGTACAGTGACGAGTGCGAGCACGCGATGACGAGCGTTCAGGCGGTGTTCTTCAATAAAAAAATACTTGACGACCTCGGACTTGAATCACCGTATACGCTGGTCAGGGATGGGACATGGACGTATGACAAGCTGTTCGGTTACGCCGAGAAAGCAGTTAGCGATCTCAACGGCGACGGCGAGTTCAAGCTGAATGAGGACAGATTCGGATTCATCGGTGAGCTCGATATGTTTCTCCCGAGCGTCTGGGTTTCCTCCGACGTCAAGACTGTAGAAAAAGACAATAAAGATATTCCTTACTTCGCGGCGAATGGAAACGAAAAATTCTATTCGATCGTGAAGCAGGTCAACAGCTTTGTAAATACAAAGGGGAATTTCCTCAACACGTTCAAGGCGATCAAGGCGGCTGAAGAGTCGCGCATCACAGGAAGAGAATCCTTTGCCAACGGATACTCGCTGTTCAAGATGATGGACTTCGGATTTTGTCTCGATCTTCGCGAAATGGAGAATGACTTCGGTATCGTCCCGCTTCCGAAGTATGACGAAAAGCAAACCGAGTATTTTTCGAGAATACTCGACGCGTGGACAAATGTCGCTCTCTCTTGCACGACAGACCTTGAGAGAACAAGCATTATCCTTGAAGCTCTCGCGGTCGAATCGAAGAACTATGTAATTCCCGCGATCTACGAAAACGCGATAACACAGAAAGGAATACGCGACGAAGATTCCCTCGAGATGCTCGAGATAATCCAGAAAAACAGAACTCTCGACCTAGGAGACACCGTCTGGCAGGCTGACATCAGGAACAAGTATTATGAAATGGTCATGGCAAACAAAGACAATGTCGCGTCCCAGACCGAAAAAATCGTAAAGAAAGCAGACAAAATCATCTCCGACGCTCTCGAGCAGGTCGAAGCATTAAAATCCCGCGGATAGAAAGGCACCCCTCTTGATCAACTACTTCCTCTTATTAATCTCCGTCCTCTTAATGTCCGGAATGTTCGCTCTGAACAAGCTCTGGCAGAAATCGAACGGGGCGGGGATAAAGACCTCGCTGTTGTATACCGCGCTGACCGGTTTATTCGTCAGCGTCATCTTCTTCGCCGTCGGCGGGGGCAGGGTTCAGATAACGCCGTTCTCGCTCGTTTGCGCGGCGGCGGTCGCCGGACTCTGTCTCGGGTATAACCTCATCGGCTTCAAGGTCTTCTCCATCGGCAGCTACTCGGTCTACATGATGTTCCTGATGCTCGGCGGGATGCTCCTGCCGTTCATCTACGGAATGCTCTTTCTCGGCGACGCGGATGGAACGGGAATAGTCAGTCTCGCGGCGCGATTCACCGGTGTCGCCCTGCTGACCCTCTCGCTCGTCCTCCCCTGTCTCGGCGAAAAAAAGGACAAAAAGAACAGCAGACTATTTATCATTCTCTGCGTCACCGTCTTCATCCTCAACGGCTTCGTCTCGATCACCTCGAAAATCCACCAGATCGAGACAGTCAGACAAACCGTCGACGCGACAAGCTTCGTAGTACTCACCAACGGAATAAACGGCATCGCAAGCGCCGTCACCCTGTTCTTTCTGTGCCTGAGAGACAAAAAGCCGCCCGAACTCGCGAAGGATTTTCCCGTCTGGAAAGTCATCCTCATGCCGCTCGTCTGCGGCGCGCTCAACGGCTCGTCCTACCTCTGTCAGCTCGTCGCGGCGGCGTCGGATATGCCGGCGTCGGTGCAGTACCCGATGATCACCGGCGGGACAGTCATCCTGTCGGCTGCTGTCGGGAGGGTGTTCTTCGGGGAGAGGCAGAGCAAACTCTCGCTCGCGGGAACTCTGCTCGCGTTCGCGGCTACATTTCTTTTCCTTCTCTGACAAAAATGCCGGAGGTCGTCTGACCTCCGGTGATTTTTTATTCGGCTGTGAGAAGCTTCACCGGTCCGAGAAGTCCGGACGGCGGTATCTGCATATATGTCGAGAAGTGATCCTTCACGCGGTTCGCGAGGGTGTTCGAGACGATGACCACGAGTTCGTTTTCGCCCTCACGCACGTAATCGGTGATATCATACGAGTACGGAGCCGTCACGCGGTCGCCTACGAGCTTTCCGTTCACATAAACCCGCGCGGTCTCTCCGACTCTTCCGAGATCGAGGCGCAGACGGCGGCTGCCGGTCACGCTGAACGTCGTCTTGTACTTCATCTTTCCGGAGAAGTCCGGCATTTCGTCGGGAGCGGTGATGTTTTTCAGCTTTGACGTTCTTTTGTACGGCTTGAAATCATCAAGATTGTCCGATTCGGCAAGTGATATGCCATACTCGCCGTCGAGCGTTTTTATCTCGTGCCACTTTGTCTCGGACGGGAGCTCGCTTTCAAGCTCAGGGTCAAAGACAACAATCCGTGATTCTCCGGGCTCGAGGGTTATCCTTATGTCCCCGTTCCCGCTCTCTCCGGCGAAGCTGTTGTCTCCGAGCAGGTCGAGCGACACGTACTTTCCGGAAATTCCGGTCGAGACTACCGTGTCTGTTCTCTTCGCGGCCGACTCGTTGAAGAACATGAAGACGTCCGCCTTTCCGCGCTTTGTGTGGAACACGCGGAGGAGCTCGTGGTTGCCGGTGAGCAAAATATCATACAGACCCTCGGCGCGCATCTCCGAGTTCAGCCTGTCGAGCGGCACGACATCACAGATGAGATCCTTCGGGCAGTCGTCCGGCTTTTTGTCGATAAACCAGACGCGGAGCCCGGCGTCCGCGAGTCTTCTCGCCTGCGTGTAGAACGCGTCCGGAAGGAGCGCGGCGTACGGGACGATAAGACAGCCGAAGGACACGCCGTTAATGACCATTCTTTCGTTCTCGACCGTCGCTTTTTCGAGATAATCTATCGGGACAATGTCGAAATCGAGCTGATCGTCATAGAGCACCTTCGCCGGCGCCTCCGTCAGCATATATCTGTTCTTGTGATTAATGAAGTCGCAGTTCATCCACTCCGCCTCGGCGTGGTAGAGTATCGCGGCGTCTGCAATGTGCGTTCCGCCGAAGAGCAGGTGTGTCTCCTTGTTGAGGGCGCGCATCAGATGCCTGAACCCGTCGAACTGCGGGTCGTGTCCCTCCGCGCCGAAGTGCGGCGGGCAGTCCGGGTTCGGATAGACCGGGCTGAACGCGTGCGGTACGAAATGGTTCACTCCGCGCACGAGCAGAAAATCGGTAAGCCACTTCATGACACTGACGCTTTCCGCCCAGCCGTAAGCGCCGAAGACCTCGCACATCGCTCTGCCCTTCATCTGCGGGTAGAGCTCACCGAGCGACGCGGCGAGCTTCGCGAGTACATAATTGTAGAAGATTCCGTTGCACTCGTTTCCGGCGCTTGACGCGGTGTGGTCGACGCTCTCCATTCCCGGTATGACCTGATGAAGGACAATGTCGACGCCGCCCATGTCCTGACCCTCGAGCGAGCGGAAATAGTGACCGCCGCTGTGACCGAGTCTGGCGTGCGAGTTCTGATCCTCGATTATGTGGCCTATATACAGAACGCCGTGCGCGCGGCACCAGTTGCCGAGCTTGAACGAGAATCTCTCGCGCCAGAGCCTTGTCACCGCGTTCATGTACGCGAGGCGCACCTTCGGCGCGAAGTTTTCCATCGGGAACCAGAGCGACGCTAAATACGGCTTCGGGTTATATCCGAGCTCTTTTTCCATCATTTTTAGGACGTCCTCATGCCACGGCAGAGCGAGCGCGGGAAGACCGACCGTCTTGATGTAGAACCCGAAATCATTCGTGTGATCACCGGAAAAAACGTTTCCGAAATTCGGCTCGTCAGAGAAGAAGCCCGCGAGAGTGTTCCCGAAATACTTCGCGTAACGCTGATAGTGCGGCTCGTAGACCGCCTCGATCATGACGTCGGTCGACTCGTCCGAGAGCATATCGACATACTCGGCGTTGCCGATTCCGGAGCGGGACTTCCATATCGTGAACACGCGGTGGACGCCCTCCGGTATGTCGAGATAGAGATAGTCTCCCCTGATTCCGGACGAAACGTCGACCGGATCGCCGGAAAGCGTTTCTTCGAACTCTTCACGGGCGTACATATACGCGCCGATCAGGATGTTGTCCGCGTCCTCCTTACGGCGGAGAAGTATCGACGCGTCGGACATCGGTCCCACTACGTCGAGGTGCTCCTCGACCATCGCCCACCGGCGTCTCTCCGGGTATTTTTCCTTTATCATACCGTTCGCGTGACCGGTCGGGAAGTGGTCGTCGTCGAGGACCCAGACCTTCATCCCGCGCTTCTCGCACTCGTCGAGGATGATGTCCATATCCGCCCACCAGCCGTCCTTCGCGAACTCCTTGTGCGGTCTCGACTCGACGCACAGCGCGCCGACGCCGCAGGAGGCGATTTCGGCTATCTGCTCCCGCAGCTTGTCCCGGTGGTTCCCGAGCTGCCAGTAGAACGGCAGAATGTAATTGTCCGGCGTGCCGCGAAGCACGTCGGAGAGGTTCTTGTCCATAGTATTTCCTCCAGACATAAATATCGATACTAACATTATACACTGTTCCGACAGAATTTTCAAGAGACAATATTTCGAAAATCCTTGCATTATTTTGACATATGGTGTATAATATAGAGTGAAAAGGCGGAAAACGGAAAGGGGCGGCATAATGAAGACTGATGAGCTGCGTGAATACATGATGAAGTACACTCCGCTCGAGATCGCGTGGCTGAACGGAAAGCCCGGCTCGCTCGCCGAGCAGAGATTTGACCGGTGTGACAATGAATATGTCAATCACTGGGACGACGCGTGGGGTGACATCATGTTCCAGCGGCACTCGAGATTCTCGGCGCACACATATCACTCGCACGAGTTTTTCGAGATAATGTTCATGTTCATCGGCAGTGGTGAGAACTTCATCGAGGAGAAGTCGGAGAAGCTGCGCGAGGGCGACGTCTGCGTGATTACTCCGGGCGTGTTCCATCTGCCTTACGTGCCGGGGGACAGCGTGCTTGTCAACTTCTGCGTCAGGGAGGGATTCGTTCAGGAGTTCTTCCGGCATTTCCACGGTGGGGACGCGGTCGATTTCTTCAGAGCCGACCCCGCCGGGGAACAGCACAAATACATGATAATCCGCGGCTGCCCGGAGATATGCGAGGCGGGCGCGCGGCTCATCTCGGCGTTCACAGAAAACGAGTGGCAGGACGCGCAGTCGGAGCAGACGGCATATCTCGCGGTATTTCTTACGACCCTCGCGAAGTTTTCCGTCGGACGGACAATTCTCTCGACCGAGACCTTCAGACCGGACGACCTCGCGCCGACCATCATTTCCCGGATACAGAACGAATATATGACGATATCCCTCGACGCGCTCGCGGGTGAGTACGGGTACTCGAAATCCCACATCTGCCGCCTGATCCGCCGCGCGAGCGGTACGACCTTCACCGAGATGGTGAACCGGCTGAGGGTGCGCGAGGCGTGCCGGCTCATCGATTCCGGGATGAGATGCAGCGAGGCGGCGGAGAAAAGCGGCTTCTCGGACGCCGCGTATTTCACACGGACGTTCAGAAAATACATGGGCATGGCGCCAGGCGAGTTCCGGCACCGCGGCGACCACCCCGATGCTGAGAAGCACGCGCGCACTACATATAATAATGAAGGAAACTCACACGAAGGATGGGAAAAGGATGGACGATAAAGAGATGAAAAACCTCGAGCGCTCGCTTGACGGCGTCGGGAAATACCTCGGGCGGATAGAGAAGCTCTTCGGTCTGCACGTGTCGGTTCACACGCCTAACGCATACCTTGTCACCTACCTCGAGAGCTTTTACAAGTACAACTGCCATATGCTTCCGTACTGTATGCTGATTAAGTCAGACAAAAGCCGGTGGAAAAGGTGCAGGGCGTGTCAGCGGATGGTTACGGCGAGATTCTGCGAGCTCGGCGACAAGGGGAGGGACGGTTTTTTCGGGAGGTGCTTCTTCGGCGTCGAGGAGTTCGTCCTCCCGGTGCTGAACGGCGGGAAAGCGATCGGGTTTGTCAGCGTGACCGGTTACTCGACCGACCGCGAGAGAACACGCCGGACGGCGGCGCGGCTTATTGAGAGCTTTCCGGACGGGTATGACGAGGCGCTCGCCGGGCTCTCGGACAAGCGCCCCGACCCGGAGACGCTCCGCGACCTGCTGACCCCCGCCGCCGACCTCATCGGAAGCTTCCATTTCATCCCCGAGCTTCGCGGCTCCGGGAACTACACCTACCGCTTGATGGTCGCCGAGATCGAGGCGTGCTACAACGAGCGCCTGAGCGTCGCGAGAATCGCGAAGAGCGTGAGTTGCAGCGAGTCGTATATAAACCACATCTTCAAGAAAAAGAGCGGTATGTCGGTCAGCGCTTATATAAATTTAGTCCGTGTGAGGCACGCGAAGGAGCTGCTGACCTCCGCGGATGAGCCTGTAAGCGCCGTGGCGTTCGCGGTCGGGTACAGCGACGCGAACTACTTCTCGGACGTCTTCCGGAAAATCGTCGGTATGACGCCGACCGCATACAGGAATATGTACAGGAGAAGGAAAGGCGGCTGATCTCTGCTGAATTTCTAAGATCACGTGCCGGAAAATCAAGACAATGTTAATAAAATCCGCGGCGAATGAAAATAAATCGCGATTTCTCTTGACAATACAGGCATCCGGCGCTATACTATATATATGAATATTCCATGAAAGGAAGGGCGGAAACGGTATTCCCGGTTGGGAACACGAAAATTCTGCACAATGATAAAATGATACACAAGAGTGAGATAACGGGCTTTGAAACGATACGTCACGAGGCGGACCTCTGTATCGTCGGCGCGGGCGCGGCGGGGATGTTCGCGGCGGTCGCGGCGGCGAGACACGGCGCTAAGGTCGTACTGATGAACGACCGCCCGGTCGTCGGCGGAAACGCTTCCGGAGAGATAAGGATGTGGATACGCGGCGCGCACGGAAGGAACAACCACGAGAGCGGCATCGTCGAGGAACTGGCGCTGATGAACCTCAGACGCAACCCGACACTCAACTTCTCGATCTGGGACAGCGTTACATATGAGCTGATCAAGAACGAGCCGAACATCGACCTGATACTCAACTGCTCCTGTCTCGCCTGTGAGATGGACGGGAACCGCGTTAAGTCGGTGACCGGCTGGCAGACGACGACGCAGAAGTTCCACACGGTGACGGCGAAGATCTTCGCGGATTGCTCCGGAGACAGCGTCCTCGCGCCTATCACCGGCGCGGAGTTCAGGATGGGGCGGGAGTCCCGCGACGAGTTCGGCGAGGACATCGCGCCGGTTGTGTCGGACAACCACACAATGGGTATGTCCTGTCTGTTGCAGGTCAGGGAGACCGACCGCGAGATTCCGTTCAAGGCGCCGGACTGGGCGGTGAAGTTCACCGACGAGACTATCGGGCACCGTGTGAATATCAATAACCCGAGGCAGTTCGTGAACGACAACTTCTGGTGGATAGAGCTCGGCGGCATGGACGACGCTATCGGGGACACCGAGAAGCTGCGCGACAGGCTGCTTCCGATAACCTTCGGCGTCTGGGATTATTATAAGAATTCCGGGCGGTTCGACTCGAAGAACTGGGAGCTCGAGTGGGTCGGTTTCCTGCCCGGAAAGCGCGAGAGCCGCAGGTATGTCGGCGCGCACATTCTGACCCAGAACGAGGTCAGGGACGGCGGGCGTTTCGACGATCTTATCGCTTACGGCGGATGGTCTATGGACGACCATCACCCGGCGGGATTCGACACGACCGAGGCTCCGACTATCTTCCATCCGGCTCCTTCGCCGTTCGGGATTCCCTATCGGTGCCTGTATTCGAAGAATATAGAGAATCTGATGTTCTCCGGGCGGAATATTTCCTGTACGCATACGGCTATGTCCTCCTGCCGCGTCATGGCTACCTGCGCGACGCTCGGGCAGGCTATGGGAACCGCGGCGGCTATCGCGCTCAGAGAGGGTATCGACCCGGCGGGGGTTTACGAGAAGGGATTTGTCGGCGAGCTCAGACAGACGCTGATGGAGGACGACTGCTACCTGCCGTTCACGCACCGGGCGCTGACTCCGGTGATGGAGGGAATAACGGCTGAGGTCGGCGGGGAGGACGCTTCTGTGCTGTACGACGGTTTTGACCGCGGGAACGGGGAGGAGGAGCATCTGCTCGAGGTTCCGTTCGGCTCGGAGATTGTCGTTTCGCTCCCGGAAAGCAGAGAGGTGAAATCGGTCGGGTTTGTGTTCGACAGCGACATAAATGGAGAGCACTACCTCGGAAAGAACCGCCCGAACGGGATGGACAGATACCCGATGAGGTGCAACACGAGGAGAGGCGAGGATCTCGTCGGTCTGCCGTCGACGCTCGTGAAGGATTTCAGACTGTACGCCGACGAGGGCGACGGAGAGTTCCGGCTGATCGCGGAAGTGAAGGATAACTACAAATGTCTCTGGAGATACGAAGAACCGCTCAGAGTGAAGCGCCTGAAGCTCGTGCCGGAGAGCGCGTACGGGGCTGAAAAGGCGAGGGTTTTCTCGGTGATTCTCAAATAATTGCACAAAGACCGTTTTGTGAAAAGCGGTCTTTTTGTGTTAAGTATTTGGCGATGGTGAACAAAAAAGTGATATGTGAATTGAATGATATGTCAATTGACAAACGGAGAAAAATAGTATATAATATAAGACAGGGACGACGAATCGAGATCGGCGGAATTCGGTAGGGAGAGAAAGTGCACGTTCTCCTGGCTGGTCGGCAATTCGAAACATGATAAGAAGAAACACGGCGGTAAAAATGAAAAAGTTCATTTCCCTCGCGCTTATCCTTGTCCTTACCCTGATTTGCGGGGTACAGATCGCCGCTGACTCGGCGGAGACATGCCTACTGTGCAACCATCAGTGGGCTATCACTTACGGTCAATATGATGAGCATGGTTCTGAGTACTGCCACATAACAGTCTATGAGGGCATCATCAAGACCTGCGAATTGTGTCCTGCGGTGGAGCATCCTGAAGCTGACCGTATTTATATTACAGAGCGCTATGAGCATCTTCCAAAGGTCGGTAGCGATGGCTTTGTACGCTGCTACTATTGCCGTGGATATCTTTAATCGGCAGTAAGAATGAGGATGGGTACGGATATCTTTGGGTATTCGTACCCAGTCTGGTATAAAATTATGAAAAAAACTTTAGCGGTGATTTTGGCAACAATCATTTTTTTGTCACTAACAGTTTCATGCTCTAAAAAAAACGAACGTAAGGAACAGTTATACTATTACATGGCGGAATTCATCGAAGCAGATGAAAAGATAAATTCTGTACTAAAAAATAAAGAGACAAAAATCGGAAGATTAGTAGGTTTTGGCCATTTTAACAATGCCGGTATCTGGAATGATAGAGTTCTTGAGGGGACACTTGCTGTATCGCCCACAGTACTGCTCACGTTTGATTACAAAAGCGGGAATATGTCAAGAACCGAATTCAAAGTCCTTTTGCCAGAGAGTGGAATTAAGGCTCAGCCCAGGTCTGACGACTTAGCTTTTCTCGGAACGCTTGACGATGGATCATATGTCTTTATCCAGAAATATCTTAACCTGCACTTTGACGGGGAAAGTATCAATACTGATTTGAACGCAAATTATCCTTATAATCACTGGTATCTGACAAACTACAACAGTGACGGAATAATGACATATTCGAAGCTGCTTTATGATATTGACGAGACAATTGGCAGTTCCGATACAACGCTGTATTTCGATAGCGCGTTTCTTTCGTCCGATGGAACGGTATATATTTTTTCACAGGATTATTACTCCGGTGGCGATTCATATGTAGTCGCCATGACGCCCACGGGCGAAGTAAAGAACTCTGTTCGTCTGAAAGATGTGTGCCCTGATTACGCGTCCGGAAATATCACGTTTAATTCTGTCAGAGAGGACATGAACGGAAATATCTGCGTGGTCTTTGAGCGGTTTAATCCGGACGATGGGTATAATCATTTTGAGTTCTGCCGATATGACGACCTCGCGAATGGAAATGAATATAAACCTGTAAAGTTCCGTCAGGATTTCGGATACGGATTGCTTGTCGCTTTCTCTGACAAAGAGGCGTATTTCAGCACGGTGTACGGACTGGATCGTGAGACTGTCGGGGAAAATGGTTATGATCAGATACTGAACTGGCTTGATGTTGATATTTCCGGATGCTCAGATATCTACTTTGAATCACTGAACAGATTCGTCCTGACATTTACTGACGAGTACACGTTCGAATCCTATTTCATAATAGTAACCCGCACGGAAGAGCCCTACGAATCCCAGCGGGACGTCATAACAATAGCCTACGATGAATCAAAAACAAACGACACCCGCGCGAAGGCGACGCGGAATCTTCTCAATATCGTGAGCCGCTTCAACCGCACAAGCGACGACTACCGAATCAAGCTCATCCCCTACTCATCCGATGATGTGTCGACTGCGAACGATAAGCTCTACCGAGACATAATCTCAGGCGAGATGCCGGATATGGTTTTGTTCGGTGGTTCGATCACGGCTGACCCGTTCCTGAAAACCGGCGCGTTTATGGATTTGTATAAGTTCATGGATAAAGATGAGACTTACACGCGAGACGCGTTCCTGCCGTGTGTTCTCGAGCCGTTCGAGGTGAAGGGAAAACTTCCTTATATCGTGACGAATTTCAGCTTTGAGACATTAGCCGGACTGACTGACGTCATCGGAGACAAGACTTCATGGACGGTCGACGAGTTCGCTGAACTGGTCGATTCCCTCGAAAACGGGCAGTACCTGATGAAGGTTGATTCAGCTTCCGACCCGCAGTATGAGCTGTTCAAAACGATACTTCCGTATATCGTCAGTGACTATGTTGACTACAACAAAGAGAAGTGCGATTTCGGGAAGGAATTCAAGAAGCTCCTCGAGACCTGTAAGCGTGCTCCTGTTAAGGCGGTCGACGGATATCTCGCGACTGAGAATTATCTCGACGGTGACGTTGTTCTCGGGAAGATATCGCTCGGTGAGACGAGTGGATATATGGACGACCGGTTCGCGATGTTCGGGGATAAGGACATAACATTGATTGGTGCTCCGACGAAAAAGGGGAGCGGTACGGCGCTTATGTATGACCTCGCGTTCTCGATAACGAAGGACTGCGCGTTCCCTGAAGGAGCCTGGGAATTCATCAAGTACTATATCTCCGCCGGACCGGGACAGTGGGAGAATTTCATCGAAATGCCGCAGACGGTGTATTTCGCGGACGGCTTCATTCCGACGAAGGAGACGGAAGAGGAGATGTTCACGGTGCTCGACACGATGGTGTTCTACTTCAACACGACGCCGACAAGGCTTGACAACGGGGACGAGGGAATATCTCTCAGCAGATGGATCGGAACGAAGATCAGCACGAACGAGCTGACACTGCATATACAGGACAGAGCCAATGGGATGAACAACTACTATCACAAACAGCTTGGATATGTCCCGGTATACTTCAGCGAGAATGACGCGGAGCAGCTGCGGGCGATGTTCGACGACTGCCGGAGAGTCGCGTCGAAGGACGACGCAGTGTTGTCGATAATCCTCGAGGAAGCGTCAGCTTATTTCTCCGGGGTGAGAAATATTGACGATACCGTGAAGTTCATTACTGACAGGGTTAATACGAGGATACATGAATAATTGCACAAAGACCGTTCGATGAGGACGGTCTTTTCGGTTCTTGTTACGGTAATAGTACACAAAAAAATAACACTGACATTAGATGATATGTCAATTGACAAACGGAGAAAAATAGTATATAATATAAGACAGGGACGACGAATCGAGATCGGCGGAATTCGGTTGGAAGGAAAAGCGCGCGTTCTCCTGACTGGTCGGCAATTCGAACAATCGATGTAGCAAAATGGAGGATCTTATGAAAAAAAGATTACTTTCCCTCGCGCTTATCCTTGTCCTTACCCTGATATGTGGGGTACAGATCGCCGCTGACTCGGCGGAGACACGACTGATGTGTAAACACGTTTTCTCATTGGCATTGGTCGGAGAAGAAGAGCAGGACACCACGCCGCACAACGAATGCCACTACTGGGTTTATAACCGTGAAGTTTTTACGTGCACTCTTTGCGGTTACTCCTATGAAGGAGAGCGGTCATACGTTGGCGAGGTATGGCATCACGTTGTTCCGGAAGGGCAAACTCGGTGCATATATTGCTGGGGCGTTCCGTCTAATAGTTGATCTGCCGAATTAATTATGGGCTGTCGCACAATGGCGCGGCAGCCCTGACTTATATATGAGGTTATATATGAGAAGAAAACTATTTGCTGCGTTATTTGTTGGCACAATGATACTATCCGTTTTTTCACTGTTTTCCTGTACTCAGAAAACGGAGCGTGAGAACCCGCTGTACTATTACACAGCCGAATTCATCAACGCAGATGAAAAATATAAGTCTGTATGGACCAGTACAAGCATAAAGAGGGACGAGATAACATTTTCAACCCATTTCACAAATGATGGACTTTGGTTCTATGATGGAAAAGAAGATATTACTTCGGACGATGGAACTTATATAGAATCACAATCAACGATTTTGTATCTGTTTGATTATAAAATAAATTCAATGTCAAGAAAAGAACTCTGGGTAGATGACCCTGTATATGAGGATTTCAGAGCGTCCTCTGCATCGACGGAGCTGCTTGGCTTTTTGAATGATGGAACATATGTATGCCTTGAAAAGTATCTGAACAGACATTATGATGGCACTCCAATCAAATATGATGCGAACCTTAAATATCCATACAATCATTGGTATCTGACAAACTACGACAGCAACGGGATAATGACATACTCGAAACTTCTGTATGACATTGACGAGACCATCGGCGACGCTGATGTGAACCTTTATTATGGCAATATGTTCTTCTCTTCCGATAAGACGATATATTTGTATATCGCGGATTACAGCGGCAGAGGAGACGCGTATATCGTTGCCATGACCCCGACTGGAGAAGTGAAGAGCTCGGTGTCAATGAAGGACGCCTGCCCGGCATACGCGGCGGGAAATCTGAATTTCGATTCTGTCAGAGAGGACATGAACGGCAATATCTGTGCTGTATTCTGCGGCACTGATATCGAATATGGTTTCAGGCGCTACGAATTCTGCCGTTACGATGACCTTGTGAGTGGGAAAGAATACAAGCCGACAAAGTTCCGTCAGGATTTCGGAGAGGGAAGTCTTGTGGCGTTTTCTGATAAAGAAGCGTATTTCAAAACGATCTACGGAATAAACCGCGAGACTGTCGGTGAAGAAGGCTATGACCAGATACTGAACTGGCTTGATATCGATATTACCGGCACTTTCTCTATGAATATCTATTTCGAGTCGCTGGACAGATTTGTGCTGACTTATATTGACGAGTACACATTTGAGTCCTATTTCATAATAGTCAATCGCACAGAAGAACCCTACGAATCCCAGCGCGACGTCATAACAATAGCCTACGATGAATCAAAAACAAACGACACCCGCGCGAAGGCGACGCGGAATCTTCTCAATATCGTGAGCCGCTTCAACCGCACAAGCGACGACTACCGAATCAAGCTCATCCCCTACTCATCCGATGATGTGTCGACTGCGAACGATAAGCTCTACCGAGACATAATCTCAGGCGAGATGCCGGATATGGTTTTGTTCGGTGGTTCGATCACGGCTGACCCGTTCCTGAAAACCGGCGCGTTCATGGATTTGTATAAGTTCATGGATAAGGATGAGACCTACACGCGAGACGCGTTCCTGCCGTGTGTTCTCGAGCCGTTTGAGGTGAAGGGAAAACTTCCTTATATCGTGACGAATTTCAGCTTTGAGACATTAGCCGGTCTGACCGACGTCATCGGAGACAAGACTTCATGGACGGTTGACGAGTTCGCGGAGCTTGTCGATTCTCTCGAGAGCGGGCAGTACCTGATGAAGGTTGATTCAGCTTCCGACCCGCAGTATGAGCTGTTCAAAACGATACTTCCGTATATCGTCAGTGATTATGTTGACTACAACAAAGAGAAGTGCGATTTCGGGAAGGAATTCAAAAAACTCCTCGAGACCTGTAAGCGTGCTCCTGTAAAGGCTGTAGACGGATATCTCGCGACCGAGAATTATCTCGACGGGGACGTTGTTCTCGGGAAGATATCACTTGGTGAGACACAGGGTTATATGGAAGATCGTTTCGCGATGTTCGGAGACAGAGACATAACTCTTATTGGCGCTCCGACAGAAAAAGGAAGCGGAACGGCACTTATGTATGATCTGGCGTTCTCGATAACGAAGGACTGCGCGTTCCCTGAAGGAGCCTGGGAATTCATCAAGTACTATATCTCCGCCGGACC
>URCP01000016.1 GCA_900546315.1 uncultured Eubacteriales bacterium
GCTCTACGCTTCCGCCGACGCGAAGAAGGAGGTCGACTTCAGATGAAGAAGCTCGGATTCGTTGATTTCTGTATCGACGAATGGCACGCGGAGAATTACCCAGCGTTCATAGAGGCGGCTAACAAGAAGTTCGGCACCGACTATGAGCTCGGATACGTGTGGGCGGAAGATGACGCCCCCGCGGGAAAGCTCACGACCGACGAGTGGTGCGCGAAGCACGGCGCTGTCCACTGCGCGAGCGTGAAGGAGCTCTGTGAGAAGGCTGATCATGTATTGATACTCTCACCGTCAAACCCGGAGCGTCATCCCGGTCTTGCTGAGAAGGTGTTTGAGTGCGGCGTCAGCCCGTATATCGACAAGACTTTCGCGCCCGACCTTGAGACGGCGGAGAAGATATTCGCGCTAGCCAAGAATCACGGTGTGAAATTCTTCTCGAGTTCGGCGCTCAGGTACGCGGATGAACTGTCGGCTTATAACGGCGACGCTAGGGCGGTGTCTATAACCGGCGGCGGCTCGAATATCGAGGAATACATCATCCATCAGATAGAGATGGCGGTGAAGTGCCTCGGAAAGGGCGCGGGCTCGCTCATATTCGAGACGATCGGAAACGGCGACCATATCACGGTTTCCTACCCGGACGGCAGGAGCGCGGAGTTTCTGTTTTCCCCGGCGCTCGGCTTCACGGCGAAGGTCACCGGTGCGGACGGGAAGACCGCGGCGCACAATATCAACTCGGAGTATTTTGTGAACCTTCTCGGCGATATATGCAATTTCTTCGACACCGGTAAGACGTCGTTCGACCCGAAGGACACGATTGAGGTCATGCGGATACGCGACGCGGTGATTGAGGGAAAAGGCAGGCCCGGGGAGAGGATCTATCTCAGGTAAATATCAGTATAACGGCTGTCACGCTCCGGCGGGCAGCCGCTTCTTTCATGTCTGTTTTCAGAAAATGAATTTTTTTATGATTTCCGGAACATTGAACGAAAAGTCGACGTCTAAACGGTCAGAAACAAAAATTTCCGGAATGAGAGGGCAGCAGCATGAAAAAGAACTCTGTTTTACGAAGGATAATCCCGTTTGTCCTGATGATCGCGATGATGTTCACGTTCGCGTGCGACAAGGACAGCGGCAGCACAGAAAATGACACCGGGAACGTACAGGCGGCGAAAACGTCGGGAACGGTTCCTCGCGCGGACGCTATGGCTATCATTGACAGCGTGGGGGCGGGGAAGATGATGTATAAGTTCTCGTATCTGGAGCCTGAAACTGACGAGAACGATGAACATTTTCGTATTTCAGCTGATATTGCGAACGAAACATTTGATAGGAGACTCATGATTCAGGGAAGGTTTAGCAAATACTATGTTTATAACCCTGAAAGTATGGATTACGATACGGTTTCTGGAAACCTGAGCGATGATGACAATTACAAATATTTCGGTGGCGGGAGGCTTACCGCATTACCGAACGGTGATTACATCAACTGGGGCACTTATATAAGCAATGAAGACTATGAGGATTTTGAAAAAAATATAGAAGAGTACGATTACATTATTCCAACAACGCAATGCCTGTTTCGTATTAACAGCTCCGGTGATGTGATAGGCAGATATGATCAACCGAAGGAACTTCCTGAATACGCAAACAAAAATCACAGATATGTTGCCGATAAAGACGGATACATCTATGTAGCCGATTACGATAATGTTTACGTTTTATCTCCGGAGTTTGAGTATCTTTTCACACTCGAAATACCGAGCTGGCACGATGAACTTTCTCTGATGCGCGACAACGATGGAAATGTGTATTATGTCTATGGAGAGGACAATAGTGACCTTTCTGAAAACAATGGAATGTTCAACTATGTCCTCCAGACGATAGATATCGACAACCAGAACTGGACGAACCCGGACGAGTGCAAGAAAGTGCCGGCGCTCGCGACCTTCATTCACGGTGAGGGCGCGAAAAAGCTGATGTTTGGCGGAGGTCTCGACTATTACTATGTTGACAAATACGGCATTATCGGCAGAAACGAGGGAGACACAACCACTGATTTGCTGTTCAGTTGGCTTGACGTCGGACTGAGCTATGACGAGGTTGCGGCGATGTCCATATATTCTCCGGAGCTTATCTTCGTTGCGCTGCACAATCCGGGTGGAGAAGGCTACAAGTATGGCAAGATCGAGCTCGTGACAACTGAATCGGTATATGGCAAGGGCGGCAAGCCGACACCGCTGAAAATCGCTGTCGACAAGGCAAATAACCCCTCAGCGGCAGTAATACTCGATTACGCGGCGTCCTTCATTCGCAGTGACTACGGTTGTCCGGTCGAAATAGTTGATTATACCGACGAGGGAACACGAACAGCGAATCAGGTACTTCTCAGAGACATTTCTTCCGGAAACGGACCGGACATGGTAGTCTTCGGCGGCGGTCTGAGCTATGAGGTTCTGAATAAATCCGGAGCGTTTGTTGACCTCTATAAGCTCGGAGGAAAAGATACAGATGACCTGCTCCCGTGTGTCAGAAAACCATTCGAGAACGACACGGGTGAGCTTAACCGTCTGATATTCTCATTCGCAATCGCGAATGTTGCAGGTTCGAAGGGAAACGTTAAATCTCCGATGACGGTCGATGACCTGATAAAGCTGAACTCAAGCCTTGGGAACGGACAGTATCTGACATATGTGACCGATCTGACAGACACTTCAAAACAGGCAGATATGCTGTTTGCGAAGCTTATTCCGAATACGCTCAATCAGTATGTTGATTACGATAACAACACAATAGATACTGTTGGTCTCGGTGAACTTATGAAGCTCTGCAAGGACGCGAAAGTCTATGGCGTCGAGTGGATATTCGTCGACCCGAATCTGTTCCGTGATGGAACAATAGCTCTCGATATCAGCGAGGTCTACGACCCGGCACAGCTCCTGATTAATCGTTACCTTAACTTCTCAAAGGAAGACCTCGAATATATCGGATATCCGGGAATCGGCACAGCGTCAGTGAGACCGTACAATAGCCTTGCTATACTTAGCTCGAGCAAAAATCAGAAAATGGCATGGAAGCTTCTCAGTCATATGCTCGATTGTCAGGCGGAGAGATATTCGACGTGTGAGGAACAGGACCTCGTAAAGGGCAGCAACGCCTTCCCGGCTACATACAGCGGAATAAACGCGCTGTTTGACCGACTTTCGATGATGCAGTTCCTGTTTGACGGAGGGTACTCGAAGTCGTCGAACGGAAAGGAATACTACGGAATAAACATAAACGCTTTTGAACTCAGCGAAGAGGAACCGATGAAGACGGACTGCATAGCTTATAGCGACGATGACAAGGCAGCACTTCTTGATATTCTCGAGAATGCGAAGGTTTGTTATACTACCGACGCTGAGAGTATTTCGATAATTGAGGAAGAGGCAAGTTATTATTTTTCCGGGACGAAAAATCTTGACGAGGTCCTGAAGCTAATAAAGAACCGTGTCGAGACAAGGCTCGCGGAATAAACGATATTATATTTCGACAGATAAGGACGGGAGAGATTATGTCAACAAAAAGAACGCTGGCGGTACTGCTCGCGGCAATATCACTGCTTTTTTCATCGTGTGCCGGAGAATCTCCGGACGTGACGGCGGACGAGAGCACATCAGACGAAAGAATATCGGAAGAAATTACCACGGATGAAATCACCACGGATGACAGCGAAACAACAAAAACCGAAACAACAGAACCCGTGCCAGACACAACCACCGCCGCGCCGACAGATGACAATATCCGAAGCGCCATCGAAAAGAACCTCGACGTGATAGCGCCGACGGGCAGTGAGATCGTATCGGAAGCCGACGCCATAGCCGCGCACCCGGAGGAGTTTGACCGGATAGTCGCGCTCGGGGCGGACGCCCTGCCGTATCTTTCCGAAATCGGGAACAGATATGAGTCTGTCGGCTCGGACACGTCAGGAAATCTGCGCTGTTTCGTCGCGAAGGCGGCGGAGTACGCGATCGACCCGGAAAAATACGATATCACGGTCGTGTCTCCGAACGGAAAATACGCTGTTAAGGCGACGGTGAAGTCGTTTTTCGAACTTGCCGACCCGTTTTCGTGAAAAGAATATTACCTGCGTCTTGTCGATAATGAAACCGGAGAGACTGTCGCTGACGCAGGGGAGAATATGGGATTTAATTTTGTGTTGGAAGACATATCTGAATTTACCCATTGGTCGGACGACTGCCGGAGCGTCGTGATAGAGCAGAGGTACAGGCACTATTATTCGTCGTGTTACCTTTTTACTGTCGGGAAGACCGGTGTAGTGAAGCTTCCGACAAGCAGTGCAACGGAACAGCTTTCAGGGGTTAAACTCGTCTGGAATGTTGACGGCTCTGATCTCGACTTCACACATTTTCAGTTTGATGAGTGGTCCGATGACAGCATGGTCAGGGTCAGAATCTATGTCAGCGATAACGCCGGCTGGTATGAAGACGCTGGCTGGTACACATATGACATTCAGAAAGAGAGCATAAAGAAGCTGTACTGTGAGGTGAACGGCGTTTCGGAGGGCGAGACGGTTTTAGTCTGCCCGGACGCGGACACAAAGATCACGGCGCTTTATCCGGTTATCAGCGGTGAGAGTGCCGGGGCGATAAACACGCAGATACGCGAGTATGTCCGCGGGCTTTACGCGGAACGGATTGACAGCGATTCCACCGCCGCGCAGGATTCGTTGACTGCGGAGGTCAGATATGAAACGACGCGGATGGATGAGGATATCCTGAGCGTGCGCTTCACCGGACAGAATTCCGGCGGCGGGACGGCGCAGAGCGTGAGCGAGACCGGGCTGACTTTCGACATGAAGACCGGAGAACTTCTTCCGCTCTCGGAGCTGTACACGGCGGAGGATGTCAGCGCTATGATCGATGCGTATTTCGACGCGTTTGATGAGTCGGAATATCCGACGCTGTCCGGACTTCACACACCGGATGAGCTCCGCGCGGATTTTCACCGGCAATTCGGGGGCTCTGAGCCCGAGTATCACTCGTACTATCTGAGGGACGGTAAATTGTGTCTCATCGCGGGTCAGTACGAGGATTATATGTCCGATACGGATTCATGGGCGCACGGACGCAGACCGTTTGTCATGGAGACAGATACAGGCAAATCGAAATAAAAAATGATAAAGTCAGGACATTTTTTTGTGAATGCCTTGACTTTTCTTTTGTAGTATGATATAATACAATTGTAGATCAGAAACCGGAAGGAGCGATGGCATTGAAGCACAGAATTATCACGGCGGCGCTTGTCCTCATGGCGGCGCTCGCGTCGTGCGGCAGGACACCGACCGAGGATGAAATTGACCTGATAAACAGGTACCGCGGGAGCGTGGGCGAAAACTCTGACGATGAATACGACGATATCGGCGCGTCATGGCTCTCACCGGAAGAGAAGTATGAGCGTCCGGATTCTGACGATTCGAGGATTGTCAACGTTTTCGGCGGTTATGTCCTGAGCGGCGACCGGATATATTATCCAGCGAAGTTCTACTATCCGGACAGCGACGCGTACGAGCCGGGCTATGCGTATATCAGCGGGTCGACCGGCGAGTGTTCGGCGTTGTGTCCGGACCCGCTCTGCACGCACCTCGATGGAAGCGGATGCGAGTATATGAACATTGAGCAGATTATCAGCGATCCCGGCTCGGACAGAATACTGTACGGAATAAAAACAATCGCCGACGGAGCATCAATCATGACCTCGCTCTGCCGTATCGATGTGAAGAACGACGTTGTGAGAGAGCTTCTGCGTGACGACGCCTCAATAATGCGGCTGAGATTCATGTCGGGGGATAAAATCTATTACAGCACCGTGAAGACAGAGCGCGTGAAGAGCTCAGACGGGAAGATCATCAAGAGAGTCACCGAGAGATTGTGCTCCTTTGACCTGAACACCGGAAAGGCGGGCGTTCTCGACAACGTGTACGGAGATTACAGCCGCGGAGAATTTGTTTTCGCTGACGGCGGGAGATTCTGGTTCCTTGACTCCGCGAATGGCAGACTGTTTAAGACTGACCTTGATTTTGAAAACGAAAAGACAATGTTCGAATACGAAAGTGAGTATCAGATCTCTGATTTCTTCTATGACACAGATGAATCCGCTGCGTATATACTAGTCCGCGCCGGATATATGACCGGACACGCCGGGGAAGAACTGATTGACGGATACATATGCCGTATCGATAGTGAGGGAAACTGCGAAAGACTTGGTATGCCGTCCGACCGGATACTCAGCTTCTATCTGACCGGGAAATACATATATTATACGGCTTACGACCCGAAGGAGTACGGGGAGTCTCCGCGCGGCGGGAAATGCACCTCGTATGACAACGCGAAAATATACCGGACTGACCGGGAAGAAATGTCTGAAGAATCGCTCGTTTTCGACGGGCAAGACGAGCTGTTTTTCGCGGATTATCTTCCGGTGGGCGATAATCTGTATCTCGATTACTGCCGTTTCATGGACGAAGGCGGGAATAACTGGTTCCGTGTGACCGGTGTGACGGCGCGCGTGAACATAATGAATAACACGATAAAGTGGATGAAGCTTGACTGAAAGGCGGTAAAAACATGACATCCGGAGAATACAGGAAACTGCTGACGCCGTTCAATATCGCTCTTCTGGTCGTACTTATGCTTCTGAGCTTTTTCTTCGCCGTCCGGAGCTTTCACGCCGCGGAATCTGGCGGAGAAATCGGTATCACGACAGACGAATATCACCGCGCCGTAATGTCTCTCCTGAATGACTCGGTGAAGCGGCTCGACGATGTCTCTCCGGAGAACACGTATCTGTACAGTTACTATCTGAATGTCCTTGACCATTATGACCGGCTGACAGATCTCGAACTGCCGGATTCGCCGGTTGTCGGGTGGAACGAGTTCTTTTCGCTTGAGACGCCGGTTCTGTTCATAACGACGGCCTCGCTCGCGCTGTTCTGCCAGTGTTTCACTGTTGACACGCGCTCGCGGATGGATATGCTTATCGGAATATCGAAGAACGGCGGGAGGAGAACTGTCAGCGCGAAGCTCAGGGCTATAGCGTCGCTCTCGACGGGAATTACGGTCGTGTTTTCTCTGTCTCCGCTTGCCGCCGCGGGTTTGGTCAGCGGTCTCTCCGACCCGGCGGCACCCGTTCAGGCGCTCGGCGCGCTCACATATTGCAGGTATCGGATGACTATATGGCAGTATCTCGTGGTGTTCATTCTTCTGCGGATACTCATATTTCTGTGCCTGTCGCTGTTGATTGCCGTCGCCGGGCAGTATACGGGAAGCGAGCTCACCTGCGTTGTTCTGACTGTTCTGATCTCCGGTTCCGGCGTGCATATGAGCGGGATCATGCAGTCGTCGGAGCTGTATTTTCTGAGGAGATTCAGCCCGAAGGAGCTTTCCGGGATAAACGCGCTGTTCGAGAGGTATCACGGTCTGCGGATTTTCGGCTTCTGCGCGGATTATACGGTCACGGTGATTCTGGCGTTTCTGCTCCTGTCCGCCGCGGCTGTCTGCGCCATGTATCTATGTCCGCGGAAAGCCTCAGTCAGGGAGAATACGTCACGCGGAGTGAGGGTCAGCGGAGCGCGTCTTCTGCCGCTGACGGTGTCGGAAATCTATAAACAGCTGATTTCAGGTCGTGGGATATATGTCCTCGCCGCCGCGCTCGCGGTCAGGTGTGTCGTATCGGCCGTGTATTACAGACAGCCGTCAGGCTCGACCGAAGAGGTCTACAGGGAATACATTGGAAGGGTCGCCGGGGCGCCGACTGAGGAGAACCTTCTTTACATATCTGAAGAGGAGAGCCGCATAAAAAGCGTCCTGTCAGAGCACTCCGCCGTGATGACCGCGTACCGGAACGGCAAGCTGTCCGGCGACGAATACGCTGAACACATGAGCCGTTACTCATACGCGGAATATTGCGGGCGCGCCTGCGAAATGCTTGTCGAGCGGAGGGACTATATTTTGTCCATTCCTGACGAGTACAGCGGCGTTGAGTTCATATATGACAGGGGTATACTTCTGTTCATGAAGTCCCCGGCGGACATTCCGGCGCTGATGGTTGTCGTTTTCATAGCGAGCCGGATATTCGCGTCCGAGCGGGATTCCGGTTTCTCATACATACTGCGCGCGTCGAAGCGCGGGCGGCGGGAGACATCCGGCGCGAAGCTCGCGGCTGTGACTGTTATGTCATCGATGGTGTATCTTGTATTCTGTGTGGTCGATCTGATATTCCTGTGTCTGAATTACGGCACATCGGGATTCGGCGCGGGGATAATGAGCATACCGGAGATGTCTTACACAGGGCTCGATATCAGCGTTCTCGGATACGCGGTCATTGAAAAAATCATACAATTTGTCGGATATCTCGAGACCGTACTGTTTGTCACCGGAATCTCCGCGCTCTGCTCCGAGAGCGTCGCCGCGCTTATCATATCGTCCGCGGCGCTTGCCGTTCCCGCAGTTGTTTCGTATTATTTACCCGGTATTACGGGCGCGCTGAGCTTCGTCCGTTTTTCGTCCGTTTCGGATGTTTCCGGCGCGTTCCCGTGTGCTTTGGTGTGCACGGTTTGTATGTTTGTCACGCTGTCATGCGGTCTGCGGAGATGGAACGGCAAAAAAATTCATTTTACCCCTTGACAAACAAGAGAGTATGTGCTATAATATAACAGTGCTATATAACAGCGTTACAAGGGGGGCGGCGTATGAGCGGCGAAGAAAATACTACCCTCGGGAGAATACTGTCCGCCGCGAAGACGGAGTTCCTTGAAAAAGGCTTCAAGTCGGCGTCACTGCGGAATATCGTGAAGGACGCGGGCGTCACGACCGGGGCGTTCTACGGCTACTTCGCGTCGAAGGAGGAGCTGTTCGACGCGCTCGTCCGCGAGAAATACGAGGTCTTCATGGGGATGTACCGCGGGACGCAGGAGGCGTTCACAAAGCTTCCGCCGGAGGAGCAGGTGAAGAGCATGGGCAAGCTCTCGGGGGAGTGTCTTGGACGAATGCTCGAATACGCTTACGCTGACCTGGATGTATTCAGACTGCTTCTGTGCTCCGCGGAGGGGACCCGGTATGAGAACATGGTTCACGACATGGTCGCGGAGGAGGTCAGCGCGACGCACTCGTTCGCGCGGGTGATGGAGGGGCTCGGGTATGAGAAGTACGAGCTCGACCCGACGCTTGAGCATATTCTCGTGAGCGGGATGTTTTCCGCTTTCTTTGAGATGATTATACACGACGTGCCGTATGAGCGGGCGTCCGAATACCTGAAGAAGCTCCGCGCGTTCTACACCGCGGGCTGGAAGGAAATTATGGGGTTTTAGGACCCTGTAATTTTTAAGTATAAGTTAGCCGAAGCTAACCGATATAACGGATATCTGGAGTTGAATCTCCATATCATAAATCATTTTATTTCAGGAGGGGTGTTTCCTTTGAAAAAGGAGTCAAATCTTAAAAGACTGATGGGATACGCCGGGCGGCACAGGTATCTGACCTACACGTCGTGGGTGCTGTCTGTCATCAGCGCGCTGACGGCGCTCGTGCCGTTCATCTGCATATGGCGTATAATACACGATGTTCTCGACGTCGCGCCGGATTTCGGCAGGGCGACCGGGCTTGTGCGTTGCGGCGTGATGGCGGTCGTGTTCGCTGTTCTTTCGTATCTTATATATATCGGCGCGCTCATGTGCTCGCATCTTTCGGCGTTCAGGGTCGCGACTAATCTGCGGCTCGAGGTGACGGAGCATATAGCGAAGCTCCCGCTCGGCTTTGTCGACAGCTTCGGAAGCGGAAAACTGCGCAAGATAATAAGCGACAGCACCGGCGCGACCGAGACCTATCTCGCGCACCAGCTTCCGGATAAGGCGGGCGCTCTCGCTACGCCAATCGGGCTTCTGGTTCTGCTGTTCGTGTTCGACTGGCGGCTCGGGCTGCTCAGTCTTGTTCCGGTTTTTCTCGGCTTCGCGATAATGTCCGCGATGACCGGCAAGCGCATGGCGGAGAAGATGCGTCAGTACGGAAACGCGCTCGCGGCGATGTCGAACGAGGCGGTCGAGTACGTGCGCGGCATTCCGGTCGTCAAGACCTTCGGACAGTCGGTTTTCTCGTTCAGAAAGTTCAAGCGGGCGATTGACGAGTATGAGAAGTGGGTCGTCTCGTACACAAAGCAGCTCCGTGTGCCGATGATGTTCTACACGGCGGCGATAAACGGCGTTTTCGCGTTTCTGATCGCGGGCGCGCTGTGGTTCACGAGCGGCGGGGTCACAAATGAGTTCCTGCTGAATCTTGTTTTCTACATTGTTATAACTCCTGTCATCTCGCTCACATTGACGAAGATCATGTATATGAGCGAGAACAAGATGATAGTCGAAGACGCGCTCGGCAGAATTGATTCTGTCCTTAACTCCGCTCCGATGAGCGTCAGTGACACCCCGGTCAGCCCGGCGGATTCTTCCGTTGAGCTTGACGACGTTCATTTCAGCTATGACGGGAAGAACGAGGTTATAAAGGGCGTGTCGATGAAGATTGGCGTCGGACAGACCGTCGCCCTCGTCGGACCTTCCGGAGGAGGAAAATCGACTCTCGCGAGCCTGATCACTCGCTTCTTCGACGTGAACAGCGGAAGCGTGAAGATAGGCGGCGCGGACGTCAGGAATATCGCGAAGGACGAGCTTATGAACACGGTGTCCTTCGTCTTTCAGAACAGCCGCCTGATAAAGGCGTCGATACTCGACAATGTCAGAATGGGCAGACCGGACGCGACGAAAGAAGAGGTCATGGCGGCGCTCGAGGCGGCGCAGTGCGGGGACATAATCGGAAAATTCCCGGATGGCGTCGACACGATGATCGGAACGAAGGGCGTATATCTCTCCGGCGGAGAGGGACAGCGTATCGCGATCGCGCGCGCTATCCTCAAGAATTCGCCAGTGATAATCCTCGACGAGGCGACGGCGTTCGCCGACCCGGACAACGAGGCGAGGATACTGGCGGCTTTCGCGGAGCTCGCGAAGGGCAGAACGGTCGTCATGATAGCGCACCGCCTGTCGACAGTCGCGGACGCCGACCGGATATTCGTCATCGAGGACGGAAAGGTCGCCGAGAGCGGAACACGTGCCGAGCTCTGCGCGGCTGGAGGACTCTTCGCGAAGATGTGGTCCGACTATCAGGCGTCGGTCGAGTGGAAAGTCGCAAAGGAGGGCTGATCCATGATAAAATTCATTCAGAGAGCGACCGCTTCATCGAAAGAGGGAGCTGTAGGACTCATCAAGGGCGTTATTGCCTGCGCGTTTCAGAATATCGCGTTCATGCTTCCGACGGGACTTTTATACAAGCTTGTGTCGGATCTCATGACGAAGGGAACCCTCGAGGGGACAGCGCCGTTCTATATCATCGGCTGTGTGATCGCTTTCGCGCTGATACTTTTCACGACGTGGTTCCAGTATAACAACACCTATTTCACTACATACGAGGAGAGCGGAAAACGCCGCCTCAGCCTCGCGGAGCGTCTCCGCAGACTGCCGCTGTCCTTTTTCGGCAAGCGCGACCTCGCGGATATGACGAGCACGATAATGTCCGACTGCGAGGTGCTTGAGAAGACCTGCTCGCACTTCATTCCGGGGCTTTTCGGCTCGCTTATCTCGACTGTTCTGATCTCGCTCGGAATGTTCTTCTTTGAGCCGAGGATGGCGCTGGCGGCGCTCTGGGTCATACCGGTGTCGATTATTATTGTGCTCCTCAGCTACCGCGTGCAGGACAGCGTTCAGGCGAAGAATATGGCGGCGAAGATGGCGTGCGCCGACGGCATTCAGGAGTATATCGAGACGGTCCGCGACCTCAAAGCGAACAACGCCGAGAACACATATCTCGCGGGGCTCTCAAAGAAAATAAGAGGCGTCGAGCGCCAGTCGATTTCGGCTGAGCTCACGACCGCGATCTTTGTCACATCGGCGGGAATGGTGCTGAAGCTCGGAATCGCGTCGGTCGCGCTGACAGGGTCGGTGCTTCTCGTGAACGGGAGCATTGACGTTCTGACGCTGTTCATGTTCCTGCTTGTCGCGTCGAGACTTTATGACCCGATGCAGGGCGCGCTCCAGAATCTTGCGGCGATCATCGCTATGCGTACAAACGTCGCGCGGATGAACGAGATTCTTGAACACCCGATTCAGCAGGGAAGCGAGGAGCTGACGAACGACAGCTGTGATATCGTTTTCGATCGCGTCGGATTCTCGTATAACGATGGCGAAACAGTCCTGAAGGACGTTTCGTTCACGGCAAAGCAGGGCGAGGTCACGGCGCTCGTCGGTCCGTCCGGCGGCGGAAAGACCACGGTTTCGCGTCTCGCGGCGAGATTCTGGGACAATCAGAAAGGAAAGATCACGGTTGGCGGAATGGATGTCGGGAAGACAGACCCGGAGAAGCTGATGAGCCTCTATTCGATAGTTTTCCAGGACGTGACACTGTTCAACAACACGATAATGGAGAACATCCGCCTCGGAAAGAAGGGCGCGACCGACGAGGAGGTTCTCGCCGCGGCGAGACTCGCGAACTGCGAGGAGTTCGCCGAAAAGCTGCCCGACAAATGGAACACGGACATCGGTGAGAACGGCTGTGAGCTCTCTGGCGGCGAGCGTCAGAGAATATCTATAGCCCGCGCCTTCCTGAAGGACGCGCCGATAATCCTCCTCGATGAGGCGACCGCGAGCCTTGACGTCGAGAACGAGACGCTGATCCAGACGGCTCTGTCGAGACTGATAAAGAACAAGACCGTCCTCGTGATAGCGCACCGTATGCGCACGGTCGCGGGAGCGGACAAGATAGTGGTTCTCGCCGACGGAGTAGTCGCCGAGCAGGGAAGCCCCGCCGAACTGTATAAGAAGAACGGCATCTATACGCATATGGTCGATATTCAGACGAAGAGTCAGGAATGGAAGATCTGAAAATCTGAATAAGAACGCCGCGCGCATTGATTCTGATGCGCGCGGCGATTTTTTACAGATATTTCCGAAGAAGTTGCGTGAGCTCATTCACTGTTCTCTGATCGGACAGTTTGCAGAGCCGTCTGAGTCTGTAGTAGAGCGTCCCTTCCGAGATAAAGAGCTTCATCGCGATGCCGACGCGGCTCTCTCCTTTCGAGAGACAGTCGAGTATCCTGAAATCAGTCTCATCACAGCGCGTCAGACAGTTTTCGAGGTCGGTCACCTCGCTGACAGTCTGGTCGGAGTAGAAGTTGAACGTGTGCTCCGGCGGGGCGTCGGATTCCGGTGTATGCTCGGGCATATGCCTGTATTCAGTGGAAGCGCTCGGATAGAAATTCGCGCGGACGCGTACAACGGCGTTTATGTCGGCGGAGCTTTTTGACAGATAATACCAAAGCTCCGCGCACTGCTTTCCGAGTTCCTCGTGGTCGACCGAGAATGTCGATATCCCGGGAGACAGCGGGCTGCTGAATATCGGCGCCAGCATCGTGTCACTGAAGCTTATCGCCCACATCTCACTTGGCACCTCAACCCAGGCGTCACGCAGCATTGATGACGCGGCGAGCATGAAGATGTCATTTGTGTATATAATCGAATCATACGAGCCGCGTTTGTTCAGAAATTTGTCGACACAATCGGCGATGCCGGAATTATTATAGAATATGTGATCGTTCATCCCGTGTGCCAGCATATATTTCGACTTCTGTCTGTCGGTTGCCGAGTCCGGGTTGACTCCGATAAGGGCGGTGTGTGTCCTTCCGTACGCCGAATAATAATTGAATATCCTGTCCATTGTGTCGTAGTAGTCCATGATCACCATGCTTGAGTCGTGTGACGGCGTGATCAGGGAGTAGTTCAGGAAGAGCATCCGTATGCTCTTCGCGCGGCAGACCGGTATGAGCCGTTCCATCAGCCGGTCGGAGGCTCCGATGACAGTCAGGAGCCTGTTTCTGTTTCCGAAGAGCTCCTCTCCGGACAGATCGAATATCATGTTTTCATCGGTCTCGCGGATTGTCACGCCTTTTTTTGACGCGGTCTTCCGGATTCCTTCCATGGCTTTGCAGTACCAGAGACCGCTCCGGAAATCGGCCTCCGAGCATATAAGCATTTCCATATCTTTATCCCCCGTATCTGTTTCTATTGTACACGAAGTTTTCCGGTATGTCAAGTGTACTTCAAAAAAAATATCTGACCTCTGTTATTTTTTGAAGTCAGACCCGGACTGAATGTGCTATAATCTATATAGAAACAGAAAATCCGAAAGGAAAAAACGCACAAATGAACAAGGTCAGTGTAAAAGACATTACAATCAGTATCCCGGTATATCCGGTCGGCGCGCCTGAGAAACTGCCGGTCTTCGCCGAGAACCGCGTCCATCAGCGGATGAGCGGCAATCCGTACCCGAACGCGGTGACAGCTGACGTCAGGGCTTCTGATAAACCGGAGCGGCGGGAGCTGCGCGCTGTCGTGATAGAGAATGACTACATCCGCGTGACGGTTCTGCCGGAATACGGAGGTCGGGTGTTCAGCGCGGAGGACAAGACGACCGGGAGGGATTTTCTTTACCGTCAGCACGTGATAAAACCGGCGCTTATCGGTCTCCTTGGACCTTGGATATCCGGCGGGATAGAGTTCAACTGGCCGACACATCACAGACCGTCGACATTTCTTCCGACTGACGTGACGATAGAGGAAGATGAGCATGAGTCGGTCGTGTGGCTCACCTCGAGCGACGTGTTTGACAGGATGACAGGTTCGGTCGGCATCGCGCTCCGGGACGACAGGGCGTATTTCGAGACCCGCGTCAGGCTTTACAATCGCACTCCGGAGCGACGCTCATTCCTGTGGTGGGAGAACGCGGCGGTTCCGGCGGGACCTGACCTCAGGATATTCTTCCCGCAGGACGTCGGACACGTGTTCTTCCACTACAGACGCAACACGACGGCGTACCCGGTGACCGGCGGCTGGTTCAACGGGCACAGAATACCGGAGAACACAGATATCAGCAGACATGGAAACACGCCGTTCCCGACGTCGTATTTCTCCGCGGCGAGCAGATATGATTATTTCGGAAGCTATGACGAGAGCACCGGCGGAGGAGTTGTCCATGTCGCGGATCATCATATCTCACCCGGGAAAAAGATGTTCACGTGGGCGTACGATCAGCTCGCGAGGACGTGGGAGAAGGCGCTGACCGACACCGACGGACCATACCTTGAGCTTATGGCGGGCTCATATTCTGACAATCAGCCGGATCTTTCGTGGCTTGCGCCGTATGAGGAGAAGCGCTTTTCGCAGTACTGGTACCCGATAAGCGACACGGGAGTGCCGTGCTTCGCGAACCTCGATATGGCGGTGTCAGTGCATTCCGATCGTGTGGTGATCAGACCGACAGGGAGCTTCGCCGACTGTGAGATCACCGTGAGCGATGAAAACAGAGAGATCTCCCGCGAGAAAACGTCGCTTGACGTGTTGTGCAATCATATTATTGAACTCACAGGAGACATTGTCGGTGAAGTGAGAATAGTCGTGAAGTCCGCCGGAAAGACGCTTGTCGACTACACGACGATGAAGCCGCCGAAGGACGAGAACGTGCCCGTGATAGAGGGATTCCCGACACCGGATGAGTGCCGCTCGTCGGAGGAGGCGTTCCTGACCGGCACGCACGTCGTCGGTTACCGCGACCCGTCGGCGAATGCCGAGAGGTATTTTGAAAAGGCGGTCGCGCTCTCGGGCGACAACTTCGAGGCGTACGCGTCGCTCGCGGAGTGCATGGCGCGCCGTGGGGACTTTGAGAGCGCTTACCGGAACATAACCCGCGCGTGGGAGATACAGACTATGCGCGATATGAGACCCGTCAGCGGCAGGACAGCCTTTCTCCGTGGGAATATCGCTCTCGCGCTTGGCAGGCGTGACGAGGCGGAGGAGGCATTTTGGAGCGCATATTTCACGGCGGACACGAAGGACGCGGCGCTCGTGAGAATAGCGGAGCTTGAAGGGCTGCGCGGTGATTTCATTGCGGCGAAGCGTCACGCTTCGGAGTCCCGCGCCGGTGTCAGCGCCGACGTCATCCGTATTCTCGCTGGAAACCGGCTCGGGGAAAAGACGGATATCAGGGAAAAACTGAGGGAATACCCGATGAGTCAGGCGCTCCGCTTCGCGGCGGTAATCTGCGGAGAATACGATAAAAGGGCGTTCTATGATGGGCTGTCGGATGAGCCTTCGCAGACCTGTATCGATATCTTTGAGGATCTGTCACGCGCCGGGTTCGCGGACGAGGCGGCGGAAGCGCTCCGCGGTCTTACAATGTCCGGAAAGCGCTGCTCCTGTATGGTCTGGTATCTGCTCGGGGAAAGACCGGAGACAAAGGATGTATGCGGAGTCTTCCCTCACCGCGAGTGCGAGAGAAAGGCGCTTGAGACAGCGTTCCGGAACGGCGACGCATATGCCGGATATCTGCTCGGCTGTCTCCTCTGCGGCAGACGTGAGTACGCGCGGGCGCACGCGATGTTTGAGAAGAGCGGTTTGCCGGAGGGAACAAGGGGCGCTGCTGTCTGCCTGTGGAAGCTCGGGCGGAAGAACGAGGCGCTCGAAAAACTGAGAGCCGCGGCGGGAAGAATGCCGGACGACGATCAGGTACTTTGGGAACTGTTCCGGGTGGAGAACCGGCTCGTGGCATCGACCGGCGACGCGGAAAAACTGCTCATGAACAGAAAGAGAATCCGGGACGATATCTGCACAGAGTACGCGGTCGCGCTCTGCCGGCGGGGAGAGCCTGACAGAGCCGTAACCATCATGGAGGGGCACGAATATGTCCCCTGTGAGGGCGGCGAGGGCGCCGTCGCGGACGCGTGGATTCTCGCGAACAGGATGCTGGCTGACAGGGCGTTCGGTGAAGGGCTTTATGAGACGGCGCTCGGACTGTATGAGAAGGCGGAGACTCTGCCGGAGAATCTCGGAGCCGGCTGGTGGAACGACGCCAAGAAGGCGCCGCTGAGATACGCCGAGGGACTTTGTCTCGAAAAGCTCGGAAGAGAGAAACAGGCAAATGAGCGTTTCGGATGGATAACCTCTCTGCTGACTGATTTCTTCTCGGACATGGCGCTGCCTGAGCTCGACATCGTGAAGATAAAGGCATACAGAAAGCTCGGCGACACCGAAGTCGCGGAGAAAACAATAAGATCCGCGCGCGCCCGCTTTGAAAAGGAGATAAACCGTCGCGACAGCGGGTTCTTCGGAACGACGCCGTTCTTCGACAGCTTTTATGCCGAGAGCGACGCCATGGCGGAGAGACACGCTCATTACGGAAGACTTCTCGCGGAACTTGAAAAAGTTTCGCTTAATGGTTGACAGAATTGTCAGAGTAATATATAATATTTGTTGAAGGGAGCAAACACGATGAAAAAGGCAACAGTAATCCGGATTCTGACACTTGCGATCATGGCGTCAATGCTAATGACATCCTGCGGAGGAGAGACCGGCGGCGACACTACCGAACCGAATACGGAAACCACAGTGGAAGAGACAAAGGACGTCTCATACCCGTATGAGATAAAAAAGCTCGACGGCAGAGAGTTCAGATTCCTCAACTGTGTAGACGATCATTGGCAGGGCGCGTCCCAGATAATCGACTACGACTCAATGAACGGTGAGACGGTCGCCGACAAGGTCTACAGAAAGAACCGCGACGCCGAGGAAAAGCTCGGGATAAAGATCACCGTGACAAAAGAGGCTGTCGATCAGCTCCACAAGGCTGTCTCGACCGCCGTCATGGCGAACGACGATATCTACGACGCGGTTTACGGCTGCGTATACGCGTTCGGCACTGAGACCGACGGCAAGTATGTGCTGAATCTGCATGACATCGGGGCGATTAACTTTGACGACGAGTGGTGGAACCCATCCTACGCGAAATCCGCGCTCATCGGCGGCGACAAGCTGTATGTCGCGGTGGACTATATGAACCTGAACGGCTACACATGGACTGACGCGCTCTATTTCAGCAAGGATCTTGTGACGAAGTACGGGCTTGAAATGCCGTATGATCTCGTGAGGGACGGCAAATGGACGCTTGACCGGATGGCTGAGTACATGAAGCCCGCAATCAACCTGAACGGAGACGAGAGCTTCAAGGTGAATCCGGAGGGCAGAAGCAGCTACGGACTCTGTGTGCAGCACAGCGGCGGCATCGTCGCGATCTCCGAGGGAGCCGGAGGATTCGTGGTCGAGAGAGACAAGGACGGGATACCGGCGATAGTATCGAACGTCGAGGGAGCGGTCAACGCTTTTGAGAAGCTCGCGGGAATGCTGTCCGATGAGGGTTCCTGCTTCATGTACAATACCGCGGAGTACAGCTCGCTGATGGCTTTTGTCTCCGGGCGCGGTATGTTCTATCAGGGAGCGCTCGGAAACTCGCTCGGCGACAAGATGCGTTCCGCGGCGAGCGAATACGGTATAATCCCGCTGCCGAAGTTTGACGAGAAGCAGTCCCAGTACTATTCGACAGTGAGCCAGTATACTCTCGCGCTCAGCATACCGAAGACGGTCGCCGATCCTGAAACAGTGGGCGCGTGCCTTGATTATCTCGAGTGGGCAAGCTTCACGGAGTGCATTCCGGTCGTTCAGGACGCGCTCTGCTATAAGGGCGTGCGCGACGACGATTCGATCGAGATGCTCGATATAATCCGGAAGACGCAGTATACCGACATGGGCGTGATTTACGGTTGGTCGACTGAATTCATAACAAAGCAGAGCGATAACGTCTATAAGGGAAAACTCCAGTTCGCGTCCGATTTCGCGTCGGCAAAGCAGAAGATCGAGGATAACATTTCGAAATCCCTCGAGGAGATGGGCATAAACGGCTGAAAGCGTGAATCGGCTGCCGGCACTGTCAGACGTGATGACAGCGCCGCGCCCGGGACGCCTCAGGCGGCAAAAATCACGAAACCTGTAAAGGAAGACAGAACTATGAAGATATTGAATGGCATCAATGACGGAATGGTCATGCAGCGCGGCACCGCGACGAACGAGTGTGATATTCTTTTGTCGCTCGAATGCGATGGGGAACCCACCGCGAAGTACGACGGCAAAGCGGTGAGCCTCACGAGAGAGGGCGATAACTGGCGGCTGACCGGTATACCGGTCGGCGGACCTTACACGCTGACGATAAGCGATAAAAACGGCGAGGTTGACTTTGACAACATCTATGTCGGCGACGTCTGGATTCTCGCCGGACAGTCTAACATGGAGGGCGCCGGACTCATGACCGACGCTGAATACGCGTACGAGAGCAACCCTGATATGTCGGTGCGGGCGTTCTACCTCGACGACAGCTGGGACTTCGCCCGCGCGCAGCTCTGCGAGCAGTGGAAGAACGCCGACAGAGCTATCGCGGAGAAGTTCATGAATATCCGAAAGAACTCAATCTGGAAGGAAGCTGTTCCGTCCGGAGAGCAGACCGACGGCGTCGGACCAGGGCTGTTCTTCGCGCTCGGGATGAAGGATTACACGGGCGTTCCGCAGGGGCTTATCGCGTGCGCGTTCGGCGGCGCGAGCCTCGCGGAATGGAAGCCCGGAAATACCGCTCCGGACGCGTATTATCCGTCGCTCGTCCGCCGCTTCAGGGCGTGCGGGAGCAATGTCCGCGGCGTTTTCTGGTATCAGGGAGAGAGTCAGACGTCTGAGGGCGGAATCGCGTCGTTCGACGACGATATGAAGGAGCTTGTCGGAGCGATGCGCCGGGACTTCGGGAAGGATGATCTTCCGTTCGTTCAGGTGCAGATAGGTTCACATTCGCTCTACGGAATATCCGAGCAGGGTGCGAAGGAGTGGACGGCAATCCGCGAGAAGCAGAGGACGCTCGGCGGCAAGATACCGTATCTCGGCACGGTCACGGCGGTGGACTGCCCCCGCGACGATCTGATACACCTGAGCGCTGAGGGGCAGAGAAGAGTCGGAAAGCGCGCCGCCAGAGAAATGGCGTACCTCTGCGGCTATGACGCGAAGCCAACGCCGGAGATACTGTCGATAAGCGTCGAGCCGGACAAAGTCAGATATTTCTGGTGCTGTATCAACGTGAAGTACAAAAATCTCGACGGAGACCTGACGGCGTATGGCGACAACCCGATGGGATTTTCGATCACGTCTGAGGACGAAGCACCGTATCTGTTCCCGTACCGCGGGATATCGAACGTGACGCTGAAGGGCGACACGGTCAGCATAAGGACTGAGCTCACCGCGGAGCAGCTGAAAAGTGTCAGCCTGTGGTATGGCGCCGGACTCTCCTGTGCCTGCACGATAACAGACGGCGGCGGAATGGCGATCCCGGCGTTCGGACCGATAAAGCTGTCGGAGTGGATTGATTAACAGCGAAAGTGAACACTGCTATGGAAAAGAAATACACAAAAGGGATTGTCATAGAAAGCGGCAATACATACACGGCTGACCTCCCGCGATACGATTTTCGCCCGGAGGACTGTGTCGTGACAAACGAGCCGGAGTACCGCGCGCCATCGTCAGCGGCAAAAGATCCTCTGACCGCCGCGTTCATCCTGAAAGACCTGAAAGATGTGACGCTCGATTTCGGCGGGGCGGAGCTTGTCTTTCACGGAAAGATTGTGCCGTTCATTCTCGACGGATGCGAGAATGTCACAATAAGGAACTGCACGATAGATTATGACCGTCCGTTTTATACGGAGGCGCATATTCTTGATGTCTCAGAGGACCGGCTGAAGCTCGGTCTGAAGGATGATTTTCCATGTCGTGTCGACAAAGGAAATCTCGTCGCTGTCAGCGAGTATTGGGAGAACAGGCTCGATCACGGCGATCTGCTGATGCAGCCGTACGACCCGGAGACCGGGACGCCGACATCGTCGATGATGCTCGCGCTGATAGGCGACGAGGTATTCCCGCACCCGAACCCGCCTCTTCCGGTACACCATCTGAGGGTGACCGGACACGGAGACAAGACGGTCACGCTCTCAGGCGGGTTTCCGTCTGACTGGAGGGCTGGAACCGACCTCGCCTTCACGCACGAGATACGCGACAAGAACACGTTCACCGCCGCGGGCTGCGATGTGGTGACGCTCGAGAATGTCCGCATTCTGCACGGCGCGGCGATGGGCTTTGTCGGAATGCACTCGCGCGACCTTACTTTCAGACACTTCGATATGTACAGGGACGAGGCGCATCCGCGCTATGTCACGAACAACGCTGACTCGATACACACCTTTGGCTGCTATGGTAAGATTCTGATCGAGGACTGCCGGATGGATTCCATGCTCGACGACTCTCTGAATGTACACGGCAACTTCACAGTGGCTGAGAGTGCCGGCGGTGATATGATCCTGGCGCGCTCTCCGGGCAAAGGCATGACGAACCGGATGAAAAATTATATGCCCGGCACGAGGATCGGGGTTTTCAATGGTCAGACGATTGAGGAAAAGCTGACGCTGACTGTAAAAACCTGTGAGCCCTACCCGGACGACGAGCGCGTGTTCAGGATAACCACGGAGGAGGACGCGTCAGGCGTCAATGCCGGAGACCTCATCGAGAACCTGAGCGGAAACGCCGACGTCACTGTCAGAAACTGCGAGTTCGGCAGATTCCGCGGGACAATGCGGATACAGACGCGCGGGAAGGTGCTGATCGAGAACTGCTCGTTCGCGAACAGCGGCGACAGCGTGATCTTCACCGGCGACTCGGTTTACTGGTATGAGTCCGGGCCGGTCAGGGACGTGACGCTGAGAAACTGCCGGTTCGGCGGGGCGGTGAACGCCTGCCCGGAGGTCAGGGTGACAGAGAAGGCGCCGTATTATCATGACGGTATAAAGATTGAAAACTGTCATTTTGCGACGGATATCATCTTCAAGGGATTTCAGACGGACAGGACGCGGTTTGTCGGAAATACGTGCGGGAGCGGAAAAATCCCGACCGTTACGCTGCGAGGCTGCGGAATATGCGAAGCCGACTGCGCTGTTGTCAGAGAATGAAATGAGAGGAACGGAAATGCTTCATGGAATGAAACTTGTCGGTCATATCACACCGAAAAACTCCAGTGAGATCAGAAACTCGCGCTTCGGCATCGGTCTTGAGAAGATCGACAGATATCTGTACGACCCGGCGCCGGTTTACGACCCGCTGGCGGAGACCGGCGTCAAATATGTCAGGATACAGTCCGGCTGGATGCGCACAGAAAAAGTGAAGGGCGTATACGACTGGAAATGGATAGACGATATAATCGACAATCTCGTATCGCGCGGGATGGAGCCGTGGATATGCCTATGCTACGGCAATCCGGTCTGGTCGGAGAAAGCGGTGAATGTCCGCGGCGCCATAGGCGTACCGCCGATTTTCAGTGAGGAGGAAGCGGCGGCGTGGGACAGATACGTGTCGGAATGCGTCAGAAGATACCGCGGAAAGGTCAGAATGTACGAGATATGGAACGAGCCCGACGGTCAGCACTGCTGGCGTCACGGCGTCAGCGCGTCCGAGTACGGAAAGTTCGCGAAGCGCACGTCCGCGGCGATACGCGCGGCGGATCCGGATGCGAAGGTGCTCGCCGGTTCGTTCTTCTCGTCCGGCTCGACGACATATCTGCATGATTTCCTGAAGGAGCTCACGCCGGGCGACATTGATTTTGTCACGTACCATCAGTATCGTTATCGTGTAGAGCACGGCATTGAGGAGTTCGCGCGCGGGATACGGAAGATGCTCGACGCGTTTGACCCGCGGGTCGGTATGATACAGGGCGAGACCGGGACGCAGTCGTCATTTTCGCGGAACGGCGCGCTCTGCGGTTCTGAGTGGACAGAAAGAAAACAGGCGAAATTCCTGGCAAGGAAGCTGCTTATTGATCTGAAGACTGAGGTTGAATTCACGAGCTGGTTCACGGCGGTTGATATCTTCGAGAATATAATCAATGAGAACGGAACCGTGAACAAGGATTATTACGGCTTTTTCGGTGTGCTCGGAGAGAAGTTCGCGCCGGACGGCACTCCCCTCGGAGAATATGAGCCGAAACTCTCGTACACGGCGCTCAGAACGATCTGCGCGGCTCTTTCCGGAGCCGAAAAGACAGAGCTCGCCGTTTTCTTCGAGAATAGCTGGACACCGCTGTTCGGGAGAAGCGACGAGGATCCGTATGATCCCGCGAGCCGGATTATCTGGCAGGGCTTTGAGAAAAACGGCGCGAAGGCGCTCGTATACTGGAAAGCGGCTGACGTCATGACCGAGGAGTTTCTGTCGACAGTGTCGCTGAGATGCTTCGATCTGCCGGGAGAGATACGACTTACCGATCTCATGACCGGAGAGGTGTGGGCGCTTGACGGGATGATCACCGGAGAGGACGGAGAGATTGTACTTTCGCATATTCCGGTAACTGATTACCCGCTGATGCTGACTTTCGGAAATTTCGCCGAGGTGACGACTGATGCTGCTGCGCCGCTGTCCTGACAGAAGAAACCGTACCGGGGAAATCGTCGAGGCGCTGCGGACGGCTCCGGATGGCTCTGTTATCCGTTTTGAGCCGGGAATATACGATTTTTCCGCGGATGACGCTTTCAGCGGCTATTTCTGCCCGTCCTGCAACAAGAGTAGTGACAAAAAGGTGATTTTCCCTGTACTCCGGAAGAAGAATATTACGCTCGACGGCGGCGGCGCGGAGTTCGTATTTCATGACCGCGTATTCCCGTTCATCGTTCAGGATTCGGTCGGGGTCACGCTTGAGAATTTTTCGGTTGATTTCTCGTTCCCGCGCTGTGTCATCTGCGATGTTCAGACTGTCGGGGAGGATGGGATATGCCTTTCGATCGACCGCGCGAAATACGATTATCGGACAAATGAAGAAGGTAATCTGCTGATACGCGCGGGAAATGACGAGTTTTCCACCTGCGAGCGCAGATTCTTCCTGAAACAGGGGACGCGCGGGAACACGGACTGCTGTTATCTCAGCGCCGGAGAAATATTCTACGATAATGACAGTCTTCCGGCGGAAGTATTTTACTGCCGTGCCGAGGAGACGGACGGCGGAGTGTTTCTTCGCCGTGACGGCAGGAGCGGTTTCAGTCCCCGGTTCACCGCGGGCGCTGAATTACTGCTGAGCTATGACGAGCAGAGGGACAACGACGTGTTTTTCTTCGACAGGTCGGAGAATATAACCGTCCGGAATGTCAGTATCCATAACGGCGCCGGGATGGGATTCGTCGGTCAGTGCTGCCGGGATCTCACTCTTGAGAGCTGTGTGATATCCCCGCGCTCGAAGGGCTTTTCCACGACAGCGGACGGAATACTGCTGACGAATTTCTCGGGGCGGGTCAGGATAGAGAACTGCGTTGTCAGAAACACGATGGACGACGCGGTCAGCGTCCATGGGTATTATACGACCGTCGAGCGCATAACCGCTCCGCGAAAGGCGATCCTGCGGATGCGTCACAGGTCACAGAGCTTCATGAACCCCTACTGCCCCGGCGACAGACTCGTTGTCACGGACGGGAAGAGCATGAACGAAAAGGACGCGATAACCCTGAAAAGCGCCCGGTATGAAAACGACCCGTATCTCATATACGCGGATTTTGACGAGGACATACGCGGGAGACTGAGACCGGGCGACCTTATAGAGGACCCGGAACGCACGCCGGAAACGCATATCACCGGCTGTCTCTTCGAGAACGCGTGCGCGGTGAGGCTCGGAAGCGCCGGGAAGACTGTTTTTGAGAACAATCGGATGCAGAACTGTTCCGGACTGCTCGTCAATGACATAATGAGCTGGTGGTACGCGTCCGGACCGACGAAGGACGTGACGATACGCGGGAATGTTTTTGACGGATGCGGGATAAGCGCTTTTGTCGACAGGGGGATGCCGTGTGAAGTCCGGCACAAACTCATCCGGATCACAGGCAACGAGTTTAAGAACGGCGCCGCGATATCCGTAAGAAATACCGAAAAGCTGGTTTTGTCCGGCAACAGTACAGACAAAGCGGAACTGCCGGTCGTGACAGACGGTAAAGTGACCGTCATGGAGGAGTAGCATATGAGTCAGCTTCTTATGAGATGGATACCTGAGGAGCTTCCGGAGCCGGAGCTTCCGGAGGGCTTTGCCTTTTACCGCTTCAGGCGCGGCGGAGATGAAGTATTTACTGAAGACGAGTTCAGAAAACAATGGATAAGTATGCGCGACGCGTCCTTCGGGGAGACGATGGTAAAGTGGTATCACACCGTATACGACGATCCGCGGGTGCCGGATGACGGGTTCTTTCTGGTTATCGCCCCGGATAGGAGAATGGCGTCGAGCGCCTGCGTGCAGTACGGCGAGCACACGCCGGATTCCGCGACAGTTCACGCGGTCTGCACTGATGAAAAATACCGGGGCATGGGGCTTGGGAGGGCGAACATGATCGCTCTCATGCGTTATGTCCATGAAAAAGGCTTCCCGGAGCTGTGGCTGACGACCGACGATTGGAGGATACCCGCGGTGCGGCTATATCTGCGTCTCGGATTTCTTCCGGTTCTGTCAGAGCCGGATATGCGCGGGAGATGGCTCGCTCTGCTTGATAAGACAGGCGAGCGGAAAATCAGGGTGATCGGCGAGGACGGACAGGAAGATTTTCTCGTGAAAAACGAATGAACGAAGGAATATGAAACAGACAGAGGCCTCCGCACTTTTTAAGCGGAAACCTCTGTCCGTTCTTATTTTCCGGATAACCGGCGGAGAATCCTGACTGACGGCTCCGGTATTCTTCCGAGACTATCCGGACCGACGTTCAGGAGATAGTTGACTCCGCGGCTGTTCAGGTATTCCTTTATTCCGAGTATCTGTTCCGCGGATTTGAAGGAATCGTCGTAATATTTGAAGCCCCATGAGGAATTCATCGTACAGGGGCATTCCCAGAGACCGGTCTTCGTGTCCTCCGGCAGTTTGTTGTCGCTGCAGGATGTGTAATCGCCGCGGCCGTTTCCGATGCGCGAGTTGATCAGGCAATCGGGCTGATATGATTTGACAAGCCTGTAGAGCTCGTCGCTCTGCCCGGGGGTAATGCACTTCGGCGTGTCGAACCATATTAGCAGAAGGTCGTCGAATTTCGTCACGAGTTCCTTTACCTGCGGCTTTATCTTTTTCTCGAAGCAGCGCGAGAAATCCCAGCCGCTCTCGTCCGGAAAATCCCATGAGTTGCGGCAGAACAGACCGCCGTCCTTCTCGTGCCAGTCGATTTCCTGCGAATAATACAGTCCGAGCCGCATATCATGCTTTCTGCAGGCGTCGGCGACCTCGGCGATCACGTCTCTGCCGAACGGCGTCCGGTCGACAACGTTGTAATCGTCCGCCTCGGAGGCGTACATCGCGAAGCCGTCGTGATGCTTCGCGGTTATCACAAGATATTTCATTCCGGCGTTTTTCGCGAGGAGCACCCATTCTTCCGGGTCGAAGAATACCGGGTTGAAGGCGCGGGTGAGCTTTTCGTATACCTTTATTGGTATTTTGTGTGTCGCCATAATCCACTCGGCGTTGACGTCCGTGCGTCTTGAGTCGTATTCACCGGCGAGGAGCGAGTAGAGACCCCAGTGTACCATCATTCCGAACCTGGCGTTTCTGAACCATTCTCTGTTATCCATTTTTCTGACCATTCCTTTTTATTTTCAGATATTGACATCGCGGTGATTCTATGATAGAATGATTATACCATAATTGCTGAGAAAAGTCAATTCTCAGTGTTGGCGAGAAAATATATCCGGATTGGTGTTTTGCTTTGAATGAGAATATTGAATTTCTGGTTTTCGGTCGGAAGAGGATAGGCGCGGAATGGAGCCCGGCGATGGATCCGGGGCTCGATAAACTGTATTATGTCTACGACGGGGAGGCATACTATAACGGTATGAGGCTTGAGCCGGGGCACCTTTATATATTTACGGAGAGCCGCGGGAAATGGGAACTCCGCGGGAGCTTCGATCACCTCTATTTCGACTTTTTTCCGTATCCTCCGCTCATGATTTCCGGTGTGATTGACCTTGATATCAGGGAATATCCGGGAATAAAGGCGATATGCGACGCGGCTTCCGCGCTGTTCACTGTGTATGAGCGCCGTGAGGTGGTCAGTGAGGCGAAGCTGACGCTTGAGATACTTCTCGGACTTATCGGACGGACGGTGCGGCTGAGATCGACAGGGGACGGCAGAGTTGACCGCGCGATAGAGTATATTTCCGCCTGTGTTAACGATCATGGCGGAGCCGGTCTGACCGGGCGGGAGCTCGCCGGTCTTGTGAATCTCGACAGGTTCTATTTTAGTAAGCTCTTCCGGGAAAAGACCGGAATGACGCCGGGAAAGTTTTCGCGCGGACTGCGCATGAAGCGAGCGGCGGCGATGCTGAGGAGCGGCGCTACGGTCACGGAAGCGGCGCTGACGGCGGGATTCCTGTCTGACGCGGCTTTCGTGTGCTCGTTCAGAAAATACTTCGGCGTCACTCCCGGAAAATTCCGCGCGGGAAAGCCTGACCCGGGATCGTATGGCGGCGAGCCGGAAGCGTGAAATAAAGGCAGAGATGACGCGGCAAGCACGGTCATCTCTGCTGTTTTAATATGGATATATTATCCGTAGATCTCCGTCACGTTTTCGACAAGTTCCGCGTATGATTTCGCGATCTTATCCGAGTGTTTCGCGAGATAGGACGCGACGTCGGTCGATTTCTTCTCTTTCAGAAGATATATTGCCATGGTGGTGAGCTCGTTTCCGTTTCCGTAGTTCCAGTTGAAGTCGCAGACGAGGGACGAGCGTATCATCTGGTACATTTCGTAGGAAGTAGCGTCGCGGAGGTATTTGCTCTCGAAGATTGAGTTGTATACCGCGGGGGTGACAGTTTTCCAGGACTCATATGACAGAGCCTCGGTTATCCTGCCGGCGAATTCCTTCGTCTCATCGTCGAGGTTGCCTGGTATGAGAAGTATCTGCGAGGAGAGCATGGAGCTGTAGTTCTCCTGCGCCTCGTCGTATTTTGGAAGCGGGACTATGCCGAAGTTGACCTCGGTGTCGCGGAGCTTCGGCAGCTGCAATGTCGTCTGGTGCATGAAGAGGATGTTCCCTTCGGCGAACGCCGTGACGCTCTCCTTGTCTCCCGTAACTGTTCCGATGTAGGTCTTGATTCCGTCGTAGAGAAGTGAATAGTAGCGCTCGAACGAGTTCTGGAGCCGGTCGGACATCTGAAGCAGCTCGACGCTGCCGCCGTTTGATTTCGCCATCAGCATTCCGTTCGACTGCACGATGCGCGACATCAGCGACGGTGTCTCTCCGGGAGTCGTGTAGCCGAATATGTCGCCGTCTGACGGAACACCGTCGCTGTTCAGGTCGGAAGCGACCGATTTCGGCGAGCTTTGTCCAGGTCCACTTTCCGTCATAGACGAGGTCATACGGATTCTCAAGTCCGAACTTCTCTGTCATGTCCTGATTGACATATATGACGTCGGCGTAGCTGTACACAAGATCGGACACTGCTATCGGGAGCACGCCGCAGATCGAGAGATTCTCCTTTATCGAGGCGTTCCACCACGGCTTTGACACGTCGATATTGGGCATTGTCAGAAAATCCGCGAGATATCCGCCGGCGAGCATAACAGGAACGGACGAATACGTGTGCGAGATTGCCAGGTGGTATTCTGTATCCCCCGCGTTGACCGATTTCATTAGGGCTTTCGGGACCTCATCCCACACTCCTCCGGTGTTTATGTACGAGACAGAGACGTTGAATCTGTCGCCAACCGCGTGATTGCGCTTATAGACGCTGTCGCTCAGCAGATCGCCGGTCTCGGTCTCAGCGTCATACGGCCAGGCGTTTCCGAGCTGATCCGCGCTGTAGACGATGTTGAACTCCGCCCCGCCGTAGTCGACGTTTTCAAGTCCGTCTGTGAGCTCTTCAACTGTCGTATCCTCTTGCTTTTCCGATGTGCCGTCTGTCGTTTCGTTTCCGCCAGAGTTACCTTCTGAGCCGCAGGAGGCGAGGAGAAGACAGATAAGAAGGGATGCTGAAATGAGCCGTTTTTTTGAGTTTTTCATAATGAATTCTGTCCTTTCAGAATAGAATACTGTTTCATTTTTTCCGGAACTGTGACGGCGTCATGCCCGTCGTCTCCCGGAATACGCGTGTGAAATACTGGACTGAGGAAAAACCGCACTGAGCCGCGCAGTCGGTGAGGGTGACGAACTGATACGAGAGGAGCTTCTTAGCACGCTCGACGCGGACCGACCTGATATAATTCGATGGGGAAGTATGATGCGCCGAGCGGAACAGCCGCCTGAAATACGCCTCGCTCATCCCGAAGCGCTCCGCGGCGCCGGAGACGGTGAAGGACGGGTCGAAGGCTCCCTGCTCAATGAACAGCTTCGCCTCCGTCATCTTCTTCCGCGTTCCGGAGCCGAGATATCCGCTCTCACGCGAGTCGGCTATCAGAGCGGAAATTTCATAGATGCACGCCATGCAGGAGTTGAACCTTTCGCCGGAGACCGAGTTGTATATCCTGAACATCCGCCTGAAAAGATTCTCCGCGTCCGTCGTGCTGTGCGGCGTGCAGACGAAGCTGTGCCGCGCGCCTTTTCCGCCGTCCGCGAATCTGAAGTCGCAGTACAGGAAGCTGTACTCCTCCCCTCCGGCCGACATTCTGTAGGTCGAGTCGTTCGCGAGGTAGAGAATGTCTCCTGCCTTCACGGAGAAGCTGTCGTTTTCGAACTCGTAGAAGCAGGTTCCGGTGAGGATATAGACATAAGCGTCGCTGTGCCTTCCCGTGACCGTGAACGGCTTTGTGTACGGTGCCATCGAGTTCCGGATGACTTCGATCAGTTTTATAACATATGGTTCGTTATTTGCACTCTTGTCAGCGTCGCACATAAGCGCTCCTTTCGCCGTCCGGCATAGCTCCCGTCTGATTACGGTCTTATTATAGCATATCAAAACAAGGATTGCAAGCGAATCCGGAAATCACAGTATCGAAAAGTATAATTCTACTGATAATTACTGTTTACAAATCTTCGCGTCGGGTGTATACTTTAATTACGATAAGCATAAGGAGGAAAAGAAAATGAGTGAGACAAGATCAGAGCTCTGCGCCTATGTTGCGGGTCACACCGTGATACCGGGTGAGCCGGATGTCCTGACCGCTGACGCGGCTAACATCATACATATATTCGAGAATTGTGAGATAAGGCTGACTGAGGCAAACAGCTTCTTCGTCACGGTCGACACCGATTACGTAATGAACGAGGTGCTAAGCAGACGCGCCGCCGCGCTGCCGGATATGCTTCACGGGCTGGCTGACGGCGTGGATTCGCGCGCTTATTCCGGCGTATTTGACTTCTCGCACACAATGCCGGAGTGGGACACCATCCTGCGTCTCGGCTTCGTCGGTCTGCGGGAAAGGCTCACTGAGTACAGAGCCGGAAGCTCCGGCGATCCCGCGAAGACGCGTTTCTACGACACCTGCGTCAGAGTCTGGGACGCGGCGCTGAGATTCCTCTCAAGAGCGGCAGACGCGGCGGACGAAGCCGGGCGCGTGGATATCGCGGAAATAATCCGGAATATCGCGAAAAGACCGCCGGAGACACTGTCAGAGGCGTGTTCTGTCATCATCGCGTACTATGTCTTCCAGCATAAGGTCTCCGGAACATATCTCCGCTCTCTCGGACGGCTTGACAGCCTGCTCCACACCTATTTTATAAAAGAAGAGCGCGGCGCGGCAATCAGGATCATGCGTAATTTTATCCGTGAGATCGACACATTGAAAGCGCCGTCAAATATCCCGTTCGCGCTCGGTGGCAGCGGAGCCGACGGCGGATCACTCCTGAATGAGCTGTCATATGTGATCCTCGAGGCGTACCGCGTGGTTCCGACGATAAACACGAAACTTCATATTCTCTGCCGGAAGGACACGCCGGACGACTTTCTCGCTCTCGCGTGCCGCTGCGTCCGTGAGGGAAAGAACTCAATCGTCTTCATGTCGGACGATAAGATAGTCGAATCCCTCGAAAAGCTCGGCGCGGAGCCGTCCGACGCGCGCGACTACCATGTCGTCGGCTGCTATGAGTGCGGCGCGAGGGGAGAGCTCACCTGCTCATGCAGCTCACGCGTGAGCATACCGAAGGCGGTCGAGACGGCGATGAACGGCGGGCGGGATATGCTGACCGGAAAGCAGATCGGACCTGAGAACGACGGACATTTCAGGGATTTTGAGGAGTTCTTCTACGAGGTCACGCGTCAGCTGCTGTATTTCGTCGACTGTGCCGTGAAGATCACGGATAACTATGAGCGAAACTACAGATACCTGCATTCGGAGCCGTTCATGTCGTCGGTATATGAGTCGTCGGTTGAACGCGGCGCGGATCTCTACTGCGATTACTCGGCAAAGTACAACAACTCGTCGATAAACGCTCTGGGGCTTGGAACGGCTGTGGATTCACTCGCGGCTGTGCGAAAGCTCGTTTTTGAAGACGGAACGCTGACGACCGGCGAGCTCGCGGACATACTGAGAAACGACTGGAAAGGCTTCGAAACGCTCCGCCTTCGCGTGAAGAACAGATTCCCGAAATACGGCATGGCTGACAAAAAGACCGATGAGCTGGCGGCGCGTCTTGTCGGGATACTCGGAAAAGCGGTCGATGGTCGTCCGAACGCTAAGGGCGGAGTCTATCGTCTTGGAACTTTCTCGATTGACTGGAGATGGGACTTCGGGCGCGCCGCCGCGGCGTCTGCTGACGGAAGACACTCCGGAGAGACAATATCGCAGAACACAAGCGCGTCATTCGGCGCGGACAGGAACGGAGCCACGGCTCATCTGATATCCGCGGCGTCGATTGACACATCTCTTACGCCGAACGGTTCGATAACCGACCTTGACCTTCACTCCTCGGCTGTGGCGGGCGAGAGGGGGACAGACGCTCTTGTGACGACTCTCAGGACATTTTTCGGGCTCGGCGGTTTCGCTGTTCACTACAATATTCTCGACACGAAGACGCTCGAGGCGGCAAGGAAGCGTCCGGGCGATTATCCGGATTTGCAGGTAAGACTGTGCGGATGGAATGTGCTCTTCTCGAGCCTGAGCGACAAGGAAAAGGACGAGTTCATCGCGAGGTCGAAAAAAGAAGGGTGAATATGGTTGAAAAAGAAATCACCGGTCTGATTTCCGGCATAAAGCGCATGGAGATACATGACGGAGACGGTCTCAGGACGACGGTCTTTTTCAAGGGCTGTCCGTTGAAATGCGTATGGTGCCACAACCCGGAGAGCATATCCTATCAACCGCAGACGGCATTGTTCCGGGATAAGTGTATCGGCTGCGGGAGCTGCGCGGCGGTCTGCCGGTCGGGGGCGGTTTCACTTGACGGAAAGGCGGTCATTGATCACGAAAAATGTCGTGCCTGCTTCGCGTGCGCCGATGTATGCCCTGTCGGCGCGGCAGTCGGGTACGGAAAGAGGTACACAGTCAGCGGACTTCTCGACGAGATAATGCTCGACGCGCCGTTTTTCGCGGAAGGGAATGGCGGCGTGACGCTGTCCGGCGGCGAGTGTCTGACGCAGACGGAGTTCGCGCTCGCTCTGGCGGAGCGGCTTCATGGCGAGAGCATAAGCGTCGATATTGACACCTGCGGATATGTCGGGCGCGGCGTTCTGGAGCGGATATCGCGGTTTACTGATACTTTCCTCTATGACATAAAGGCGGTCGACCCGGAGGTGCACAGAAGATGCACAGGGAAGGACAACAGACAGATACTTGATAATCTGAAGTACCTCAGCGGCGCGGGATGCCGTATTGAGATCAGGTTTCCGCTCGTCGTCGGGATGAATGACACAGAGACGCCGAGGATAGCGGAGCTTCTCTCGAGGACGCCCGGCGTGACCGGCGTCAGGGTGCTGAGATATCATCATCTCGCGGCGTCGAGATACAGCGCGCTCGGAATGAAAAACACTCTGCCCGAACCATTGACAACCGATCGCGACACAAGTGACGCGGCTGAAGTATTCAGGAGATACGGTGTCAGCGTGATAAGCGACGGCTGAGCCTGTCAGCGTGACAATAAAAAAACAGAAAGGCTGCCGTACCGGAGCGCGACAGCCTTTTGTTAAACTCTGTTTTTACAGAAAACCTCGATTTATGTTGTTCACCCGAGATCCGGCTCGTCAAAGAACTCGACGACCGGCTTGTCATATCCGTCAGTCTCGAACACGACGATCTCGTTCTCACCTTTGCGGAGAAGCGGAGCGGGGACATAGAGCGTCTTCTGCGGTCCGCGGTCGTTGTTGTAGCGGCCGATGTTGAAGCCGTTCACGACGACGAATCCGCGATGGAACCCGTCGAGGCGGATGAATGTGTCGGCGGGCGTGTCCGCGATGCTCAGATTTCCGCGCAGGAACGCCGGCTTTCCATCACAAGCCGTGTCGGTCGTGTAGTAAAGCCCGGACAGATCGTCCATCGTCATCGAAGTCATGTCCCAGCCGAAATGATACTGCTGACCGAGACGGATGCCGCCGAATACGCCCTTCTTGTCGAAGAGCTTCGGACCATAGTTGACTCTGCCGCTGTTTTCGACGAATATGTCTATCTTCTTTGTCTCGCCTTTCGCGAGAGAGAACTTTATCTCGTCCATGCGCCCGGTGCGCTCGCGGATTCCGGCGAGCTTTCCGTCGATGAAGACAAGCGCGCGGTCGTGAACGTGCTCGAGCACGAGAGGTCTCTCCTCGGCAGGTCCGGTGACAGTCGACGAATACATGATATATCCGAAGTCCTGACCGACTTCTTCCATCGACAGCGGAGCCGCGCTGTGAGTGACGCGTCCGATCGCGGAAAGGTTGTCGAACAGCGGAGCGCGCTCCGTCAGGTCGAGTCTGCCGTAAGCCGCTTTTTTCGGGTCAGAAACATCGAGCTCCGGCGTCTTGCCGGTTCTCGCGGAGATGACGTCGCGGACAGCGAAGAAGGTCTTCGTCATGTCGCCGGACTCGGAGAGAGGAGAACAATAGTCATAGCTCGTGATCGTCGGCTGATACTCAGTCCCGGTGTGGTTCGCGCCGTTAGTGAATCCGAAGTTTGTGCCGCCGTGGAACATATAGAAGTTTACCGACGCGCCCATGTCGAGCATCGGGATGAGGTCGCGCACGGTCTCCTCGGCGGTGCGGGTATGGTGCTGCTCTCCCCAGTGATCGAACCAGCCGACCCAGAACTCTCCGCACATCGAAGGCTGTCCGGGGCGGAAATCCGAAAGCAGCCTGAACGCCTCGGCGGGACGGCTTCCGAAGTTCGCGACACACGGATATTCGGGCAGTGTTCCTCCGTTCAGCATCCAGTAGCACGGACCGTCAGAGGTGAAGAGCTGGCAGTCGATGCCGTACTCGAGGTACATACCGGCGACCGCTCTCAGGTATTCCTTGTCGTCGCCGTAGGAGCCGTACTCGTTTTCGATCTGAACCATGATTATCCCGCCGCCGTTCGTGCAGAGATGCGGGCGGATTCTTGTCAGAAGCTCGCGGTAATACGGTCTGACCTTTTCGAGGTACATCGGGTCGTTGCATCTGAGGTGCATCTGCGGATAAGCGAGCAGCCAGGACGGAAGTCCGCCGAAGTCGAACTCGGAGCAGATGTACGGTCCCGGACGGACGATCACTTTGAGCCCGAGGCTCTCGGCGATTTCTATGTATTTAACTATGTCGAGGTTTCCGGAGAAATCGAAGACGCCCTCTTTTCTCTCGTGGAGGTTCCACGCGACATAGGTCTCGACAGTGTTGAAGCCGCAGGCGCGGAGCTTTTTCAGTCTGTCCTCCCAGTATTCGGGGACTATGCGCCAGTAGTGCATGGCGCCGCTGATGACCTGAAAAGGCTCGCCGTCGAGCAGAAAATGCTCGTTCTTGAAGGTGAAGGTTGACATTACAGATTCCTTTCATTAATGTGATACCTATAGTATACCATATTTTCCGCCGGATTGCAATAGTTTCCGGAATTTTCTCCGCCACGCTGTTATCATCACACAAAATTAACGATTACCCACTTTATGATCCGGAGTGCGTGTGATATAATCATATCGTAAAAACAAGTGCCTGTACGCCACTTTAATATAATGAAGGAAAAAACAGGAGTGAAGAAAAATGAATATCCGGAATACAGACCCCGAGTTCGTGGGGATATTTGACAGGTTCGCGCATGACGAGGTCGTGAATGAGCCGGGAGCGGGACTTGACGCTCCTGTGAAGTATCTCGCGATACTTGCTTCTCTCATCGGCTGCGGCGGGGTCGACGCTTTCCGCGAGGTGCTTCCGGACGCGGTAAAGAACGGCGTCACGCCGGTGATGGTGAGGGAGTGCGTCTATCAGTCGACCGATTATCTCGGCTACGGAAAGATGCTGCCGTTTCTCAAAGTGATGAACGAGTATTTCGAGAGCACCGGAATGACCCTCCCGCTCGCTCCACAGTCGACGACAAACACTGAAAACCGGCTCGAAAAGGGCATCGACGCACAGGCGGAGATATTCGGTGAGCATATGCGCGAGGCATGGAAGAAGGGGCATATCAACCGCTGGCTCGCGGACAACTGCTTCGGCGATTTCTACACCCGCGGCGGGCTCGACCTCAGACAGCGCGAGATGATAACTTTCTGCTTCATAATGGCGCAGGGCGGCTGTGAGCCGCAGCTCGTCGCGCACGCGAAGGGAAACATGAATCTCGGAAACGACAGCGATTTTCTGAAGCGCGTCGTATCACAGTGCGTGCCGTATATAGGCTACCCGCGCAGTCTTAACGCGATTACCTGCGTCGACAAGGCGGCTCAGGCGTGAGAATATAACAGGAGGAAAAGAGCAATGGAATACGCAAAACTCGGAAAAACTGATATCGAAGTATCAAAATTAGCGGTCGGCTGCATGAGCTTCGGCAAGGCGGGTACAATGCACGACTGGACGCTCGGCGAGAACGAGACTGAGGCGCTTGTGAAGCGCGCGCTCGACCTCGGAATCAACTTCTTTGACACCGCCAACTGCTACTCGGAAGGCACAAGTGAGGAATACCTCGGCAGAGCACTGAAAAAGAATATTTCCCGGGACAAGGTCGTCATCGCGTCGAAGGTGTACTATAATCCCGGAAGGCTGTCAAAGGACGCGATAGCGCGAGAGATCGACGGCTCGCTGAAACGCCTCGGAACCGATTATCTCGATCTTTATATAATCCACCGCTTTGACTATGACACGCCGATCGAGGAGACGATGGAAGCGCTCGACAAGCTCGTGAAGGCGGGAAAGGTCCGTGCGCTCGGCGCCTCGGCGATGTTCGGCTACCAGTTCTACAATATGCAGCTCGCGGCGCGCGACAACGGCTTCGCGAGATTCGAGGCGATGGAAGATCACTACAATCTGCTGAACCGCGAGGAGGAACGGGAGATGATCCCGATCTGCCGCCAGATGGGAGTGTCCCTGATCCCGTACAGCCCGCTCGCCGCCGGACACCTGACCCGCCCGACATGGGACTCTGACTCGCTGAGAAGCCGCACCGACAAGGTCGCGATGGGCAAATACGACCGCACCGAGGAAGAGGACATGGAGATCGTCCGCCGCGTAGATGAGCTCGCGAAGAAACACGGTGTGAAGATGTCACAGATAGCGCTCGCGTGGCTGTGGGCGAATGGCGTCACGGCGCCTATAATCGGCGCGACGAAGCCCGGATATTTCGACGACGCCGCAGGGGCGCTGAGCGTCAGACTGACTCCGGACGACATCGCGTATCTCGAGGAGAAGTACCTGCCGCATCAGCTCTTCGGCGTGATAAAGCAGAATCCCGCTGAAATAAAGAAAACATTGATTTAGCGTATCCTGAAGAAATGATGAATAATCCCCGTCCCGCGCGGAACGGGGACTTTCGTTTATCTGAGCGCTTTTATCATGTTGTCGAGGCTCTTTTCGTCCGAATCCGGGTTCACAGATATGTAAGCGGTGCGCGAAAGCAGGTCGAGCGTCTTCTCGCACATATCCGGCGTGTAGTTATGCGCGAGGTTTTTGTTCGCTTCCATCTTGAACGGGTCGAACGCCGGGTTGAGAGCGCCGTGCTTCTGCATGATCGGCGTCCAGTTCGTGTAGACGTGCTTTCCGGTGTCTATCGGTCTTGTCGCGCCATATCCGGCGGCGTCCGCCTTTTCCTTGAACGCGAGCGTTTCTTCAACCGTATCGAATCTGAAGGCGAGCGTCGTATGGCAGTCGCCCTTCTCGTCGTGCGACGGCGCGAAGGTGTATCTGTCCGACAGGCGTTCCTTCACGTAGAAGTAGTTCTTCGCGAGATCGGAGAGTATCCCGTCGAGCCGCTTCAGCTGTTCGCGGAGGATTGCTCCGGTTATCTCGGAGACTCTGAACTCCAAACCGCAGAACTGCTCCGACTCTATCGATTCAAGCTGGTTGCCGAAATACGCGATGGCGGAGGAGTCGTGGTAGATGAGCGCACGCTCATAGATTTCACGGTTGTCGGTGACGAGCGTGCCGCCTTCCCCGGAGGTTATGATCTTGAAGAAGTTGAAGCTGTACGCGCCGGCGTCGCCGATGGTTCCGAGCCTCTTTCCGCCAAAGCTGCCGCCGTCCGACTGGCAGGCGTCCTCGAGGACGAAGATGCCGTGTTTCTTCGCGATCTCCATGATTTTGTCCATCGCGGAGGGGAAGCCCTGGATGTGAACCGGGATGATGGCTTTCGTGTGAGAGGATATCTTTCTCTCGATATCCTCCGGGTCTATCGTCAGTGTCTCGTCGCAGTCGGCTAGCACGGGGATTGCGCCGGTCGCGGTGACGGCTATCGCGGTTGCGATATACGTGTACGCCGGGACGATGACCTCGTCGCCCGGTCCGACGCCCATACCGATGAGCGCCGAGATGAGCGCCGCCTTGCCGCTCGTCATGCAGATGGCGTTTGTAGTGCCGAACTTCTCACAGAGTTCGTCCTCGAAGTGCCTGACTTCCTGAGCGCCGCTGTTGATCTTGAAAAGAGCTCCGCTCCTGATAACTCTCGCGACTGCTTCTATTTCTTCGTTTCCTATTCTGTACATGATGCTTCTCCTTTATGATTCAAGTATTCTGAGCGTTTCGTTTATTATGTTTTCGTCGGTGTTGTCGGCGAGTGCGTAGTCAGAGGTATAACGGAATGCGTCTACCTCATAACCTCCACGGCAAAGTTGATCCTGCGTTGGAAGGTAGGAATTGTAACCGTTTGCGCATGACAGACAAAGCGTGTTCTGATATCCTGAGTATTCTCTGAGACGCAATGATATCTCAGAAAACATCTCAAAAGGAAAAGGAAGAAACACGATATTACCGATAATTGCGGTAATTGTCGGGTAGACATACGCGTCAGGGAGATTCTCGTGATTGTTTTCGATAATTTCCTTGACTCTGGTCAGATGATGATATTTCAGGTAACCGATATTGCAAAGAGACGACGGATTGCCAATGCTTTTGATTTCACTGACAACTTCTTCAAGTGATGGAAGATCTTGATACGGTAGTTTCACATTGCCATGCTTAAATCGTATTTCAGGCGTTATAAAGCTCCTCACTTGTCTTGCGATTTGGACTGCGTCGAATGCGGCATATGCGCCGTGCTCTTCTACAAGCGATATATTACCGACGGTTTTTCCATTCGTCAGACGAGGACCAACGTCACCTTCCGCGCCATTGATAAAAGCGGTGAGCGTTCCGGTTGCTGCCTCAAGGCGATCAATCATAACTCCAGCCCAATCACGGCTTATGTCACCGGATATTCCGCAGGCTGTACAGTGACAGCCATAGTGAATGAGGTTGATGATACCTCTCTTGTCGGATAATGAACGAACGGTGATGACTGTCATTGTAGGATCGTATAAACCCCAGGGATTCTGCCCCAGACTGATGCTTCCATCCCGATTCTGTTGGCGTCTGTTGATTCCGACTTCGCTTTTTCCGGACGCGCTTCCGAGTTCGGATGGTACCATTGCGGCAACGGCATCTGATGATACTTTCAGAAGCGAAGGCAGAAATATCGTATTGACGTATTCATGATCTATCGTTCCCCAACCTTCGCTGCCACAGACATTCGGTCCGGAATGCGTGTGGATCGCCGCGAGAATGATATTCTCGGACGGAACGCCGCATTTCTCTGAGATTTTTCCTCGGAGCTCTGTGGCGAGCTCCGTGTTGATATCACACACTGTTGCCGAAATGAGCAGCATGGTTTCATTGCCGTCAGAGAAAGCAACGGCAGTCGCTGTCAGATCATCGTGAACATTTGTTGACACGACGTCAGGATTGTAGCCTGAGAGGTGTGCTCCGATGACAGGTGTGATCTTTTCGCGGGCTGCGCCGCATAAGAATTCCATAAAAATCCTCCATAATATGTTTTATTCCATTATTTTCTGAATCTCAGTATTTACCTTGGAGCGTATACTGTCAGCAAAAGATTGGAGACCTGTATCACCTTTTTCCCCCATTTTTTTGAGTTTGGTGTAAACACCACCGAAATCAAAGAGACCGCCAAGGTCGCTTACGCGTGTCTCAAAAATGAGATCAAGCATCTCGTGAGAAGCTTCGTCTCTCGCGGTTTTCTGAAACAGGACGTTTTCGTAGTAAGCGGGAATCAGGCTGTAATGTGATTCAGCGGCAAGTTCTTCAAGAATATAACCGCTTCGTTCCGGATCCGCTGTCAATGGAACACAGAGCCACGCTCCGGTTTCGTGGACGGATGTATAATACTTGTCTTGGGTTTCGTCGTATTTTGCTCTTGGGAGTATCGCGAAGTTGTCATTCATATCGCGGTATGTTGTCAACCAGTAAAGACAATCACTGAAAAAGAGTGAATACCCATCTCTGAATACTCTGAGCGTGGTTTTAGTGATGTCGTATTTCGGAAGTCTGATATTCGCGAAGACATCTTTCTGGTTGAGAACAGCGATGGCTTTTTCGAACGCGGATTGAAATTTCGAGTCGCCGATTGCAAGGTAAGGAATGTCATTCTCGTCTTTATCGATCATTTTCGCCCCGGCTGCTATTGCGAGAGAGATGTATTCTTCACTCATGCCATACATACCGAATTGGTCTCCGAATGTGGCGTCACCGTCACCATTGAGATCAGATGATGTTTTTTTGATCATGTCTCCGATAACATCCATTGTCCATTTACCGTTATGGACAAGTTCGTACGGATTCTCCAAAGAATATGCGTTCGCTATCCGCAGATTCATCGCGACCGGCATGACTGAATCAAAGTATGACAGGCTTATATCACCGACGATGAACTGCATTTGTCCGGCAATTGATACCGAATCGTTAGCGCTCTGCGTCCACCATGGTTTTGACAGATCTATGTTGGGAACTTCTGTAACAAAGTCAAAGCAGAGTTTGTTTTCTCCGAGCGAATAGTATTGCTTCATCTTTGTTCCTCTTATAAAAGCCGCGTCAAATTCGTCAGTTCCTGAGAGAACACTGGTTTTCATGTCGTTCTCTGACTTATCTACAGAGCTTTCATATTCGGTTATCCTTATGTTGAGCCGTTCCTCAACTGCGCGATTGCGCTGATATATGGCGTCGTTCAATGTATCGCCATCAGCTTCCTCTACTGTCAGCTGCATATGATTCCATGATTGTGTCACATTCGACGGATTCGAGAACCTGAACACATACCCGTCGAAATCCCTCGGCTCGAGACCTGTGGATATTCTTTCTTCTGTTGTTTCGACTGTGGTGTCTGAGACGCTCTCTGAATCACCGGTTGTCGTATCGAAGGGAGTTTCCGTGTTCCCGCAGGACGCCGACATCAGTATCAGCGCGGTGAGACAGAGGGCGGCTGTGAGTCTTCGCTTTGATGATTTCATTTGTCAAGTTCCTTCCTAATTTAATATATTATTTGTGCTGACCATGAAGCTGTCTGTATTCGCTCGGAGTCATGTTCTCCGACGCGCGGAATACACGCGAGAATGTCTTCGGTTCCGGGAGACCTGTCTTCTCGGCTATCGTCTGTATCGGCAGTTCCGAACCCGAGAGGAGCTCCTTCGCCGCCTCAATCCGCCGGTCGTTGAGGTACTTGTGGAACGAGACCCCGACCGCGCGCTTGAACAGTTGGCAGAACCTCGTCTTCTCGTACCCGGACATCTCCGCCGCGCGGACGACGTCAATCTGCTCATGGTAGTTCTTGTCTATATAATCAAGCGCCTGCTGCATCGAGAGCATATCGTCGCGTATCTTCCTCGACCTCTCCCCGAGCCCGCGCATTCTGACCGACAGCAGTATCTCCGCGGACATGGAGAAGAGCAGCGACCGCGCGCGGAACTCCATCGCGGTCCACCCCTTCTCGTCCTTCGGCGGTGCGCCGGAATACAGTGATATGATCTCGTTTATTATCCCGGCGAGCCGCGGGTAACTGTCGAGCATTACCACCCGATCCTCGAACGTCATTCCGGTGAACAGCGTGAATCCTGAGCCCAGCAGCTTGTATCCGACCTCGATGACGAGCAGCAGCGTGTCATTATTGTTCTTATCAAGCGAATGTATCTCCGCGCTTCCTATGAACGCCGCCTGACCCTCAATCAGGTGCAGGCTCTCGCCGTCCGCTGTAATATCGGCGCTTCCGCGAATCACGTACAATATCTCAATTTCGCCGTGCCAGTGCGCTTGAAACGGCGCGGATTTTGAGAGCGATATCTGATATGGTTTGTTCCCGGCGAGCGGGCTCTGATAAAACGGCCGCGCGCTCATATCAGAGTTTTCAGGTGACCGATGCTCATGAGCGCGCATTCCATCGGCGTCTTTCCGGGCGACGGCTCATCCTGCTCGACGCAGAGCCACTCTACGCCTTTCTCCGCGGCTCTGACTATCGGCGCGAAGTCGAGGACTCCCTCGCCGAGCGCGCGGAACCCTTTCCTGCCGCCCTCCTTCACGCAGTCCTTGAGGTGCAGCACCGGGCATTTTCCGGCGTATTTTCTGACATATTCCTCCGGGTCGGCACCGGCTGTGTATATCCAGCAGGTGTCGAGCTCCGCTCCGAGGATATCCGGCGCGGTGTCAGCGTAAAGTCGATCAAGCTTTCTTTCCCCATTTAAGTATTCGAGGTCGAAATCGTGATTGTGGTAGACGAGCCGTATTCCGTGCTTTTTCGCGAGCGTCGAGAACTTTCCGATGAACTCAAGCGTTTCGCCATAGAGTTTTCCGCCAGCGATGCGCTCCTCCGGAAGCCAGCCGATCGGCATGACCGTGCAGCCGAGCGATGCGTAGTACTCAAGCCGCTTCTCGTCCGCCGCGATGACCTCGTTTATATCGGTGTGGATCGAGAAGACCTCAAGCCCCGCCCTCTTCATCTCACCCGCGAGGAATCCGACGCTGTCGCCGCCGAAGTTCACGAGCTCCGCGCCTTCATATCCGGCGCTTTTCAGTGCTGTGAGCTGCGAGAGCGTGTCGTTAAGGATGGTGTTTCTGAGCGTGTAGATCTGTAGTGCTGTTTTCATTCCGCTTTATCCTCCGCTTGTTCGCTTTTGTTTTGCTGTAAAAATTATACCATAACGTGGAGATTATGGCAAGTACATTTTGTGCGTAATCATACCCGGAAATTTATGAATTTTATGAAAACAGAAAGAGAATACGGCAATTATGCGTTCATTGATTTTTCGCACTGATTTACAAAAAATACATTATATTTATCGCAGACTAATTTGACGCAACGCGTTTCGTGACCGCACTTGCTAATTAGTCAAATCTGACAGAAAATTGTCCTGATTTTTTATGTCCTTGCTGTTGACTTTTTTTGTAAATTGTGATATAATGTTTATAATGAATGAATATTCGGGTTTGAAGGAACGGAAAGAATTGCGGGACAGGGAAAAAATGATGATCGTCGCCGACGGAAAGAGAAGCGCGCTCGATCCGGACAGGATTCTTTACGTCACGATGTTCGGTAATTACGCGGAGATACACGCGCGTGACGGGGAGGTCTTCAGGGTGCGCATGACTCTCGGAGAGCTCGAGAGTGAGCTCGGCGACCGGTTCATCAAGATACATCGTGGATGTATCGTTTCGGCTGAGGATATTTATAACGTGGCGGACCGCGTTACCTCGGAAACGGCGAGGCGCTTGATTATACGAAGTGAAAGAAGAAGGAAATAACGGACGGTCTGAAGGAGCGGCAGAAGCGGCTCATCGACAGTCTCACGGATGACGGCGGGAAAATGATTGCCGCCGGGTACAGGGAGTTCTATAACAGTTTTGAGAAGCTTCCGTTCGCCTTCGCGGATCTTGAGATAGTGTTTGACGACGAGAGGCGGGCGGTGGACTGGATATTCCGGTACGGAAACCAGGCGTTTGCGAGACTTGAGAAGAAGACTCTCGACGAGGTGATCGGGATCCGGTTCAGTCTGCTGTTTGATAACAGCGACATGAAGTGGCTGAGGTGCTGCGAGAGGGCGGCGCTTCACGGGGAGACGCTCGAGATGATGGATTATTCGGTGGAGATCGGGGCGCACATCAAGGTTATATGTTTTCAGACGTTCAGGGGGCATTGCGGGTGTTTTCTGTTCAACCTTGACGAGATATCGTTCATTGAGACGAGCGAGAGCTCGCGGTCGACGATCGGGAAGTATTTCGACGGAAGGATCGGTCGGGACTGGTGTTTTGACTGAAAGCGGCGTGCCCCGGCGTGTATTGTCGTTTTATCACACTTATTTGATTACTCATAACTTATCTATTGACAAATGGGACGATGAATGATATAATGGTATAATGGTATCGTTCCTTGGATTGGTGAAAAACTGGAAAAGGAAATAGCGGAAAAGTACATATGAAATCGAAAACTAAGAGAATTCTGAGCGTGGTCAGTACCGTGCTTGTGGCTGTGGTGGTTCTGTTTGCCGTGCTGCTCGTGGGAGTGAGGCTGATCGGGCTTCAGGTGTTCACGGTGCTGTCGGGGTCGATGGAGCCGGCTTACGGGACGGGGTCGCTGATTTACGTGAAGAAGGTTGACGCCGCGGACATCAAGGTCGGGGATGTTATAACGTTCATGCTCGACGCGGACACGGTGGCGACGCACAGGGTGATTGAGGTCATCCCTGACGAGGAGGATCCGGAGGTGATCCGGTTCCGGACGAAGGGGGACGCGAACGATTCGCCGGACGGCGGGGCGGTGCATTGTAAGAATGTGATCGGCGAGCCGGTTATGTGCATACCTTTTCTCGGGTATGTGGCGAATTATATACAGAACCCGCCGGGGATGTATATCGCTATCGCGATTGGCGCGCTGCTCCTGCTGCTGGTGTTTCTGCCGGACGTGTTCTCGGAGGACAAAAACGGGAGTATGCTGCGGAGCCGACTGAATGAGCTGCGCGGGCGGGAGATGACCGACGCGGAGATGGACGAGCAGATAGATGCGGTTACGGAGAGGCTTCTGACCGACGAGGAGATCGCCGCGGTCCGGGAGCGCCTGAAGGACAAGCCGATCGGCTCGAAGGACGAGGAGAAGATTCTCGCCCGGATGAAGAATCGGCGCGGAAAGGGCGCTGGCAAGATGTGAGGGTAACACCGAAAGGTTCCCTATATAAAATTTATTTTAAGGAGGTTTTCATGAAGATGAAAACAAGAAACAAGATCATGCTCCTTGCGCTCTGCATGGTAGCGCTGATCGCCGTCTCGGTGCTCGGGACTATGGCGTATCTGACATCGACGGATACCGTTACCAATACGTTCACGGTTGGTAAGGTTGCTATCACACTTGACGAAGCGAAAGTGAACGACGCAGGAGTTGCGGTTACTCCTGCTGAAAGAGTAAAGGCTAACAGCTACAAGCTGATGCCTGGACATAGCTACACCAAGGATCCGACTGTTCATGTAACTGATGGTAGCGAGAACTGCTACATCTTCGTAAAAGTCGAAAATGGCATTTCTGCTTTTGAAGCAGCAAATGAGGAAGGCACGGACGGTTACAAGACTATTGCTACGCAGATAACTACAAATGGTTGGACAAAGCTTGCTGGCGTTGATAATGTTTACTACCGTTCTTATACTAATGGAGAGAACGCGCAGAAGAGTTTTACCGTGTTTAGCAATTTCAAGATTGCGGACAACGCAAACAATGCAGAAGCTACAAAGACATCGTGGAATGCTGTAACCGCTGAGAATACGAAGATCACAGTAACTGCATATGCAATTCAGGCTGACGGTTTCGCAGACGCAGCTGCTGCATGGGCTGCTGCAAAATTTAACTAATGAGGTACTGAAAAATGAGACGCAATTCTAACGGCATAAGCGCACGCGTGCTTGTCATGGCGGTCGCGCTGACACTCATCATCGGCGGTATCATCGGCGGGTCGGTGGCTTGGCTGACGGCTAAGACTGATCCGGTGGTTAATACGTTTACGTATGGAGATATCAACATCACGCTGACAGAAACAAAGCCTGATAACAAACAAGCGAAAATCATCCCCGGTGTTGATATAGAGAAAGACCCGAAGGTGATTGTTAAGGCGGGATCTGAAGCTTGTTGGCTGTTTGTGAAGGTTGAGCAAAATGGTACATTCGTTGCAGACAAGGTCACTTATTCTATTGCAGACGGTTGGACAAAGGGCGATGGCACGAACATCCCGACTGATGTTTACTATCGTGAAGTCAGCGCTGTGACTGCTGATACCGACTTCTATGTTCTCAAAAACAATAAAGTTACTGTCAGCAGCACTTT